>JAIRNP010000146.1 GCA_031258005.1 Treponema sp.
GGATAGTGGAGGGTGAACCCCCTGAGGAGGCCAGGGAAGATCGAGTCGGGGCATCGAAGGTAAGGGTCAGACCCTTTTATGGAGAAACCACGATTCAAACCGTTTTTCTCCACATGTTCCCCTTTCCTACCGTCCCTACGCCCGGATAACGGTACCAACCCTCCTCACGTTCCGAATCAGTCCTGATTTCCACCACAAACCGAAAACCTCCGGGGGAGCGGTCTATCCTGGAACAGCTATAATCTAAACTTGTGGATCAAGTTTAGATTATAGCTGAGGACACTCCGCCTGTAGCAGGAACGAAGGGACGTAAACCTTTACCTCTTACCTCCCGGTCCCCTGCTTCGCTCGCCGCAGGCACCCCCAAGGGGAGCCCCTGACTGGCTGTGGAGGTAAGCAAGTGGGGCGCCCCTTGCTTCGGGTCTCTGTCGCTTTGGAGCCAAGCCCGCCATATAGCTGAGAGCACTCTGCCTGTAGCAGGAACGAAGGGACGTAAGCCCGTAATCCTAACCTCCCGGCCCCCTGCTTCGCCCGCCGCAGGCGCCCATTGTCATAGGTTCCCTTAATAAAGTATGCTTAATCCTATGAAGGTCTGGGTCAAGCTCTTAATCGGTTCTATGCTGGGTGTGATGTTGGGAAAATTTCTCCCTTCGGTGCTTCCTGGGATATTGACCCTGTTGCCCTGGCTTCAGGACATGGGTATCCGAATAGGCCGGTATACGGTCGTGCCTATCCTGTTCTTTTCCTTGACCCTTGGGGTCTATGAACTGCGCCGGGACGGGGGATTCTGGCCCTTGGTGCTTCGCACCTTTCTGGTTATGGCAGGGAGTACCGCGCTGGTCATCACCGGGGGGATGTGGGCGGTGCTTGTTTTCTCGCCTCCCCGGATTCCGATTCTGGTGGAAGAGCAGGTTACGGCGGTTTCTTTGGAAACCCTGGAAAGTATACGGGTCTTGTTTCCTCCTAATATGTTCTCCGCCCTGGTAAGCGATGGGGTGTACCTCTTTCCCGTGTATGTATGCGCGTTCTTTCTCGGCATCGGCCTTTCCTATGATCGGAGTTATACCAAACCGGTGATTACCCTGGTGGATTCCCTTTCCCGAATCTTCTATCACGTGGGATCCTTCTTTTCAGAGATACTGGGACTCATTATGATCGTCCTCAGTGCCTATTGGGCCGTGTCTTATCAGGAAGCCCTAGGAGGCGAGGGGTTTCGGAATCTCATGATCCTCTTGGGGGTCCTCAGCCTGGTGCTGATCGGTATCGTGCTGCCCCTGCTCCTGTGTCTGCTTAAAGCGGATATGAAGCCTTGGCGGGTGATCTACGGCGTGCTGGGGCCGGCCTTGGCGGGTTTCTTTTCAGGAGACCTTAATTTTTCCCTGCCCATATTGCTCCGGCATAGCAAGGAGAATCTGGGGGTCCGAAGGCGCGTCAATGCCGTGGTCCTGTCCCTGTTTAGCACCTTTGGCCGCTCGGGGAGCGCTATGGTGGCGGCAGTGGCGTTTATCGTAATTATCAAGTCCTATTCGAGCTTAGAGATCCTCCCCATACACCTCATATCCATAGGGTTCAGGATCTTCATCATTTCATTTTGCCTGGCCCGTCATCCAGGAGATGGGGCTTATACGGCCTTGGCGGTGCTTTGCCTGAATTATGGACAGGGCTATGAAGGGGGCTATCTCTTACTCAAACCCCTGGCCTTCTATCTTATTGCAGTAGGCACCTTACTGGACACCATGATCACCGCGGTGGCGGTCTATACTTTGGCTGAAATAAGCGGTCTGCGGGAAAAAGAGAGGGTCGGTCATTCTATTTGACGGCTCGCCTGGTGGACACCCATTGACTCTCTCCCGTGAGAACTTTAGATTTTTAGATATGGATGTATATGGGCCTTTGAGAATTATGCTTTTTGTATGCGAATTGTTCCGCCTTATTCTCCTTTTAAGCGTATTGGCGGTTTTAGGGCCCTCTTATGGCATTTCCGGGGGAGGGGGGATTATAAACCGGCTCTTTCCCTATGTGGTGTATGTGGTTCCCAATGCCCTGTTCCCCTTGATGACCTATTTTCTCTGGATCCGTCTTTCCCTTTATCAATCCTATGTTCCTTTATATATAGCAGGTAAAACCATCGCCCTGGTAGCCTTGATGGGATGGGTTATTTTTTCCTTTCGCGGCATTATCGCGGCTTTGAACATCGGGGCCAGGGGTATCCTGGGGTTTATCCTGCTCCTTACCGCAGCAGACATCTTTTCGGTTGTAGGAGGAGTATTGTTGCAAACCAAGATAAGCCGGACGAACCGTTTCGCAGCTCAAGCCGAGGGAGGCCTCTAATGCGTATTATTCCTATTGCCAGCGGTAAAGGGGGGGTGGGTAAATCCCTGGTAGCGGCAAATCTGGCAGTGGCCTTTACCCGGGCAGGAAAGCAGGTGGTCCTGTCGGATCTGGATCTGGGGGCCTCTAATCTGCACCTCGTCGTGGGGCATCAGGCTCCGAAAGTGGGCATTGGAACCTTCTTAAACGATCTCCGGATGGATTTTTCCAAGGTGATTGTGGAGACCGACATTCCGGGACTGCGGTTTATCCCGGGGGATACGGAAATTCCCGGGACCGCCAATCTCAAAGCCTCGCAGCGGAATGTCCTCATCAGGCGCTTACTAGCCTTAAAAGGGCATACGGATATTCTTATCCTGGACCTGGGAGCAGGAACCCATCAGTCTATTCTGGACTTCTTTCTCCTTTCCGGTGAGGGAATTGTGGTAACCTCTCCAGCGGTTACGGCAGTGCTCAATGCCTACGTGTTCTTGAAAAATACGGTTTTCAGAATGATGTATACGGTCTTTACCAAGGGAACCGCGGCGTATGCCTATCTTGAGCAGATTCGCCGGGACGGTTCTGGTCCCCAGAAGTTCTATATTCCTCAGGTACTTCCTGAGATCCGCAAGATCGATCCCTTCTCCTATGAAGCCTTTATGGGCCGGCTTAACCGTTTCCATCCCCGGCTTATTACCAACATGCTCGACAACCCCAAGGACGCAGAGGTGGCCATAAAGATCCGCCGTTCCTGTGAAGAATACCTGGATTTGCAGATTGAGCATCTGGGAGTGCTCTACCGGGATTCCATGCAGGATCCGAGTCTCGCTTCCCGGCTGCCTATCACCATCTATAAGCCTAGGTCCATTCTGGCTCAGGCGATTTACCGGATTGCCGATAAGATCCTCAAGTCCCCGGAAAATCAATTTCCTTTTAGCGCTAAGGATATTGATGAGAGCTTTCTGGAAGCAGGAGCGGAAGCAGAGATTGATTTTGAGAGCAAAATAGACTATGTGGAAGATCTGCTCCACACCGGGGCTTTGAGTCAAGGGGATCTGGTGGAGACCATAAAATCCCAGCAATTTGAATTATCCAAACTCAAGAAAGAGAATAATTTTTTGAAATTCAAATTGTCCAAGGCCATGGCTCAGGGGTTCAAACCGTAATAGAAAGAGGTGTCCATGTTACTCAGTATACCGTTTCCCTCGTGGCTGTCCCCGGAAATCATTCCGGGTCTTCCCATCCGCTGGTATGGGCTTATGTATATCGTGGCCTTCGGCGTGGCTTTTCTGCTGTACCGGAAACAGGTACTGGAACGGCATTTTCCTATCAGCGACGATGATCTCACGGGTTTGTTTCTCTGGGGTATCTTTGCCCTGGTAGTGGGGGCCCGGATATTTGCTACCCTGGTGTATGAAACCAGCGATGTGTACCGGCTGCGGCCCTGGCTCGTATTCTGGCCTTTCCGGGACGGCGCCTTTACGGGCCTCCAAGGCATGAGCTATCACGGAGGAGTCATCGGGGGCATCACGGCGATTTTGATTTATTCCGGGCTGAAACGGTTTGACTACCGGGAAATCGGCGATATGTTTGCCGGGAGTATCCCTTTGGGATATACCTTTGGCCGACTGGGTAACTTTATCAACGGTGAATTATACGGCCGGGTATGCACCGGTCCTTTGGGTATGTTGTTTCCCCAGGCCGAGCGGCTTCCCGCAGCAGAATCGTGGGTCCAGGAAGCCGCAGCAAAGGCGGGGATAATCATTCCGGATCAAGCGGTATGGGTGAACCTGCCCCGGCATCCATCCCAGCTCTATGAAGCCTTCTTTGAAGGGGTGGTTTTGTGGCTCATCATCTGGGTATTACGGAACCGGAAACCTTTTAAGGGCTTTTTAATGGGCATCTATGGATTAGGGTATGGGTTATTCCGGTTTTTCGTCGAGTACTTCCGGGAGCCCGATGCGGACTTAGGGTACCGTATCCAGTGGAGTGCAAGCACCCTCCCCCCGGCAGCGGCCCATGATCTCCTTAATTTTTCTACCGGTCAGATTTTTTCTTTTGTCATGGTGGTGTTCGGAATCTTATGGCTGTGTATTGCCTCCCGGCTTCCCAACCATAAACCGGTTCGAGTATACTTAAATTCCAGCAGAAATACGGCCAGCAGTGCAGCGGAAAGAAAAGCGGCCCAAAAAAGCCGCAGGAAACTGCGAAAAAAATTAAGGTAGGACCAGGATGCGTTATTTCAGTACCAGGAACAAAGCCGAGGGCGTGAGTTTTGCCCGGGCAGCCTTGACCGGGCTTGCTCCTGATGGGGGCCTTTTTGTCCCCGAAGTAATCCCTCCCTATCCAGAACCGGTTAAATCGTCCTTAGGGACGATGGATTTCCATGACATCGCCTTGGAAACCATAAAGCCCTATGTGCAGGGTGAAATACCTCATCCGGTCTTGGAGGATCTGGTCCTGGCGGCCTATCCCTTTACCGCTCCCCTGATTCCGGTGGGAGACCGGCTGGTACTGGAACTGTTCCACGGCCCCACTGCGGCGTTTAAAGACTTCGGCGCCCGGTTCATGGCACGGGCCTTTGCGTACCTCCGCCGGGGAGAAGAGAAGCCCTTGCATATCCTGGTGGCTACTTCCGGGGATACGGGCGGGGCCGTGGCCGCAGGCTTTTACGGGGTGGAAGGGATTAACGTAACCGTGCTGTATCCCCAGGGCCGGGTATCTCCCTTGCAGGAACGGCAGATCGCCGGGCTTGAGGGAAACATCAAGGCCCTAGCCGTGGAGGGCAGTTTCGATGATTGTCAGCGCCTGGTGAAAACCGCGTTCAGCGACGAGAACCTGCAAAAGAGGAAAGCCCTTTCTTCAGCGAA
Source organism: Treponema sp. (assembly GCA_031258005.1). Taxonomy (GTDB): domain Bacteria; phylum Spirochaetota; class Spirochaetia; order Treponematales; family Breznakiellaceae; genus JAIRLU01. Next base: position 5,181 of record JAIRNP010000146.1, read on the forward strand.
TTCCATCAACATAGCCCGGCTCATCCCCCAAAGCATCTATTATGCCGCGGCAGCAGGAAAAGCCTTTGCCGGAAAAACCGATCCCCCCCTCCAAGAGAGCAGCCCCTGGGCTGCTTGCGGCGCAGGGGTTCAAGAAAAGCCGATTCCCGTCCCGGGGCAGGCCATCACCTTTTGCGTACCCTCCGGTAATTTCGGCAACCTCACCGCAGGAATGTACGCCATGAAGATGGGCGCGCCTATTCGGGGGTTCATCGCCGCCACGAATGTGAATAAAACCATTCCAGATTATCTTTTGAGCGGCCTCTACGAACCCCGGTCCTCCCAAGCCACCATTTCCAATGCCATGGATGTGGGAGCGCCCAGTAACTTTGAGCGCATGACCGCGCAATGGTCCCTGGAAGAACTGCGGCGGGTCCTCCAGGGGGTTTGGGTTCATGATGAAGCCACCCGGAAGATCATCCGGGAGGTACATAAGACCCAGGGGTATTTTCTGGATCCCCACACCGGAGTAGCCTGGCAGGGCTGTAATCAGCTTCGCCGGTCTTGCTCCCTGGGGGTTCCTGTGGGGGTCCTGGCCACGGCGCATCCTGCCAAATTTGCGGAGATCGTGGAACCCTTAACCGGTCAGGTACCGGTTCCTCCATCCCTTAAACAGCTACGAGAACCTGTGGCCCAGATCATTCCGGCGGATATTTCTGCGCTTTTGGAGGTCCTATAATGAAACCCTGTCCCTGTGGTTCGGGGAGTTCCTTTGCGGCCTGTTGTGAACCCTATATTTTAGGTGCCGGCACTCCCCCCACTGCAGAAGCCCTCATGCGAAGCCGGTATTCCGCCTATGTCGTACATGCCATTACCTACATCGTGGATACCTGCAGCAAAGACAGCAAAGAAGAAATTGATGTCCAACAAACCCGGGACTGGAGTGAAAAGTCCCGGTGGCTGGGACTCAAGATTCTCTCCTGTACCCAGGGCGGTCCTGAGGATACCGAAGGGACCGTGGAATTTGAGGCCGCCTATGAACGGGATGGGCTTAATGATGTGCATCATGAAAAGGCCCGGTTTAAAAAACACGGGGACCGATGGTTTTATATTGAAGGAACTATTGTACCCAAGACCGTCATCCGTTCCGCTCCCAAGGTAGGCCGGAATGAACCCTGTCCCTGCGGAAGCGGGAAGAAATATAAGCATTGCTGCGGGAATAACCGCGCAACATCGAGCCTTCGGTGATGCCCTATATCGCGGTCCTTATCGGGGGAGGCATGGGTGCGGCCGCCCGGTACGGGTCGAGCCGCCTGATTACGACCCTCTGGGTCCGGCCCTTTCCGCTGGGAACCTTCTGTGTCAATGCCCTGGGCTCATTCATGATAGGGTTTTTGTTTCAAACCTTTGAATCTTCCAGGGTTCCTGGGGTAATAAGGGGGGAATTACGCCTCTTGCTCATCACGGGGTTTCTGGGAGGCTACACAACCTTTTCAAGCTATGCCCTGGAAACCATCCGCTTGTTTTCTGCGGGACAGGTAAAGCAGGGCCTGCTCAACATCGTGGTCAACAACCTGGCGGCGCTGGTTCTGGCAGGGCTGGGGATGGGCTTAAGCAAAGCCATGATACGCTGACCCCAGCGTCCCGGGATGTCAACACGTAACAAAAAATTTTTTTGACGTAATCTGTAATAAAATGAGGCTTTCCCAAAACTATACCAACGAGTTAGGACATTTGCCAAAAAGACTAGACTCCAAGAGGACCAGTATGGTATTGTGTGATTAGAATCATGTGAAGAGGGGGTTGAGCACGCAATGATACAAAACGAGA
>JAIRNP010000019.1 GCA_031258005.1 Treponema sp.
GCCCAGGAGCCCCTTCGTCAGGCTCACCGAACACGCAGGCCTGCAAGGACACCCGCAATACCCGGTGCGCCCTTTACAATCCGGTGGAACTTCAGCAGCATGTCAACAAGGCAATCCTGCGTCTGCGCCGGCGGTTCGCCCAGACAAACCGTATACCAACGCAGGAACGGACATAGCTTGGGCAACATTTTCTATATGAGGCATCCATAGTTTTCGACAACATTTCAAAATGAGGCATTTCGGTTGCTCCCGGATGGCCGCCAGGGTTCCAGCATGAAAACATGGACAAAAACCTCGATTTCCTATAGTATTGGAGGTGATGAGTGTTAAAAAATGCCGCTCCTTATACCAGGAGCGGCCCTGGAAGGGCAAGGTTATACCGCTTATCCTGCTTGCAGTCGCGGCCCTTTGTATCATTACCGGTATCCTCCGGGGTGATACGACTGCGGTATTCAGAAAAGCGGTTTTTGTCTGTCTGGAGTGTATGGGCATTGGGTAAACGCAAGCTGATTCAAGGTCTATCCATGCTCCTCTGCAATGCGGACATACTCCAGTTCAAGACCGGTTCTCTGTCCAAAAGTCCCCTGAAAAACACCTGCGTCCCGGGGCTTAACTGTTATTCCTGCCCTGGGGCAATCGCGGCTTGTCCCCTGGGAGCGCTCCAAAACGCCCTTGCGGAAGGGCGGGTTCCCTTTTTTGTTACGGGCCTCCTTGTACTTTTCGGCGTACTCCTTGGCCGGGGGGTCTGCGGTTTCCTCTGTCCCTTCGGCCTCATCCAGGAACTGTTATACAAAATACCCGGACCAAAAGTACGGAAAAATGCCCTCACCCGGAAGCTCACGGGGGTAAATACGCCATCCTTGCCCTGTTGGTCATCGGCCTGCCGGGGGCCTTCTTTTTCATCCAAGGGTATGGGGCGCCTTTTTTCTGTGAACTGGTGTGTCCTGCAGGAACCTTGGAAGCGGGGATTCCCCTGGTGATAGCGAACCAGGCCCTGCGGGACCTCATAGGGGGTCTCTTTTTCTGGAAACTAGCCCTCCTTATCAGTATCCTGGCCCTTTCGGTAGGGGTGTTCAGGTTTTTCTGCCGCTTCCTCTGTCCCTTGGGCGCGATTTACGGCCTTCTTAACCGGTACGCCCTGCTGGGCATACACCTTGATGAGGCAGCTTGCACCCATTGCGGGGCCTGCGCTAAAACGTGTAAAATGGATACCCATCGGGTGAATGACCGGGAATGTATCCGCTGTGGTACATGCCGAGAGGATTGCCCGGCACAGGCAATTACCTATACATTTCAAAAAAAGGGGGAAGGAGATTTAAGTGAGCTATAAAAAAAGCGTATGGGGTATCGTGTTGCTTTTGAGCGCAGCCCTTTCGGTTCAGGGAGCGGAATTATCGGTGGGTAAACCGGCTCCGGATTTTACTTTTACTGCGGCTGATGGTAAACCTATGAAATTGTCCGCTTACCGGGGAAAGCCCGTGGCCCTGCATTTCTGGGCCACCTGGTGCGGTCCGTGCATCCGGGAACTGCCCCTTATTTCCGCACTTACTACCACAAAGTCCCAGGGCCTTACGGTGCTGGCGGTAAATTGCGCGGAGACGGAAAGGGAGGTGGCTAATTTTCTGGGACGCACCAAGGTTACCCTTAATGTGGTGATGGACCAGGATTACCGGATTTCTCAGCTCTATCGTATAAGCGCCGTCCCTCAGACCTATCTCATTGACGAGGCAGGGATTATCCAGTCGATCCGAATCGGCGCATATAGCCGGGCGGAACTTAATCGGGATGTGTCTGCCCTGCTGGGAGATAAGTAAGGTGGTTCGACCACCTTTTCCATTGAAAAGCCCCTGCTTTACGACCGTTTTTTCCAACTAAAAAGCGGGGCAAAATACTTTTCCATGGTAACCCGTTTTACGAGTTGTTTTAGAATAATCCGGTACAGTACAAAGGATAAGGCCATGGAACCTATCAAGATCAGCGGAAGCCCCCAGGCTTGGACGGTCTCAGGAAGCAGGGGCGCCAGAAGCCGGGCATATATGAAGAGCAGCAGCATAAAACAGAGGGCCATAACCAATACATTCAGGACCGTTGCTCCCAGGATAAAAAGCAGGGTATTCGTTTTTTTACTCAATGAGAGGCCTCCTTCTTAGCTGGTTTCACCTCAACTGATTTTGGGCTTATGAGGCTGGATAGCAAGAGGATAATACCGCAAACTACCACACTGGCATCGGCAATATTAAAGGTCGGCCACCGCTCCATCCCGAGGATTCCATAGAATTTCACGCTGATAAAATCGACTACCCCATCGGGCCGGAAGATACGATCCAGGATATTGCCGATTCCTCCTCCCAGGATCCCCGCGAAAAGCCAGCGCTGGAAATTGGAAAATTCCTTGGACCTAACGTAATACCCCAACAGAAAACCCAACACGATAATGGGAAGCACAATGAACAACAGGGGCCGCAGGGAATCCGGCAGGTTATGGCCCAGACTAAAAGCAATGGCCTTATTACGGACATGGATGATCCAAAGGAGGTCGTTACCGAATACGTCTAGGATCCGGCTGTCGGACCAGTGTTTAACAATAAATCCCTTAACCAGTTGATCTGAAAGAATGATAAACCCGCTCAGCAGAAAAGGCAAAACCTTGGCTTTGGCGTTGTGAACGATCACCGTTACTTCTCCTCTTATAACCCCGTAGGAAGGTCAATAAATTCCGTATCTATATGCAGTTGCAAGGCGCATTGTTCCATGATCTTCCGAACACCCCACACTTCGGTGGCATAATGCCCCCCGGCGATCAGGTTGAGCCGCGCTTCCACGGCATCATGATACACTTGATGGGAATGTTCTCCGGTAACAAACAGATCCAGCCCCTCGGCAATCGCCTGGAGGCTTTCTTTGGCAGCACCTCCGGAAATCACCCCGCAGGTGTGACTCTGCTCTTTTCCAAAGGGATACACTCCCAAAGGCGGTCTATCCATGAAACTTATCCGGTGTACTGCTTCTTCGATGGTCAAAGCGGGCTTGAGGGTGCCTTTATACCCTATTTTGCGGCCATGATACCAGCCGAAAGGCTCAAGGTTTACCATCCCTAAGCGTTCCGCCAAGACCCCATTATTTCCCCATCGGGGGTGTTCGTCCAGGGGCAGATGTACCCCATAGAGGGCGAGATTGTGGTCCACCAGGAACTGTATACGGGCTCTCAAGGGCCCCTGGATCCGCAGCGGCGCGCCCCAGAAAAGCCCATGATGGACAAAGAGCATCCCTGCCCCGGCTGCCGCAGCTCGTTTAAACGTTTCCAGGCATGCATCCACGGCAAAAGCGATTTTTCCCAGTTCTGCTCCGTCATTATCCACCTGGATCCCGTTCAAGGAACCGTCTATACTGCGGAATCCCTCAATATCCAGGAGGCTCCTGAAAAAATCATCTAATGTGCTCGTGGTCAAGGAAGTAATCATGGAGACAGTATATACCCAAAATCAGGTAAATTCCAGGCCCCGCCGGTTTCAAAGTGCATGACGCCCCCCAAGCCTTTGCGCCGGGATATGGCCACCGGGGATCCGGCAGAATCCGGGGGAGGGTTTTCCAAGAGCAGGCCGGCAAAATTGGTCATGATCGACGCGGCCCCTTCGATAAAGGTGTCATATTTCCAGGGGCTCTGCTTATTCCCTGACAGGCACGCAGAGTACAGAGGGTACTTGGCAGGACAATCAGAATAATCCAAGGGGCCTGCGCCGTCTACCGCGGCCAAGACCACCGGAGTATCGGTTTGTAATATCTGGAGGACCGGTCCATACAGGCGATTCCGCTTCTGGGAATCATTCACCCTATCAGAGGCCATAAACAGGGTGGGAACCTGGGGCCGAATAAGGGATTTGATCTGGGGAGGACCTTTCGGCTCATCAAACTCATAAGCCGACCACAGGGGGCTCTCCACCAGGATGAGGCCTTTCACCTCAGGATTGGCAGCCCGCCATTCCGGGGAAGCGCCCAGCAGCGCGAGCGCGGATCCTCCCGCATCGTAGCCGGTTAAAAAGAGGGTGTTCCGTTCCGCCCCAGATTCCGGGAAATCCCGATACAGATCCTGCTTGATATAGGCAAGCAGAAAGCCTATATCCTCCACCCGGCCGGCTTCTAAGGCCCGGCCCCAGAGATTTGCCGCTTTTGTGGCCTTTCCCTGGGCAAAAGCCTTGAAGATCCGGAACTGCTCTTGCACCGGGGGCCTATACTGCTTTCCATCGGATCCCCAGGCCGGAAAATCAAAGCCTTGCCGGGAAAAACTTAAGACCGTAAACCCCTGATCCCGTAGTTTCTCACATACCTGATCCACCATGCCTACCGACCCGAATACCGGAGGAACCAGGAGCATAAGCGGCCGTATCGGTGAAGCCCTCCCTTGGGTATCCGGATCAACCGGGCCATAGAGTCGCAGGAATATATCCGCATTCCGCGCTTCATCCCGGATCGTACGGGTCTCCACCCCGTGGAGGATCAAACGGGTATCCTTTCGCGGGGAGAAATACAAGGCCCCTAGAGCGGTGAGTATAAGCAACCCGAGATATACCAGGGTGAAACCTTGGCGGGGGAGCTTATCCCGATCCCACCATCCCAGATGATTAAGCAATACGGGGGCATGACGGATATTGAAGAACACCGTACAAAGCAGCAGGGGAACACATTCAGGCCGAAATCCATAGGCAGGAAATAAGGCCACTCCCATAGCCAAAGCCACCAGGGGGAACCAGAATAATCCATCCTGGGACTGTAAGCCCCTGATATAGGGCCTGAGCGCCGGTAGTACCAGGAACAAGACCATCAGCACTTCAGGAATTCGTATATTTTCCTGCATAAACCCGCTCCTTTACCCGGAGCGATTCGAAGTAGTACGAAAGATCAATCCTTCTCCTTGGGTGTCCACGATAAGGGTATCTCCTTCCTTTATTTTTCCCCCAATAATAGCCTTGGCCAGGGGATTTTCCAGTTCATTCTGGATGACCCTTTTCAAAGGCCGGGCCCCAAAGAGGGGATCATAACCCCGTTCCGCTAAAAGGTCCCTGGCCCCGGGGGTGAGGGTAAGGCCTATCTTCCGTTCCACGAGTCGTTCAGTAAGATAGGTGAGTTGGATCCCCAGGATGCGGTGGATCTCCTCTTTGCCTAAGCGCTTAAAGATCACCTGTTCGTCAATACGGTTGAGGAATTCCGGTCTGAACCGCTGCTTTAAAAGTTCGCGTACCGCCCCTTCAATATCCTCATGCTGTTTTGCTTCCAGGATCAGGTCTGATCCCAGGTTGCTGGTCATGATGATGATCACATTCTTGAAGTCCACCACCCGGCCCTGACCGTCGGTAAGCCTCCCATCATCCAAGAGCTGGAGAAACAGGTTGAACACCTCAGGATGGGCCTTTTCAATTTCATCGAAGAGGATCACGCTGTAGGGCCGCCGCCGGACCGCCTCGGTCAACTGTCCCCCCTGTTCATAGCCCACATACCCCGGAGGCGCGCCAATGAGGCGGCTCACCGCGTGTTTCTCCCCGTATTCGCTCATATCTATCCGGGTGAGCGCCTTCTCATCGTTAAAGAGAAAATCCGCCAAGGTTTTGGCCAGCTCGGTTTTGCCCACCCCTGTAGGCCCGAGAAACAAAAACGAACCCAGGGGACGGCTTGCATCGGAAAGACCCGCCTTGTTCCGCCGGATGGCATCCGCTACCGCGGTTACAGCCGCTTCCTGGCCTACCACCCGCTCTGCCAAGACCTTTTCCAAATCCAGGTATTTTTGTAATTCCCCGGAAAGCATCTTGGAAACCGGAATCCCGGTCCAGGCAGAAACCACCTGGGCAATATCCTCCTCCCGTACTTCTTCCCGGAGTAAGGCGGGCTTTTCTTCGCCCCGCGGGGCTTCCAGATGACTCGTCAGACGGCTGAGTTTTTTCTGGGCATCCGGGATGAGCCCGTGTTTGTACTCTGCCGCTTTGGTGAGGTTCCCTTCCCGTTCATACCGGGTTTCTTCTATTTTCAGTTCTTCTATATATTGTTTTATGTCCCGGACCTGCTGGATATCCTGTTTTTCCCGATCCCACCGGGCCTGCATGGCATCTCGTTCCGCAGTAAGGTCGGCGATTTCCTGGTCCAGTTTTCCCAGCCGTTCCCGGGAAGCCCCGTCCTCTTCCTTACTTAATGCCTGCTTTTCTATGGAAAGCTGTAAGAGCTTCCGTTCCAGTTTATCCAGTTCCGTAGGACGGCTATCCAATTCCATTTTGAGCCGGCTTGCCGCCTCATCTACCAGGTCTATGGCCTTGTCCGGCAGGAAACGGCTGGTGATGTACCGGTCTGAAAGACGGGCCGCGGCTACCAGGGCCTCATCTTTAATGCGGACCCCGTGATGTACTTCGTACCGTTCTTTGAGGCCCCGGAGTATGGCGATGGTATTCTCCACCGAAGGCTCCGGGGTATAAACCTGTTGAAAGCGCCGTTCCAGGGCAGGATCCTTCTCAATGTACTTCCGGTATTCATCAAGGGTAGTGGCCCCGATACAGCGGAGTTCCCCCCGGGCCAAGGCAGGCTTCAAGAGATTAGAGGCATCGGTGGCCCCCTCTGCGGCACCGGCTCCCACCAGGGTGTGGAGTTCATCAATAAAGAGGATGATCTTTCCCTCAGAACCTTGAATCTCATGGATCACCGCCTTGAGGCGGTCTTCAAATTCCCCCCGGAATTTGGCGCCCGCCACCAGGGCCCCCAGATCCAGGGAGAGGAGCCGTTTTCCCTTGAGCCCGTCCGGGACGTCTCCAGCCATGATGCGCCGGGCCAGCCCTTCGGCAATGGCGGTTTTCCCCACCCCGGGCTCACCGATAAGGACCGGGTTGTTTTTGGTTCGGCGAGAGAGGACCTGCATGACCCGGCGGATTTCCTCGTCCCGGCCAATCACGGGATCCAGCTTTTCCAGCCGTGCCAGGGCGGTGAGGTCCCGGCAATATTTATCCAGGACCTGGTACTTATCTTCGGGGTTTTGGTCGGTAATCCGGGTATTCCCCCGGACCTGTTTCAGTGCGGCCAGGATCCCCTGCTTGGTGATCCCCGCTTTTCGTAAGGCCTCCCCGGTTTTCCCCTCGCTTATAGCCAGGGCCAAGAGGATATGTTCAGCGGATACGTATTCATCTTTGAGGGAGGCCGCTTCGGTTTCTGCTTTTGCCAGAACCTTGGAGGCAGCGGAAGAAAAATAAAGCTGGGCCGCTGCTCCATATATCTTGGGCGTTTCCGCGGTGAGGATTTCGGTATGAGCGATAAGTTGCGCCGGATCCGCGCCGATGCGTTCGATAAGGGGAGGAACGATCCCCTCTTGCTGCTGCAAGAGGGCAAGGAGTACATGCTCAGGCTCAACCTGGGCATGATCCGCCTTTTGCGCGAGGGCGAGAGCCTCGTTGAGGGCTTCCTGGGCTTTAATGGTTAACTTTTCGGCATTCATACCTACACAATAAAAAAATTACCCCCCTTTGACAATAGGACGGTCAGCAGGCGCACAAGGCAGCTTCTGAAAAGCCTCATTTTGATAAATTTTTTGCATAGCACTGGACAAACAAACAAGAATGTGCTATAAATTTTTAACAAGTAATAAGGCTCTTTACAAGACAGATATTTGTCAAGTTGTTACTGGTGATGGTATAATCCGTGCCTTGGGGCATCGGAGATATGGTGAGGGAACTGCACTTACAGACTGCAGTAATAAGGTAGTTGTTTATCGTGATGGTTTTTGATAGGTTTCTATGCCGTAATGTAATATTTGCTTTATACCCCCCCCCCCCCCCTATCAAATAATTTTATCAGTTAGTTATTCTGTTTATTTCATAGAACATTTTTTTCTTCTCTATGTATTCTGTTGGACATCGTTATCACCAATACGGAGACTGTAGCCGCTGCATCATAAGCTTGCGTTTCATAGTTTTTACAGAATCCGGTATACTCATTGATGATGTTGCGGCTCACAACAGGTAGACGGTGTTTATGTTCCTCGGTAAATCAAAGCAGAAAAGCTGTGCTTTTTCTACCTTGAATGTATCGTATTGAAAAAAATCAATGGCAAACAAAATCATGTCGTACCCGCGCGAATGCCGGTTCATCAACGACTATGAATTAAGCTATTAAGGATGCCACTCCTGGGCGGTTGGAAAGCCTTTGCGCCGGTGGATAGCGCGAGCGCCTTACAAAAGGTGCTGCACGGTCTTGTGGCCGGCAAGCGTGTTTACATTGCACTGGTTTGGCAGAACGAGAAGGGGCAGAAGGGTCCTTTCTCCCACATAGAAGGCGCCTTCATTCCTTAAAGAGGCAAGCGGCTTTTGGCTTAGGCCAAAGAGTTGCGCCTCCAGCATG
>JAIRNP010000067.1 GCA_031258005.1 Treponema sp.
CCCCCCCCCCCCCCCCCCCCCCCCCCCACCCCCCCCCCCCCCCCCCCCCCCCCCCCCCCCGCCCCCCCCCCCGCCCCCCCCCCCCCCCCCCCCCCCCCCCAAATACAAAAAATAACGCCTCTCTCGAATAAGCATGTTTTACATCAGCACCGGTAAATGCGCATAACCCATCTGCCATATTCCCACCTTTTCCTTTTTTCTATGATAATCATAAAAATCAATTCCACTCATTTAGATGTCCATAAATACACGCTCAGTAATAGAATCACTATAATCTCATGTATCATAGCTTGTCAATGGTACGGGCAGGTCAATTTCATTAAAAGGATTTATCCCGATTTATGGGAGTAGATACGGATCCGGGGTCCCTGATCAGCACCAGATACCTGCGGCCCGGCAAGGAGGTTAAACCCGCCTTTACGGGGTATAGAGGGCGATCGGGATCATAAGAAGGATTTCAAGTGCTACCTGATACTTTTTTTAACCCATCGGTTCCCACTGGCACCCCGGCAGAGTTTATCCCATACCGCTGCAAAGGGGAAAGTTTTTAGGACTTCCATCAGAGCCAGCACATACCCATGGTTTATCGAAGGTATCCAAATCGCCTGGTCTCCAAAGAGCTTCCGGGCAGCCTGTTGGCCTGTACGCTGTTCCAAAACGAACCGGGTTTTGGAACAAGCTCAGGTACTGTTTATCAGCCCTTCATATTCGGATCCGGTGAGGGGCCTGGATTCCCCGGCTTGTAAGTCCCCTAAGCATACCGGCCCAATCCGTATACGGCACAGTTTCACCGGGTGCAGATGGAAATGGGAAAAAACCCGCCGGATCTCCCGGTTTTTTCCTTCAATCAATACGATCCGCAGGGCTTTCTTTCCCAGTCGTTCTATCTCTTCCGCACGGTACCGTACTCCTTCGATCAAAACCCCTCGGACAAAGTCCTCTGCCACGGCCTGAGGGATGAATCCCGAGGCTTCTACCAGGTATTCCTTAGGGATGCACCGTGAAGGATGCCCCACCTGCGCGGCAAAGGTCCCATCATTGGTAAAGAGGATAAGTCCTGAAGACCGGTAATCCAAGCGGCCTACGGTATAGAGCCGTTCCGTTATCTCCTGGGGGAGGAGTTCCCGCACCAGGGGCCTCCCCTGGGGATCCGCCATGCTGCAAAGATACTCCTCAGGCTTGTGGAGCGCCAGATAATACCGGCGGCTTTCAAGATGGACCGGTACGCCGTCAATGCAGACCTGATCCTGGGGAAGTACCTTGGCCCCCAAAACCGATACCACCGCGCCGTTCACCGAAACCCGGCCTGCGCTGATGAGTTTTTCTGCGGCCCGGCGAGAGGCAGCCCCGGCATGGGCCAGGTACACCTGGAGCCGCATAGGTTTCCCCGGTTCTTCCAGGCTATTCGGCAGGTTCCCGTTCAAAACGTTCAGCCTCCTGGTCATTCAGTTTCGGTAAATCCGCAATACTTTCCAAGCGAAAGAGTTTTAAGAATGTTTTGGTGGTCCCGTACTGAATCGGTTTTCCGGGAACATCCTTTTTTCCCACTTCCCGGATCAATTCCCGATCCAAAAGGAGCCGTATCATGGTATCCGCCTGAACCCCCCGAATCGCCTCGATTTCACTCCGGGTAATGGGCTGTGAATAGGCAATGATGGAGAGGGTCTCCATAGCTGCCCGGGATAGGCGGGATTCATTTTTCTTCCCGTACCGTTCTCGCAGGGCGTTCCAGTATTCTTTCTTGGGGGAAATCAGGATCCCCCCGCCGATACGGGTCAATTCCACCCCGGATTCCTCCTGGGTGTACCGGCTTTCCAGGGTCCTCAGAGCCGCCTGCACCGACTCCTTGGCCAAGCCGGAAATGCGCGCGAGGCTGGCCTCATCCAGGGGATCCGCCTCAAGATATAAAATAGCCTCAATCAGGGCTGTCTCTTTCTCCAATCGAAACTCCATTACCTGCGGTCTGTTCCTGAGCATGGCGGTTTGGGCGGATTTGAATGTCCCCAAACATGCGGTTCTGCCATATCGCCACGAGCCGAATCTTAACCGCCTCCAAAATCGCAAGAAACGCACACACCATGTCCATGAGTGAACCCTTACGAACCACCAGGTCCGTAAAGGAACATTCCCCTCGCTGCTCCAAAAGCTCGGTCATAAGGGTGATTTTTTCGTTCACCGAGACCTCTTCATAGAGATCGATGATCCGTTCATTGGAAAGATTCGCCATGAGGGAAGAAAAGGTTTTAAGCAAGTCCCAGATATCCGCCTGCTGCCACAGTTCCTCCTCGGTAAAGGGTAAGATCCGCTGCAATCGTTTCCGTTCGATAAACCACTCGGTTTCCCGTTCCTTTTCTTCCATGAGTTCCGAGAGCTTCTTGAATTTCTGGTATTCAATGAGCTTATCCACCAAGCCTTGCCGGAGGTCCTCCGGATCATCTTCCAAATCCATTTCTACCGGGAGGAGCATACGGCTCTTGAGGTATACCAAGGTAGCGGCCATGACCTGAAATTCGGTTATATCCTCCAAATCAAAGGCAGCGGCATAGCGAAGGTACTCTAGGTATTGTTCGGTAATTTGAGCAATCGGGATATCGTATACATTGATTTCATTTTTTTTTATTAAAAAAAGCAACAAGTCCAGAGGGCCTTCAAAATCTTTTAATCTAAAGCTGCGGGCAACGCTCTGTTCTGGGGAACCTGGGGTATCCATACTATGGGGCAGTATACCGGTTTGGTTCATAGTGAGTAAATACCCTGGGGCGGGAGGTTGGCAAAAATCGTCTGATAGGAAACGCCGGTCCGGGGATCTATCGCCGCGGGAAGGAGCTCCAGTAAGGGCGCCAAGGCAAAGGCCCGTTCTGCAAGCCGGGGATGGGGGATTTCCAGGTCCGGCGGCTCGGCGATGAGGAGATTTCCAAAGAGGAGGATATCAATATCCAGGGTCCGTTCCCCCCAGCGCCGTTCTTGGGTTCTGTCCCGGCCCAAGGAAGCCTCCAGTTTATGGATGATCTCAAGCAAGTCCCGGGGGCTTGAGGCATAATACCCGGCCACCGCAGTATTGAGAAAACGCTTCTGATCCCGTACATGAAGCGGTTCGGTTTCAAACCAGGAAGCCCGCCGCAGATCCCTAAGGACTGCTCCCAAGGCCCCTATGGCGGTCTCCAAAATATGCGGGGAATCTCCCTTATTCGAGCCTAAACCTAAAACCACGATGGATGCGGTCATGGTCATAAAAACTGCCCCTCCCATAAAGGGGGCATACCCTCCTCTACGCCGCTCAAAAGGGCGCTTCATATACAGCGCATAGAACTCAGGGTACTGTATAGTATATGACCCCATTGTATATAGGGATATCCCTGCTGTCAAATACAGAAAAGGATAGCCTGCATAGGGAAGGAAGGCGCATCCTGGGACTCCTGGCACAGGAGCCAACATCCTATGAATTGATAGATCATCTGATTACCCGGGAACCAGGAGGGAGACTTCAATATATCCCATGCCGGACGGATGATAGCAGTAACCTATACCCAGGAAAGGTCTACCCTAAGAGGCTTGCCCCTTCGTAGGGGCTGCGATATCGAATACGTCTATCCCCGGGGGAATCTTGAAGCCATTGCCTCCCGGTTCTTTTCTACAGAGGAACAGGCCTGCATCACCGGAGGAACGAAGGAACTGGAACGGCTCACCCGGTTCTATCAGCTTTGGGTATTAAAGGAGTGTTTCCTCAAAACCCTGAGCTTGGTTCCAAGGCAGTAAAGACCCGAAGCAAGGGGCGCATTGATGGCTTATTACCACGGCCCTACAGGGGCATTAAACCCCCTGGCGGGCACCTGCGGTGGGCGTTACGAGAGACGGTGGAGTTTCAGGGGACGGCGTACGTCCCTTCGTTCCTACATCTTGCAAAGCGTCCTTACCTATATTGTGAGTTTGGCTCCAAAGCGGCAAAAGTGGGAGGCAAGGGACGCTTCGACGGCTTATTACCAGTGCCTTATAGGGGCATTAAACCCCCTGGGGGATCGACGGGCTGATTTGCGTACAGTTCTATCAGGCTGCTTTTCCGCAGATTCCTCCTGGGGGATAACCGCTTCATGGTCGTCATTTTGGGTGATAGACCCGGTAGAGGATCTCATGAAAAACACCACGGTTACGGCAAGGAGAACAAGAAGTATCGATGAAAGAACAACTGCATGGCGATATGAATGGATATTCTCCTCCATCGGTGTCTCCTATGCTGGAACTGATCACATAACGGTGATATGGCGCGCCTGAAGGCCAACCTGTTACGGTTACTTTAATGGTCTTAACGGTGTTTTTACCGCTGCCCGTGGAGCTAATAAGCTGGCCAACAGCATTCAGTTTTGGAGGGAATAAAAACGCTTACCGCAGAACTTTGCGGTGACTGGATATAACTTTTGGATGAGTAAAGACTCGTTGTACTCGTGCTATAGGGGAGTTCTATCGCAGTCAGGTATACGGTCGTTCCCGCGGGGACACTTATATCCTGTGAAAGGGAGGACTTTTTTCCAGAAAGGGTTGTCTTACCATTGCCGTAGCTGTCGATGATCTGGAACTTGCGGTATTTAGTCGCGGAGCCGGTCATGGTGACTTTCACTGTACCGCTGGACTGTATCGCTAGTGTAGGGGTAGAAGGGCTTGGTATCCGCGATAACGACGATGATGCGGCTCTTGCTATGGACAGCCCCCTTCCGAGGCAAGGAGATTCAGTGAATTCTCCGGGGGCGTTGTTACACTTACATCGGAAGACCACTTTCCATAGAGTGGACCATCGCCTTTGTCGTCGGCTCGGGCTTCCACTATATACTTATAGCTTGAATTGGGGAAGATGAATTCTTCGTTAGCATCGACGTACTATAGACAATTATTTAAGTACCCATAACTGTACTCCATCGGTCGAAGCAGCGGTCAGTATCGCCCGGACCCTGGGGGTATCTGAAGAATACCTGGTTACCGGAGAGGAACCCCAACGGGATAAACCCATTTCATCCCTGAGTCCGGTGGTGCGATCTATCATTCATATTACGTGCCAGCTTGAGCCCCGAGACCGGATCATGGTACTGGATATTGCTAAACGCTTAAAAAATCGGGCGGATGAAGAACGGGAAGCCCAACAAAACAAGCAGAAAACCGGCTAAGCCAGGAAAGGCAGAAGCTCCTGGGAAGATCACACGTCCAGGTTGCTCACCATTAAGGCGTTTTCTTCGATAAATTGCCGGCGGGATGCCACATTCTCCCCCATAAGGGTTGTGAAGATCCGTTCCGCCTCGACCGCATCGTCCAGATGGACCTGGATGATGTTCCGCTTGGTAGGATCCATGGTGGTAATCCACAGTTGATCCGGGTTCATCTCACCCAGACCCTTGTACCGCTGAATTCCCACTTTTTCCGGATCCCGGCCCGATGCCGCAAGGAGCCGGTCTTTCTCCGGATCATCATAAGCATAAAAGGTCTTTTTTTCATAGCTGATCTTGTACAGCGGCGGCATGGCCAGGTATACATGACCGTGTTCAATGAGGGGCGTCATGTACCGGTAAAAAAAGGTGAGAAGCAGGGTTCGGATATGGGAACCGTCCACATCCGCATCTGCCATGATGATGATCTTGTAGTACCGGATCTTGGCGATATTGAATTCGTTCCCTGCTCCGCCGCCAATACTGGCGATAATAGGCTGGAGCTTGTCATTGGTGATGACCTTTTCGATGCGGGTCTTCTCCACGTTGAGCATCTTGCCGAAAAGGGACAAAATAGCCTGGTACTGCCGGTTCCGGCCCATCTTGGCCGAACCTCCTGCCGAATCCCCTTCCACGATAAATAATTCACACTTGGCGGGATCTTTCTCAGAACAATCCGCCAGTTTTCCCGGAAGCCCGGCGCTGTCCATGGCGTTTTTCCTCCGGGTCGCCTCCCGGGCCTGCCGAGCCGCAATCCGGGCTTTGGCCGCGAGGACCGATTTTTCCAGAATAGGAGCGATCACATCGGGATGCTGATCAAAATACAGCTCTAAATGCTCGTTTACAAAGGATTCGACAATGCTTTTTACTTCAGAATTGCCCAGTTTTGCCTTGGTCTGGCCCTCAAACTGGGGATTAGGGACCTTCACCGACAGCACCGCGGTAAGCCCCTCCCGAACATCCTCTCCTGAAAGGGAATCATCCAGTTTCTTGGCCTGTTTTGACTTCTTGAGAAAATCGTTCAAGGTCCGGGTGAGGGCAGACTTAAACCCCATCAAGTGGGTTCCCCCTTCCCGGGTGTTGATATCGTTCACAAAGCTATACATGATCTCGTTAAAGCCATCGTTGTACTGGATCGCACATTCGATCTGAATATCCTCTCTCACCCCTTCAAGGGAAATAGGTTCTTTGTAGAGTACGGTCTTATGCTCGTTCAGGTACGCCACAAAGCTCTTCACCCCGCCGTCAAACTTGAAGGTATGCACCTTGGGCGTAGAAAGCCGCTCATCCCGGATGGTGATGGTAAGCCCCTTGTTGAGGAAGGCCAGTTCCCGCAGACGATTGGAGAGGGCGTCGAAATTATAGGTGGTCGTCTCAAAGATCGAAGGATCCGCCTTGAACCGGACCACCGTGCCTCGCCGTTCAGTGGGCCCTGCCTGGCGAACCGGACCGTCGGGAATGCCGATTTTGTACGTTTGGGTGTATAGGGTACCATTGATATGGACAAAGACCTCGCAGGTTTGAGAAAGGGCGTTCACCACGGAAACCCCTACACCGTGAAGCCCCCCTGAAACCTGGTAAGACTTTTTATCGAATTTACCCCCTGCATGGAGCCGGGTCATAACCAGCTCCAGGGCGCTCACCTGTTCCTCAGGGTGTATATCCACCGGAATACCCCGGCCGTTATCCTCCACCCGAACCACATCGTTCCCTTCAAGCACCACTAAGATAGCGTTGCAAAAACCCTGCATGGCCTCGTCAATGGAGTTATCCACGACTTCAAATACCAAATGATGGAGGCCGTCGATACCGGTGGTTCCGATATACATACCGGGCCGTATACGTACCGCCTCAAGGCCTTTTAAAACCTGTATATTTTGAGCTGAATAGTCTTCGTTCATACCGTAGTGAGTGTATCCAAGGTGAACAAAAAAGTAAAGATAGGGCAGGGTCTGGTTTATCTTAATTCATTGTAATATATAGACTTATACAGTAGCTAGCGCATCCTCTAGACGCTATTCTCATTTTCTTAGGTTTATACTATGATAAACGAGTATGAATACCTTGTTAATAAGTACTATCCCCATCCGGTACGGTGTATTGATTCCATCAACCATACTATGTATGTATATACTCCTATCTTTATAAGGGCGTTCCTATGGCCGAATGGGATTATGGGTTGTTCTGGAAAGAAACCTTGAACCAAATTCTGGATGACGTGGGTGAACAGGAATTTACCCGCTGGTTTACCTTGATAGAATACTTGGGGGCCAAAGAGAACGAAATCTACCTGGGGGTACCTTCTGCATTCTACCGGGATCAGATTAAACAGCGATACCAGGAGCTCATACATGTTAAATTACAGTATATCATGGGTAAACCCATATCCCTGATTCTGGAGATTATAGCCCGCAAACGAGACGCTCCAAGTCCAAGCGTTGCGCAAACCCCCTCTCCGCTTCCAGCCGCTCCGGTTCAACCGCCCCCTCCGGCTCCCCCGATTCACCCCAAAACCCCTGGATCGGAACCGGTGAGGAATTCGAAGAAACCCCGGGGAGAAGAACAGTTGGGCCTCTTCGCCGATCCGCAACCGGTGATAAAAAAAACAGCCCCCCCCAAGCACCATGCTATGCTGGGGGAACATTACACCTTCGAAAAGTACATCATCGGTGAAAACAACAGTTTCGCGGCCAATGCGGCCATGGCCATAAGCAGAAACCCCGGGACCGCCTATAACCCCTTCCTCATTTATGGGGGAGTCGGGCTTGGCAAAACCCATCTCATGCAGGCCATCGGCCACTACATCCATAACCATGCCCAGGGCAAACTAATCTACACCACTGCCGAGAGTTTTACCAATGAATTCATTCAGGCCATCCGGGAAGACCGGATGTCGCCCTTCAAAAACAAGTACCGGTTCATCGACCTGTTGTTAATCGACGACATTCATTTTTTTGAGAACAAATGGGAGACTCAGGAAGAGTTGTTCTATACGTTTAACAGCCTCTACGATGCCAATAAGCAGATCGTCTTTACCTGCGACCGGCCGGTTTCGGAGCTTAAAAAGATCACCGACCGCCTTAAATCCCGGTTTGAGCGGGGCCTCAACGTGGATCTCCAACCCCCGAATTATGAAACCCGCTATGCAATCCTGTTATCCAAGGCAAAAGACCGCAATATTGCCGTTCCCGATGAGGTGGTTGCCCTGATAAGCAAGAAGATATCCACCAATATTCGAGACCTGGAAGCAGCGCTGACCAAACTCATCGCATATGCGGAACTGGTGGGTAAACCTATAACCCTGGAAATTACCCAACAACTGCTCAAGGATGCCTTTGCCGCCCCACGGCAGACCAATATGTCCATAGATATGATCCTGGAGATGGTAGCGGTATATCACAAATTGTCGGTCAGTGATTTAAAAGGCAAAAAACGCACCAAAACCATTGCCTTACCCCGTCAGTTGGCCATGTATATAATCCGGGAAATCACTCAGTATTCCACCACGGAGATCGGCCAGGCCTTTGGAGGCCGGGATTACAGCACGGTGATCCGCTCCTGTCAGAAGATCGAAGAACGGCTCCACTCGGAGCCTAACCTGGATTCGACCATCCAGACCCTCATTCAAATGATAAAAGAAGACACGGCAAAAGCCTAAGCCACGGTAAGCCTCAGGACAGATCAGGTTCTAATCTTGAGCTTTTTGAGGGCCTGGTTCATAGACTTAAGCGCCTCGGTGTTCTACTCCATCAAGGTTTGAAAAGACCGGAATACCTGTTCTATTTGCCCGCTTATATCCGGTATCTGCCGTTTTATGAGGTTTATACCATCTATCGCGGCAAGGCCCTGGATAATCGGGGCGGCCGGTATTCTGGTCCTCTGCGGCCTGGCGTATCTCTTCTTCCTATTCGGTTATCGCCTGAATAATTCGTGTCTGTCTATAAATTGGCTGCTATCACGGCGGCGGTCATAACGCTGATGGTATAACCGATAACGTTCCAATAAACTTTTTGTCTATAATGCTTCCAGCCTTTCCACTCGCATCGGCCTATTCCAAACCCGCGTTTCAAATTCGATATTACCGCTTCTATTCCGGCGCGCCATTTCTTTAACGATTTTTTTTATGATGTTCGAACACCTGGTTTATGCTCTCCATAAACAATTTTAACTGCTTTTTGAACAGTTTGTCCCGCTTTTCTGCGTCTCTTTCCACAGGCCGATTTTTTTGAAGTGTGAAAACAGGAAAGCATAGAAACGGCATCGTAAACACGGTAGGATAAAGTTGCACAACCAAAACTATCAGAACCGCCCTTCACCATCTGCGTCGCATCGTTAAGCCGGCCTATTGCTTCCAGTATCCGCTTGCTTCCCGCGCTTTGTTCTTCCATCGCATTCCTGATGTTTTCCTCCTGCTCTGACACGGTCTTTACCCCGCCGTCTATAGCCTCGAATTTGTTCAGCACGTTTTCGGTGGATTTGGTTATCTTGTCGATCGAATCTTTGATCTTTTTGAGGACCCTGGAAATGGTCTTGGACTGTTCACTGGAATTCTCGGCCAGTTTACGGATCTCATCGGCCACAACCGCGAAGCCCTTGCCCGTTTCCCCTGCGTGAGCGGCTTCGATGGCGGCGTTCATGGACAACAGATTCGTCTGGCTGGCTATGTTTTCCATCACCCCGTTGATTTCCAGAAGACCCTCGGATTCCCTGGCAATCTCCTGAACGTCCCCGGCCACTTCCCGGAGGCCTGTTCTTCCCACCTCGGAGGACTCTATCAATTCCCTTACGTTGTTCGCGTTCTTGATCAAGGTCCGGGTGACGGACTGAATATTGGCAAGCATCTCTTCAATGGCCGATGAGGACCGGGCTACGCTGGTACTTTGACGGTCCACATGACCCTTGAGTTTGTTGATGTTCACGGTGATCTGTTCCATGGTGGCGCTGGTCTTGGTAACACTGGCGCTTTGGTTAATCATCCGGCGCTTGATACTCTGGATATTGGTCGTGATTTCGTTGATCGCTGCGGCGGTCTCGGTCATGTTACCGGCCAGTTCGCTGCCAATGTCAAAGAGCACCGCCGACTGCCGTTTGATAGCGAGGACCAGACTTTTGATCTTCTCCAGCGTTGCGTTAAAGTACCGGGCCAGATCCCCGATCTCGTCTTTTGAACGAGTATCAACGGTTTGTGTCAGGTCCCCTTCGCCTTCGGAAATATCCTTGAGGGTAAGGGCCGTCTTGACAATGGGGTTGACGATTTGGGCGCTGAGGAAAACGGCCAGCATGGAAACCGCAACGATGGTTACGGCGAGAACGATCATGGCAATTCGTTGTATAGCAAAAATGGTTCCGTAGAGTACCGATTCGGGAAGGGCCAGAACAACCCGGTAGCCGGTACCCTGCACGGAAGCGCCGGTCATGTAGTACCGGGCGCCGGATTCGTCCCGGTAGGACAGGGCGGAACCGGTTACCAGGTTCCGCGACGCTTGCTGTAAATAACCGGGAAGATCATCAATGGTGATCTCTTTGTTCACGTTCCGCGCCCGCTCGGTATATTTCTCCCCGGCGGGATAGGACGGTGTTATTTTCAGAAAAGATGAGGAAAACCAGCTGTTCCCCGAAATTCTCCCTGATTTGGGCGGTGAAGGTGTCCAGAATTGCTTCCATAGTGCGATCTTCGACATAAAAACCAAGAAGCCCTGCGGTTTCACCGGATGCGTTGATGATGCTCGCTCCCACAATTACCTGTTTTTGTCCTGTTGCTGTGGAAAGCATGGGGTTGGAAACATAGGCCCGGCGTTCCCCGGGGGCATTGTTTTTCACCAGAACCTGAAAATAATCACGGGCGCTGATGAGATTCGGCGTGGCGTCGGGGTTGTTATTATCCGCCGTCACCAGTCCTCCGCGAGCGGGGTTACCCGGATTGTCGGAACGGTAATAGTTCCCGTCAGGATTGCAAACCAGATAGATGTTAATACTGTCGCTTTGGGCAAGTTTCGCGCCCAATAGGTCCAGGGCCTGCTTTTTTTCCGGCCATGTCATTTCCGCCAGTCCGGGAAAAAATGACGCCGATTCCACCAAGCCGACATTCCGCTTAAAAAAGGCTTCGATGTCTTTGGCGACTGTGACAGAGTATTCCAAAAGATAGCCCTGGGCGTTTTGTTTGATGGCGCTGCTTGATTGCAGCAGGATTATTCCTAATCTCCTATGTATGAAAAATAGCGCCGATTTATACCTGCATGTTAATTCCTTTCGGTTTTGTATCCTTGCGGAATCAGCGCAATTTGCTCCACAAAAGTCCACCCCCTTATGCTGTTTCGCCGCGGAGTTTTGCGGAGCAAAACTCCGCGATGGGATGTGTTCTGTCTTGGGCGTGGGCGTTGCTCTGGTCAAGAGCATAAAACTATTATAGGAGGTACTTTTTTATCAGGATAAACGCATAGACTTTGCTAATTCCATACTATATAATGAATTAGCAAGCCGTGATTGTTTTTTATCGACGTATCTAATGCATTATTTTACAAGGAAATACGAATTTCTATGCGTTTATCCTACATAGGAGGTACTTTTTTATTGACAGCGATTCTCAGGGACGGCTATACTCAAATCATGGAAACTTTGAGTTCTGCCTTTCGGGATGTGATTAAACACGTGGTTGCCGCATCCAAAACGCCAACCCAGGTAACTGAGCAGAATGTTTATCAGACCGGACAAGTAGAGGCCCTCCCCTGGATAGATGGGATCATTAAGGATTTACTGCTTCCCGGTTCCGGTATTAGCGGTATAGAACATCTGTATGCTCTCCTCACTAAGGCTTGTACCGGCAATTCGTGTCTCCTGCTTATGGAGCATTACAGCAACATGGACCTGCCGATCTTTTCGTACCTGTTAAGAACCGCTGGCGCTCAGGGAATCGCTACAGCGGATGCCCTCGTGGCCATTGCGGGAATGAAGCTCAATGAGGCGAGCCCTACCGTAGCGGCCTTTACCGGAGCCTATACCCGGATCATCATCTATCCCAGCCGTTCCCTTCCGGATCGGGATAGTGTGTATAACCGGAGGGAAATCATCCGCAGTAACGCCATTAACCGGGCGGCTATAAAAACCCTGCTGGAGATTAAAACCCAGGGGAAACTCATTTTGGTATTTCCATCGGGAACCCGGTATCGGCCCTGGGATCCGGGTACCAAGAAAGGGGTCCGTGAAATAGATTCCTATATCAAATCTTTCGATTATATGTGTTTCGTGGCGATTAACGGTGAATTGCTCCATGTCCGTCAGGGGGATATGATGGATGATTACGTGAGCCAGGATGTGGTGCGCTTTACCGCAGGGCCGGTACTGTCCTGTACTGCTTTTCGGGATGCGGCCCGGGCTCGGGCCGAGGCTGCAGGAATTGCCGATAAAAAGCAGGCGGCAGTAGATGCGATCATGGAACAACTCGAAGAGATGCATACTCAGGCGGAAGAAGCCCGAAAGCACCTGCTCCCCTCTGCATAGAGATTACCGGTTATGGATCAATGAGTAGGGGATGATCTTGGGGGTAATCTTCTTGCGTTTCCGATCGGTATTCAAGAGGATGGCTCCCAAAATAGACGCGAGGAGGCTGAGTATCCCGATACCCCATACCGCCACTGAGGACGCTGCAAAGGGAAGCCGTACATTCATCCCAAAAAAACTGTAGACCAACGTCGGAATCATAAGCACAATGGAAACAATGGTGAGCCGTTTCATCACGATATTGAGGTTATTGGAAATCACACTGGCAAACGCGTCCATGGTTCCCGTAAGAATCGACGAGTAGATGTTGGCCATTTCAATAGCCTGTTTATTTTCAGTAACTACATCCTCCAGTAATTCCCGTTCATCTTCTTTAAACCGAATCAGGGGAGATTTTTGCAGTTTTTCCAGGAGCAGTTCATTGGTCTTGATGCTGGTGGTAAAATAAACTAACGATTTCTGCAGGGAAAGGAGCTGGATGAGTTCGTTGTTTCTGATGGACCGCTGTAATTCCAGTTCGGTGAGATTGGCCCGTTTGTTAAGCTCTTTGAGGGCCTTGAGAAAGGTAAAGGCAGCCCGGCCCAGAAGGTTCAGTACAAAGCTGCTTTTGTTGCGTATCGTGAATCCCCGCAGGCGGTTTTTGGTGAGATCCGCCAAGGCATCGCTGGAGCCTTGACAGATGGTTACGATTTTATCAGCAAAAAGAATCACCCCTGCGGGCATGGTGAAAAAGGACACCTCATAGGATGGATCATACACCGGCAGCCGCACGATCAAGGCGGTGTACCCTTCTTCTTTCTCGATGCGGGCCTGTTCGTCCACATCCATGATGTCCGTGAGCAGTTCTCCGGCAATGCCGAATTCCTGCTCCAGTCGCTCTAAATCCGCTTTATCTACATGCCGGGCATCAATCCAACACCCGGTACGTACCGTATCAGTTTCAATTAACCCATTTTCTTCTTGCATACGAATAGTAATCATCGAAGTTTCTCCTATCGGTACTAATGCCCTGGATTGGGCTTCCGTAGACTTCTGATAGAAGTTACTTCTGTGTATAGAAGAAATTGAACGAATCTAGGTACGGCAATGCAGAACCAATCAATTTCGGTCTTTTACAGGAAGCACCATAATCCTTGTATGTTTTAACCTGCGTCTATGACTGGAAATACTATTACTTCCATCGTCCGGGTCGGACATAGCGCTTCCTCCTTACAAGTTATGTTATGGACACAAAGGGTTTGTAAAACAAAGGTCTGTTACAAAAGAAGGTCCATAACTAGTATAGAAAACGATTAAAAATAAAACAAGCCTTCCCAGGCAGGGTACGGCATTTACTTCTGCGACTCCGGAGCCCCGATAGTTCTCCTCAGAACAGAGCGGGTTCTCCCGTTAGAAAAAGGGAAGAGCCTTGTTCAGAAACCCTAAAGGGGGTACTTCCTTTCTCCCTGGTCAAAAGCGATGGATAACGTGCATAGCCGTAAAAAAGGACGAAAAGGCTATCAGGATAGGAAGGAGCGGGGGTATTCCAGGACTTATGACCATCAGGTTGTACATGCCATGGATGATAACTGCGGAGAGAAGACGCCAAAGAACCCGGTATGGCCCCGCCTTGAATCCAAGCATCCCCATCCCTATCCGGGCGCCGCAGGCTCCGTGTAACGGTGCGGCTGTACAGGCCCTAAGGAGGGCAATCATAATATCCGCTGCTCCATAGGAAGCGCTTTCGATGAGGGCGAATCCAAGCCCTGCCACAAGACCGGTAGCCCCACCAAGTGTCTGAAGCAGGGTACCCTCCTCGAAAGAACCGGTCCTCCCGGTATCTTTGGAGCGGGAAAGCGGGAGCCCTCCTTTGCCGGAGCGGCCTAACCGAAAGAGGAGCCCCAAGGCGAGGACCCGTCCGGTCTCTTCAGTCAATGCAATACGGATGAATACCGTGAAGAAAAAGGTCCCCATACCGTCCCTGGGTGAAAAGCCCCCGCCCGTATCTACGCCGGTACGGAAAAAGAGCCATTGCAACAGGGCGGCTATGAGTAATGAAAAAGCTCCTGCCAGCAGGGACAAAAGAAACCACCAGGAGGGCATGGGAAATCTACGGACCCGAAACCAGAGATAGACCAGTAAAACCGGTAATGCGGCAATAACCAGTAAGAGCCCTAATATCCATAATCCAGCCATAGTACTAGTTTTATAGTAAT
Organism: Treponema sp.; assembly: GCA_031258005.1. Lineage (GTDB taxonomy): Bacteria > Spirochaetota > Spirochaetia > Treponematales > Breznakiellaceae > JAIRLU01. Next base: position 14,882 of record JAIRNP010000067.1, read on the forward strand.
CTTTTTGGTAAGGTAGCGTCTATGAGCATCCCAGCACCCTCGCGCCCCATCCTTCTCACCGGACCGAAACATGCCGGCAAGACCAGTACGGGCCGGGCTTTGGCCCGGTATTGGGGAATCGATTTTATTGATTTGGATGAACTGATTGAACTCAAGACCGGCAGCAGTCCCCGGAACTTGTATACCCAATCCCCGGAACGCTTCAGGAAGGCTGAAGCCAAGGCCTTGAAAAGCCTTATGCCCCCTCGAACTGAACCGGGGCGGATCCAGGTTATTGCTGCCGGTGGAGGTATCATTGATAATGAGGAGGCTATGGCGGTATTGAAACAGGCGGATCTGGTCATCATCTACCTGGAAGTGTCTGCAGAAACGGCGTGGAAGCGGATATGCCAGGCGAAGATGCTGCCCCCTTTTCTCAACACGGATAATCCCCAGGAAACCCATACAATCCTGCACCGGCGAAGAGCCGCAGCCTATAAAAGCAGCGCCCACATTAAGATTCAGGCAGAAGCTCTGGATCCTGAACAGATTGTAAAGGAAATCATCCTGGCCTTGGACCGTTTCTCCGAGCCTATGCCTTGACCCCCGAGGAGGGTTTAACCTTATGGCTTGCCTTCATACTTGCGGGGTGTTCCCCCTTATGGGCATACTAGCCCTATGATTAAAAAGATACTGAAAAACCTATCCCTGGTGGACCGGATCCTCTTCGGTTTGGCCCTTATCCTTTTACCCTTGGGGTTCCTTATCAAACTCAGTACCCAAGCCATAATAGAAGCTCAGGCAAGCACCCTGGTATTTACCCAATGGTGGCAGGATGAACTAAAAGACGATACCCTTACAAGGATGGTCAGTGAATTTGAATCGAGTAATCCCGGCATTATCATCAAATTAGAACATCTTTCCTATCAGAAAATGGAGGACCGCCTCCTCAAAGGGGTACCGGATGAGATACGTCGATCCGATATTCTTGCCGTCGATCCACGGTGGCTGTATGAACTCATCCGGCAGGATATGCTTAAGCCCTTGAACCCCTATTTGAACCCCTATATAGAAAAGATGAAAACCGGGGAAAACAGGATGTTTATTCCAGGATTACCCGCCGATAGCCCCCAAGGATCCGAAGCGGTATGGGCCATCCCCGTGGTCGCATCCATGATTCCGCTTTTTTATAATGTGGAAGTCTTACAAGCGGCAGGGTTTGATCGTCCCCCCAAGAACCGGGCGGATTTTTTACACTATGCCAGGACCATTACCAATAGCAGTCCCGGCCGCTTTGGTGTGGCCCTGGCTTTAAGTTCTGAGGATCCGGACAGCCTGTATGTGGATGTGTATCCCTGGATCTGGGCTGCCGGAGGGAGCATGCTTCAAGACGGTAAACCCAATTTCATCAACCCTCCCATTCGTGAGACCTTGGGCTTCCTGGATACCTTGTACAGGGAAGGCTCCCTTTCACCGGACCTCTTTGTAAAAACCAGAGAACAGAAACTGGAGGAATTCGCCCGGGGTACAATCGGTATGATGCTTGCATCGGTACGGGATATCCATACCCTTCAGCAGCAGATGGAGGATGGGGCTTTCGGCATTACTGTCATCCCCGGCTTGGACATGAGCAGGAAACCGGTGTTCGGTCTAACCAGTTGGTACATCGGTATTTCCCGGTATAGTACATATCAGGACCAGGCCTGGGCCTTCATGTCGTTCCTTGCGGAACGGAGTTCCCGCTTAGCCATTGCTTCCCATGCCGTGCCGGGAAACTGGAGCGGCATGAGGAGCCTTAAAGGGGATCTGTATACCAAAGCCTATGATATGTATGAGGGAGGAGAGGTTATGCAAGAATTCATCGGGACTCCGCAGGTTCATTCCCTAGAGACCATAGTCCGGGAAGAACTCTATACCATGTTTACCCAAGGCCGGGAGCCTGCTGCAACTGCCGCATCAATTCAAAAGCAATGGGAAGAAACGCTGCCCTGATCCGGCTCTACCCTCGTTTGCGTAGTATGAACTTAGCCTAGGATTTATCCAGAATCCCTTTAAGAAGGGCCAATCCCTGGTCTATTTCAGCATCCGTGATGGTATAGGGCGGCAGGAAACGCAAGGTATGGGTCCCCGCCGAAAGGATAAGAAGCCCTGCGGCCAAGGCCCTTTCCAGTACCGGCCACGCTTCGGTAGTGATATCCACTCCGATCATAAGCCCCTGACCCCGGATTTCCCGAATCTTCGGATGTTGCCAACTAGTCAAGACCTTCCGAAACCGCTCCCCTTTCCGCACAAGCTCCGATAAAAAATGGGGCGCCTGCACCGTTTCCAGCACCACAAGCCCCGCAGCCGCAGCCAGGGGATTCCCTCCAAAAGTACTGCCATGATCGCTCACCGCAAACACATCCGCAGCCTTTTCCCCGGCAAGAACCGCACCCACGGGAACCCCTCCGGAAAGACCTTTCGCCAGGGTAATGAGATCGGCCTTGACCCCATAGGCTTCACAGGCAAGAAAGGTGCCGGTCCTGCCCACACCGCACTGGATCTCGTCAAACATGAGCAGTATATCCCGTTCTGCACAGAATTTAGCCGCAGCGGCTATATAGGGAGGGGCCAGGGGGAAGATACCGCTTTCCCCTTGAATTGCTTCCAGGAGCAGTCCCGCCACAGAAGCAGGGGCTAAAGCCCGGTCCAGCGCCTCCAGGTCTCCCGGCGGAATGAACCGGAACCCCTCGGTAAAGGGACCGAAGTCCCGGTGAAAACGCTCTTGCCCGGTAGCCGAGAGGGTGGTAATGGTCCTCCCGTGGAAACTCCCCTTGAGACTTACGATAGTATGCCGTCGGGGACCGTAGTTCTTGAGCGAATACTTCCGGGCGATTTTACAGGCCCCCTCATTGGCCTCTGCACCGGAATTACCCAAAAAGACCTTCCGCATCCCCACAGGAGCACAGGCAGCCACCAGCTTTTCCGCAAACGCCTCAGCCACATCACTCTGGTAATAATTGCAGACATGATTGAACTTGGCTGCCTGTTCGGAGATGGCCTTAACCAGAGGCGGATAGGCATGACCCAGGCAATTTACCGCAATACCTGCGGTAAAATCCAGGTACTTTTTCCCAGCCCCATCCCTGAGCCAAGCCCCTTCCCCGGAAACAAAAGTAACCGGCAGCCGGTGATACGTATTCATAAAAACATCAGCCATTTTTTTCCCTTACTTCCTATCCGGCTTACTGACTAAGTCCGGCGTCCTCCTTGGTGTTTTTTCTTAGGTTCTCTCTTCGGAGCCTAGGCCCTTGGAAACTGAGGGATCTCATAAAGATTACTCCCGCAGGTTCGGACCGGCTTCCCGAACCTGGAATTGTTACCCGGTTTCAATCATGGTACCGATCTCTTCATGGGTAAAAAGGGCGATAAGCAAGGCATGGGGAACACGTCCGTCAATGATATGGACCTTCTTGACCCCGCCCTCCAGGGCAAGACTGCAACAATCCATCTTGGGGATCATACCCTTGCTCACAATCCCCTCTTTTTTTAATGCTGCCAACTCGGTGTTTGTGATGACGTTGATAAGGGAATCCGGGTCATGGACATCCCGCAGCAACCCCGGTACATCGGTCATAAGGAGGAGTTTCTCCGCGCCTAAGGCCAAAGCGATCCGGGCGGCGGCCATATCCGCGTTGATGTTAAGGGCATGCCCTGCGGCGTCGCCTATACCCAGCGCCACCGGAGAGACCACCGGAATGGCCCTTGAATGTAGGATCCCCTCCAAAACCGAGGTATCCACGGTTTCAATCTCCCCCACTAAGCCCAGATCTTCATCCTCAGTACCAAGCCGTTTGGCCTGGAGAAGCCCCCCATCAATGCCGCAAATGCCTATGGCCCGCCCCCCTTGTTGCTGAATCAGGGAGACAATGTTCTTATTCACCTTACCGCAGAGGACCATCTGCACGATTTCCATGGTCTCTGCATCGGTATACCGAAGCCCCCGGACAAAACGGCTCTCTTTACCCAGAACATGGAGCATGGCTTCAATTTCCGGACCTCCTCCATGGACGAGGATGGTCCTGATGCCTATACAGCTCATGAGGATCACGTCCTGCATCACCGCGGCCTTGAGGTCGGTACGGATCATGGCATTCCCGCCGTACTTAACCACTATGGTCTTGCCTTGGTACTGCTGAATATGCGGCAAAGCCCGGGCCAGGACCGCTGCCTGGTCAGTATAGTTGTTATTCCGCTCCTTCATTAGGTTTAGGTATACCCTATTTTTTAGGGTTTGTGCAATGGACTTTAGTCCGACACAAGCCCGTTGAGTAAATCCCAGGGGGGCATGGGATGGGGCCTGTCCCTTAATTCCTACTAGACATTTTAGTATAATTTTAGTATAAATCGTTTTATTGGACTTCTTCGATAACCCGGTTGGTTATCGAAGAAGTCCTTTTAAGCGGGAGTTGTTCAAAAACTTCAGTTTTTGAACAACTCTATTATAGAAATAAGGCCACAAATAAAAAGGTCCTTTATTTTTATATATTCGAGGCTGTTCCATCGAATCGAAGGGATTCTAAAAATCTCATTTTTCTTTTCATCCCTATAGTTACCATGAAACAAGGGAGTCGTGTAACAGCGGGATTCATAGGGTAAAGAATCGAACCCTACCCTGATCACTGACCATAAGGTCATAGGGAGAGGAGGTATGTTGAGATGATAAAAACGATGAGTGCATACACCTTTGAGATTGATGACGTGGCTATTGCGGTATCAGAAATACTCGTTCAACTTGATGTGGAACATACCTTGTGCGCCCATGCGGTGGGTTTGATGACCTGTTATGACGAATTCATCGAAACCGGGGTTACCAAAGCCATAAGTGAGGCCCTTCCCTTTGATATTATCGGGTGCAGCACCATGGCTAATGCCTCTGCAGGAGAACTGGGGGAGATGATGCTCTGCCTTACGGTCTTCACCAGCGACGAGGTGCTGTTTTCTGCCGGGCTTACCCGGTCTTTGATCGAAATACAGGATGCACCCTTGATAGCCGTCGCATACCAAGAAGCCCGAAAAATCTTGCCTGGAGAACCTGCGATGATGCTCATTTTCGGGCCTATCATTAGTCAACTGGGAGGAGAAATACTGGTTGAGAAACTGGATGCCATAACCGGATGGATTCCCCTCTTTGGGACCCTGGCAAGCGACCATCGGATTGACTATAACAGGGGTTATACGATTTTTAACGGTCAAGGCAGCAGCGATACCTTGGCCTTTGTACTGATATATGGACCCATATATCCCTCCTTCTTTGTTACTACTATTCCGGGAGAAAAAATCCACAACCAAAAGGCGCTTATTACCAAAGCAGCGGGCAATATCTTGATGGAGATTAACCACATGCCCGCCTGAGTGTATCTGGAACACCTGGGCCTTACGGATATATGGGTTGCTACTATGTCTTTCCCCTTTCTTATTGATTATAATGACGGAACAAAACCAGTCCTCCGTTCTATCTATACCTTTACCCCCGAAGGATATGCGGTCTGTGGAGGGCGTATGCCCATCGGTACCACCTTAATGGTGGGAGATATTGATCTTGCGGACGTGGTGTATACCACCGGCGAAACGGTCAAGCAGATCCTGCAAGTACCGGAACCGTCTTGCATCTTAATATTTTCCTGCCTTACCAGGTATCTGGTGCTGGGGGCAGATCCCACCGCAGAGATGGAACAGGTCCGTTCTTCCCTTCATGATACGGTATATCAATTCTGCTATTCCGGCGGTGAAATTTGCCCGGTGTATAATGAACACGGCCGCTTGGTTAACCGTTTCCATAACTGTACCCTTGTCGCATGTGTTTTATAGATTTGAGGGAAGTAGATAGGTATGCCTGATGCACGAGAGGATGGTGACGCAGAACTCACCGTCCTGCGCAAAGAGGCCAAGAAGCTCAACCGGCAGATCGAGTCCCTCCAACGGATCATTGAACGAAACAGGAGCATCATCGCGGCTAAAGCCAAGATGAACGCGGTCCTCAGCACTGAGCGGGCGAGGCAGGATAGTTACATGAACTTGGTCCTCGAAAACAGCCCGGATATTATTCTGCTCTTCGATCAAAACGGCCGTTTTGTATACTGCGCTGATATATTTCTCAAAAGGACCGGTATCAAGAACCTGGCTTTTATCAGCGGACGGCACTACCGAGAGGTCTTTGGGAGGTTTATTGCTCCCCAACTGCTGGATGAAATCACCGCCGCCTTTCATAAAGGGGATTACCGAGCATTGTTCTACGGTCATTGAACAGATTATTGATATGGGGGATGGGATACCCCTGCATTACCAGATTCACTTCACCCCCATGTTTGACTGAAAGGGAGTCCTTGAAGGTTCCTTCGCCCTGTTTCACGATCTGACCGAGGTATTGCAGGCTAAACAGAACGCGGAACAGGCCAATCTGGCGAAATCGAATTTTCTTGCCACCATGTCCCATGAAATACGGACCCCCCTCAACGCCATCATCGGCATGACCGGCCTTGCCAGGGCTACCAAGGATATAGCGCGCAAAGATTATTGCCTTGCCAAGATCGAAGGGGCTTCAGTCCATTTGCTGAGGCTCATCAATGATATTCTGGATATGTCCAAAATCGAAGCAGATAAGTTTGAACTTTCCTGCACGGAATTTGACTTTAGGAAGATGCTGGACCAGGTGATTGATGTGCTTGCCTTCCGGCTTGATGAAAAGAAACAGCGCCTGGTGGTCAAGGTGGATGAGCATATCCCCTCCAGGATCGTTTCCGATGAACAGCGATTTTCCCAGGTTATTACGAACCTCTTGAGTAACGCCACCAAGTTTACCCCCCATGAGGGGCTCATTACCATTGAGGCGAGGAAATGCGCCGAAATCGAAGGGGGATGTACCTTGGAAATACAGGTGTCTGATACGGGTATTGGGATTTCCCCGGAACAACAGGCCCGGGTCTTCAATTCCTTTGAACAGGTAGACAGCAGCATTTCCCGAAAATACGGCGGTACCGGACTAGGGCTGGCGATAAGCAAAAAAATTGTGGAGATGATGCACGGGCATATCCGGGTTGAATCTACACTGGGTCAAGGGGCTTCCTTCATTTTTACTATACAGGTGAAACGGGGTAGTGCAGTAGGTCCAACCGGTGAAGGGCCAGTGGAGCATACGAAAAGCATGGAAACCCAGAAGGATCCGGCCCCTTGTTTTAGCCGGTACCGGATGCTCTTGGTAGAAGATATTGACCTTAATCGGGAAATCGTTTCATCGGTGCTGGAACCCACCAGGCTTGCCATAGATGAGGCGGAGAACGGGAAGATTGCCTATGAGCGGTTCATCGCGGATCCTGAAGCCTATGATGTGATCCTCATGGATATCCACATGCCGGAAATGGATGGGTATGAAGCCACGAGACGCATCAGGGCCTTTGATCATCCCCGATCAAAGGCCATTCCCATCATTGCCATGACTGCCAATGTGTTTCGTGAAGATCTGGAGCGGTGTCGCCAGGCCGGTATGAACAGCCACTTGGGAAAACCCTTCAACGTCGATGAACTCTTGGCTACCTTAGGACGGTATTTAAAGTGAGTCCCTCTGTACCTATGCAGCACCGGCGGACGGCTCATGGGCTTGTGGGAGGGTTTCTTTTTTTTCCAAGAAAAGCCCGAAAGATGACCAGGATTCCTTGGACTACTAAGGGTTCCATCCGCTTCCGTACCGCGACGAGGGACCGCATGATGGGCAGATGCTGGGGACAGTGGTTTTCACAGTGGCCGCATTGAGCACAAAGCCCCGGACCGCTCCTGCGCTCCGACGTTATCCCCGTACTCGTCATGTACTGTTGCATCCCGCTTATAAAGCCCATGGAAAAGGAGGTGTTGTACGCGGCAAAACTACCGGGAATATTCACTCCCCGGGGACAAGGCATACAGTAGTTACAGCCGGTACAGCGGATCTTATAGGCCCTATTGAACACCTGCAAGACCTGCTGGTAGATTTTGTGCTCCTCTTCGGTAAGCATCTGGGGAAAGGCCTTATTCGCCAGTTTTAGATTTTCCTCAAGCTGGCGAAGCTCTTGCATACCGGACAAGAGGAGGGTTGCTTCCCGCTGGTCCCAGATCCATCTAAGGGCCCAGCCTGCAGGACTCAGCTCTGGATTCGCTCTTTGGAAGATCTCCACCGCTTCCCTGGGGAGGCCGGTCGCGAGTTTCCCCCCCAGGAGCGGTTCCATCACCATAACCGACATCTTCTCCGCGGCTTTTCTTAAGCCCGCCTTTCCGGCCTGAAAATTTTCATCCGAATAATTATACTGGATCTGACAGAATTCCCAAGGATACACGTCGATAAGTTTGAGAAATTCCTGCTGGGAGCCGTGAAAGGAGAAACCGATCCGCGTAATACGGCCGGTTTTTTTCTGCTCTTGGATCCACCCTTCAATTCCCCACTCCCGTAAGGTGTCCCAGAGGTCCATATCGGTGATCATGTGCATGAGATAGTAATCGATATAGGAGGTCCGCAGCCGTTCCAACTGTTTGACAAACAATTTGTCAAAATCTTTAGGGCTGCGAAGCAAGACCAGGGGCAGCTTGGTGGCGATGTACACTTTTTCTCGGACCCCGTATTGTTCCAGGATTTTCCCTAAAGCCTCTTCGCTTCCAGGGTATATATAGGCGGTATCAAAGTAATTGACCCCTTTATTGATGGCCTCCATAATAAGACTCCCGGTTTTCTGCATATCGATGGCCCCAAGGCGTTTGGGAAACCGCATACAGCCGAATCCCAACACGGACAGTTTATTACCGGATTGTTTGTCTAGTCTGAATTGCATGTAACTCCTCCATAAATACGCATAAGATTCGGTTCTCTCCCATTCTCGTCTTTCTACTATAGCGCTTTTTATGAGATTGTAAAACCGTTCCCTATGGGTACTTAAGCACCATACACTGGAAGGCGAAAGGGACATACAAGCGCCACGAGACCCTCCGAAATGCCTCATTTTGAAATGTTGTCGAAAACTATGGATGCCTCATATAGAAAATGTTGCCCAAGCTATGTCCGTTCCTGCGTTGGTATACGGTTTGCCTGGGCGAGCCGCC
>JAIRNP010000075.1 GCA_031258005.1 Treponema sp.
TATTATAAAGAGTTATTAATAGAAACTGATACCTTTTGACCTTTATTTTAGATGCCTGATACCTTTAAAGTTATTTTCCGGCTTTCTATTTACACCTTTGCAAGTAAGCCTTCAGCTAAAGTCTATACAGGATAAGGACTTAAAGCAACTTAAAGGGTCTTAAAGGATATGGTCAGGATTCTCATATTTTCTCGATTTTTCTCATCTTTTTTGGCAGAGGTTTTATCGGCTTTTTACCTACAAGTCTTTATCCTGTATAGATTTATTGAGATTCTGGGCCTTCCGTGCAATTCTTACTTTAGATGACACCCCACAAGGGGAAACGCTCCTGGACATGCCTGCAATCAAGTGCTGTGCCGGTAATTCTCATAGAAGCGGCGCCCTTATATTTCGCGGAATTTTTTTGAAGTGCGAATCTTATGGCCCCTGTTCAATGGACTTGTTCGATAACCCGGTGGGTTATTGAACAAGTCCATTGGGTTAAGCGCACCTGGTGCTGTTTCCTCATAGGCCTTTGGGATAATGAGGCTGGTCTACCGGTAGGGGAGATTCGCTGGGAGTATTAATGAAGCAAGGGCAATCGAGCGCTTGGTTGTACCGGCGGGTAAATCCGTATAAAAATCCACCGGTGTAATCGACTCCTAGATATCTTCAAAGCGGATTCCTTCCCCTGCGGGAATACAATTCCGGGCTTTTCTGCCCATGATTCGACTTTCCCATGATGGCGGGAGGCCGGGGCGCAGGAGCTTTTCCGTGCGAAGGACCCCAATCATATCTGCAGTGATGATATCCCCTTGCTGGATGTCCCGGAGGGCATGCAAAGACCGGTTGGTCCGCTCATAATACGCCTCTTCTGAAGGGGCAAGTCGTTTTACCCCGTCCCCCAAAACGGCCTGGACTAATGGAGCCCCCCGCTCCTGAGACATCACCTCTATGAGGGCGACCGGGTCCATCGCCGAGGCATTCCGTATGGCCCGGACCATCCGCTCAAAATCAGCGGGCGGCAAGGCAATGGGGTCATCCAAACCCGAATCTCCCCGGGACAGGCAGAAGTGTTTTTCGATGGCCCCGGCACCGAGGGCGACCCCCAAAACCGGGACCAGCTCTGGATCAAGGCTATGGTCGCTCAGGCCTACGGGGAGGCCGAACACTGAAGCCAGGCTTTTCAGAATGCGGAGGTTGTACTCGGTCGCCGGTGCAGGATAGGCGGTAACACAGTGGAGGAGGCAAATCGGTATATTGTTTGCAGAAAGAATCCCTAAGGCCTCTTCAATGTCCCCGAGTTTTGAAACCCCGGTGGAAAGAAAAACCGGTTTCTGATATGAAGCGATTTCCCTGAGCAACTTCGTATGATTCAACTCTGGAGAAGCGATCTTGAAGACCTGAGGCCCTAACCCGTGGACTTCCCGGGCGCTCCGCACACCGAAGGGGGTACAGAGAAATAAAAGGCCTTTGGACTCCACATACGCCTTCATTTCTTCAAAAAAAGCGGAATCTACCTCCAAGCGCTTAAACCGCTCGTAGAGCTTGATAGCCCCTCCTGGTAAGTTCACTTCCCCGGTATGAGGATGGAGAATCTCATCGGCATACACCATTTGAAATTTGATACAGTCCGCACCGGATTCTGCGGCGGCATGGATGAGTTCCCGGGCTTTTATGGGATCTGCGCCATGGGAGGTCCCCAATTCCGCGATGGTGAGCACCTGGCGGGCAGTATAGGTTGTATCTCCTATGGTAAAACCTTGATCTATGTTGTTCATATAGCAGTATCTTTAGAAGGCATATCACGTTTATATATAAACCCTTTGAAAAAGCCTCTTATAGAGAAAAGCATACTAGGATGCGTAAGATCGAGCAAGAGCCTCTATAATAAAACATAAAAGTGCCTTATAATCCATTATTGTATACCGATAAAGAAAGGTATACCTGTGTGTTTATTACACCATACAGGCCTATTTTCGATATAATATATATGGAGGGGACATTTTGATTAATAGTAATACTAATGCATTATCGGTATATCGGGAGACGAGGATCACCACTGCCGGTCAGGGACAGCTCATCATTATGCTGTATAATGAAGCGGTAAAACATCTGGACCAAGGTGTAGAGCTCTTAGAGCAGTATATCCAAGAGAAAAAGAACCCCGGTAAAATTGAGCAAATAGGCAAATCCATCTTAAAAAGTCAAGAGATCATCTCTGAATTAATGGTATCCCTGGATTTTGAACAGGGAGGCGAAATCGCGCGGAACCTCTTCTCCCTGTACAGTTGGTTTAATCAAGAGCTTTTAGAGGCGAATATTACCCTGGATATGCAGCGTATCATCAGTATTCGGGATATGGTCATTGAATTACGGGGAGCCTGGGGTGAGGCGATCACCAAAACTTCCTTTGAAAGCAGTGTAGCCTCCCGGACGGGCGTTAATATTTCCGGTTAGAACTCGTATGATCGGGGTATTTCAGGGGCCCGTGCCCCAGAGCCGAGAGAAAAAAGGGCGGGCGGATCGAGAAGGGTTTTCCGCTGCGAACCAGGGCGCCCTGCAGCGGCGTCTTAAGGATCTTCTGGTGGCCCAACAGACCCGGCTTGATTCCTATCTTGCGGTTCTGGATAAGCAGTATGCGGCGATTGAACATGGGGAGACTGAAGTCATCCTTTTCTATGTAGAATTGGAAGAAAAAATTGGAAGGGAACTCTTTTCTATTCAAAAGGCGGTTCTTCCCCTGGACAAGCTCTACCGTGCTACAAAGGTTCAATGGATCGATATTACTGCCCTTAAAGCTATCCTGGAAACTCGTAAAGAGGAGGTAGGGGTTCGGTTAAAACGAAACCGGGATTTACTGGCAAAACAGATGACCCTGCTTCGTTCCCAGATACAAACCCTCCGGACGAGTCCCCTGAGAAGGACTTCGGTATACGCAAGCGCGGGGATCCCCTCGTGTCTTGATATACGGCTGTAAATACCCCGTCTTCCAGGGAAAACGGGAAAATGAAAAAGTGAAAAGCCATGCCTGCACACATTACCGGTAAGCCGCCCCTGTACCTCATAGACGGGTATGCTCTTATCTATCGATTTTATTTTGCCTTTGTAAATCGGCCCTTACGGAATCGTGAAGGCCGGAATATTTCAGCACTGGTGGGCTTTGCCCGGACCTTGGTGGGCCTTTTGTATGAGGGGGCTCCTGGGGCGGATAAAACCGGTGTCCTGCTGGATACCCTCCAAAAGCCTCTCCGTCTGGCCGTGGTATTTGATTCTCGGACCCCTACGTTCCGGCACAAGAAGTACCCGGAATACAAGGCCCATCGCCAGAAAGCTCCGGAGGATCTCCATGATCAGGTTCCCCTTATCGAAGAATTCCTTGCCACTTTGGGGGTCCCCCTCTTTCGGGCAGAGGGTTACGAAGCGGATGACATCATCGCGACTTTGGCGCGAAAATGTGCAACGGAAAACCGGTACTGCTACATTTTTTCAGGAGATAAAGATCTGCTTCAACTCGTGGGGGGCGGTATCTATGAGGTGCGGCCTTCGAAAGCCGGCGCTTCCGGGGGGAATAGTCCCTACGAACTGGTGGGTCCTGCTGAGGTAAAGGCCCAATGGGGCGTGAACCCTGACCAGGTGCTGGATCTGCTCTCGCTTACGGGAGATAGTTCGGATCATGTACCAGGGGTTGCAGGAATCGGTGAAAAGACCGCGGTAAAACTCATTACCCGCTATGGTTCCCTGGATGGGATTTATCAAAACCTTGCAGGCATCGAAGGACCCGTAGGTAAGAAACTCGCCCAAGGTAAAGATATGGCGTATCTTTCCAAATCCCTCATCACCTTGGAGTATGAAGTTCCCCTATCCCTTAATCAAGGTGACGGCGGGGCTTTTACGCTGGATGCACTTTCGGTGGAAAATCTGGACCGTTCTGCCGGGGCCCGGGTGCTCTTGCGGGAAGGGGTACGGCAGAGCGCCAAAGTCTTAGATCCGGCAGTGGATACTCAGGCCCCTGCTGATGCACGCTATAAAGGAATAAAACCATTGCAGGAACCGGCCATACCGGAGCCCAAAGCAACCGCTGGGGAAGGCTCCCAGGAGGAAAAAGGAGGGGAATCCCTGTCCGTGGATCCGAGTCTCTTGGGTGAAGGTTCCTATAACGTCCTCTTACATTTGGATGAACTGGAAGTTCTTTTGGAGAAAGCTCGGTGCCAGGGTTTTGTCGCCCTGGATTTTGAGACCGATTCCCTGGATGCCTGGCATGCCCATCCCGTGGGTATCTCCTTGGCCCTCGAACCCAAGGAAGCGGTCTATGTTCCCCTGGCTCCCCATGAGGGGACCGCTCCCTTCCTGCCCCCTGAGCAGGTCCGGGACAGGCTCGCCCCTTTGCTCGCGAATCCGGCCATGACCATCATCGCGCATAACGCCAAATACGACTACGAAGTTTCCCGAGGCTGGGGTATACCCCGGTGGCAGTGCAGGATCTGGGACACCATGGTTGCCGCCTGGATTATGTATCCTGAGCGGAAGAACTACTCTCTGGATTCATTGGGGATTTTTTACTTTGGATACCATCCACTATCCTATAAAGACATCGTTCCTAAGGACAGTACCTTTGATAGCGTACCCTTGGAAACTGCGGTCCGGTATGCTGCAGAGGATGCGGATCTCTGTATGCGGCTACGGCTCTTGCTGGAACCGATGTTGCCACACCACGCAGCATCCCTCCGGCTTTTCGGGGAACTGGAAATGCCGCTGCTCCCGATTCTGGCGGAAATGGAAGGGGTGGGTATACAGATTAAAAAAGATGTCCTCCGAGCCTATGGGCTTGAGTTATCCACTGAATTACAGCAGATCCAAGAAGAAACCTATAAACTGGTGGGGCATGAATTCAATTTAGCTTCGCCAAAACAGCTTCAGGAAGTACTCTTTACCGAAAGGAAACTCAAGCCCGGCAAGAAGACCAAGACCGGGTATTCCACCGATGTGGAGGTATTGGAAGAATTGGCCCGGGAGGATCCGGTTCCCGCCTTCATCCTTCGTCACCGGACCCTGGCAAAGCTCAAATCTACCTATGTGGATACCCTGGCGGATATGGCCGATACGGAGAGCCGCTTGCACACCAGCTTTGTCCAGACCGGGACGGTAACGGGCCGTCTTTCCAGCCGGGACCCGAATTTGCAAAACATACCTATTCGGGATGAAGCGGGCCGTCGTATCCGGGAGGCCTTTATCGCGGGGCCGGGAAAGGTACTCATATCCGCGGATTACAACCAAATAGAACTGGTGGTTCTGGCCCACTTGTCAGAAGATGCAAACCTCATCGCGGCCTTCAAAGAGGGCAAGGATGTCCATGCCCGGACCGCGGCCCTGATCTTCGGCATTGATGAAACCCAAGTGCAGGGGGATCAGCGCCGCATTGCCAAGACCATCAACTTTGGGGTGATGTACGGCATGAGCGCCTTCAGGCTTGCCAATGCCTTGGGGATAAGTCGCAGCAACGCCGCAACCTTTATTGAAACCTACTTCAAAACCTATGCGGGAATCCGTGATTTCATCGACGAACTCATTAAAAAAGCCGAGGAATCCGGGTATGCTACCACTATCTTGGGTCGGCGCCGGGCTATCCCGGCTATCAATTCCCGGAACAAGACCGAGAAAGCCGGAGCAGAACGGGAGGCGGTGAATACTCCTATCCAGGGTTCTGCCGCGGACATCGTTAAAACCGCCATGGTCCGGCTGGACAAGCGGCTTACCGCGGAAAACAGCCCTGCCCGAATGCTCTTACAAGTCCATGACGAGCTTATCCTGGAAGTTCCTCAGGATCATGCTGCAGAGACGGTTCACCTGGTTCAGCAGGAAATGGAAACCGCGATTACCCTCAAGGTTCCCCTCCGGGTGAGCGTGGAGATCGGCGTCAGATGGGGGGATTTTCATTAATATTGATCCGGGGCTGATGGAGAGAAAACCCTCCACAAACTTTACTATAAACACTTTATTTGGGCGCTAGAGGATTCGAACCTCTGACATCCACGGTGTAAACGTGGCGCTCTAACCAGCTGAGCCAAGCACCCAAAACAGCACCCATGCTGTTTTGAATCTATCATAAGCCCATAGGTTTGTCAAGAAGCGCCGGTACGGTGTATCAAGAAACAAGCGCCCCCTTTTTATGCTCCTGAACAAGGGCTTTCTCTCTATTAAAAGTACTAGATGCTTCCTGATACACCGGGTCTTGCTAGGTTGCCTCCGCAATAATAGACTTTAATTCGGGATGTTTGGCCAGTTCTTCCTTAAGGCCTGCGGCCCTTCCCTTGTTTACATAGTCCTTAGTCTGGAAGGAATAGGTAAACTTCGTGTGGACATCATAGGTTCCCTTCATCAACGCATAGGCATCTTCGGTCATGACCAATTCTTCATCTGTGGGAATAACGAATACCGGTATGGGCGAGGTATCCGTGGAGATCCGGGTCTCGGTATTCCGAGTATGGGAGAGATCGTTCTTTTCAGGATCATAGACAATACCGATACCTTCAAGCCCCTGGAGGATCTTCTTCCGCATGAAGGTGGCAAATTCCCCAACCCCTGCGGTAAAGACCAGGGCATCTACTCGGCCCAGGATCGCCTTATAGGCGCCGATGTATTTCTTTACCCGATAGGCTTCCATATCCTGGGAAAGCCGTGCCCGGGTATCCCCTTTAAGTGCCGCAGCCTGGATGTCCCGACGGTCCGCATATTGGCCGGTAATACCCAAGAGACCGGATTTCTTGTTCAGGGTATTTTCCATTTCTTCAGGGCTCATTCCGGTCTTCCGCATTACATAGAAGGGTGTCGCCAAGTCTGCATCCCCTGCACGAGTACCCATGACCAGTCCTTCCAGAGGGGTAATACCCATAGAAGTATCAAAAGAACAGCCGTCTTTAACCGCATTTATAGAAGAACCATTCCCCAAATGAGCAATGATGAGATTCGTCTTGAAAGGATCCTTTCCAAGAAGCACCGCAGCCCGTTTAGCGGTATAGAGGAAAGAGGTTCCATGGAATCCATAGCGACGGACCGCATACTTCTCGTACCATTCATACGGCATGGCATAGAGGAAGGATTCAGGGGGCATGGTTTGATGCCAAGCCGTATCCATCACCGCACAATGAGGCACATCGGGAAGCACTTTCTTGGCCGCCTCAATACCCATGATATTAGCAGGGTTATGCAGGGGCCCCAGATCCTTTACCTCATTGAAAGCCTTCATCGCGGCATCATCCACAATGACCGACTTGGTAAACTTATCCCCCCCATGCAGTACCCGGTGCCCTACAGCCTTGATGACACTCATGTCCTTGATGACCCCATACTCAGGATCAGTCAGGGTCTTAATGATGAGATTCACCGCTTCTGTATGCGTCGGACAATCATGCTGGACCGTGTACTCTTCCTTACCCTTGGCTTTATGCCCAATAAAAGAACCTGCAAAAGTAACCTTTTCCACGACGCCTACGGCCAGAATATCCTGCGCATCCCAGTCGTATACCTGATACTTCGCGGAAGAGGATCCGCAATTCAGTGTAAGAATAACCATACTAAAACCTCGCTTTCATGTAAGTATAACCCGCAAAACCACGGATTAAGTGATTCTTGTTTTCTCTCTTCTCTCTATTTTAACCTAGTATAGCATATCAGCATTGTTCTGTATATGAAAAAAATAAGAGGAAAATCATGATACCTTCTTCACCCCTTTCGTCATGGTATTCCGATGCCCTCCCCCCATACGGTAGTACCCTTAGAGGAGTTCTGTCCTTCCTGCGGCGCGGATATTTTCAACAATCTCTTTAACCCGCTGGGTTTCTCCCCGTTTGGCAATCAATACCGAAGGAACGGTCCCATCCTTACCTGAACGGACCACCACGATCAGATCTTCCACACCGCAAAGGGCCACCGGTATATCTGCATCCACAAAACAGGGTTTCCCCCCGCTTTGGTATATTTCTGATCCCGTACTCCCCACCAGCCGCTCGTATTCATCCCAGCTTCCCACATCCAGCCAGGCAAAATCCGCGGCTACCATCACGGTTTGGGTACATTTTTCCACGAGAGCATAATCAAAAGAAGTAGCCTGCACCTGTTCATACACTGCGTGTAAACCTGGCCACTGAGTAAGAATCCCTACTCCTTGGGTATGCTTATAAGCCCTTTCCTCCGGCGCCGGGAGCCGGGTAAAGGGAGCTATGACTTCCGGAGCATGACGCTTAAATTCAAGCAGCATAAAATCTGAAGAAAAGGCAAACATCCCGGAATTCCAGTAAAAGTTTCCCGCGGCAACGAATTGTTCCGCCACGGATCGATCCGGTTTTTCCCGGAAGGAGGCAACCCGGAATACCCGTGCCCCTAAATCCTCAGGCAGGGAAAGGCCTTCCGCGGTTTCGATATACCCGTATCCGGTTGCAGGGGAGCGGGGGGGAATACCAAAAACCACCAGCTTCTCTTGCCGAGCAAAAGCTTCTGCGGTGAGGGCATTTACCTTAAAGACTTCCAAAGGCTGAATACTATGATCGCTTGTGAGCACCAGGATAGCCCGTTCGCCTTTGGATACCCTTTGAACATAGGTGATTCCCAAGGCAATAGCCGCAGCGGTATTTTTCGCCTCCGGTTCAGGGATGAGGACCAACCGATCCCCCAAGGCCTCATGCAAAAGTCCGCAGGCTTCGATGATAAAGGGCACATGCCTTTCTCCCGCAATGATGATAACCCGTCCATCCCTGTCTCTATCAATCAATGCCAAGGCACGTTCAAGAGCAGCATGGAAAAAGGTATGGCCCCCAAGCGAATCCCCGGTATCAGAACCACCCCGGGAAGCGGCCAGGAACTGCTTGGGCCGTTTTGAATTACTCGCAGGCCAGAGTCGTGTTCCAGACCCTCCAGCCATGATAATGCAGTCATCAAACATAGTGTTACTATACTAACCCACTTATGACTTGGAGGCAAGTTTGAGGAAGGTATAATCAGGATAAACCCGTAGCAATGACACGAGTTTGCCAGGATTGGGGTATGGATCAGGGTGCCTCTGCCTGAGGAGAGGCCCAAGATGGCGGCTGGGCGGGCAGTCCCGGATATCCATGAGGCTATCAGATTACTTTTGTAACTTTTTCTCTAAACTTTTGTATCGCAAAAAATAATTTACAAAACATTAAATTTTTCCAATCATACAAAGAAATAATCGTTAGTTATTACCACATTTATAAAAAATATACAAAAAAATAAATAAGGCTTGACGTTATGGGAAAACTAGGATATTGTTATTCATAACAATAGGAAACGTTTTTGAATATGCTGTGGTATGGTGATTCTGTTTTAGATGTACCGATTTTTAAAAGTTCAGGATTCTGCTTTTCCCGTCTCATTGTTCTGCCTCAATCCAGGTTTGTTTTATTTTTGCATCCCATAAGCTCCCAGGGGAGAATTATTCCTCCCAGGAGATTGGAGTCGTCCATGGTTAATGGGCGTGAATAACAGCGTGCCCGGACGCATCAAATCAGTATGAGCTGGTTTAATCTGGGTGAAGGAATTTTCTCAATGGCCAAGAAATTGTATGTCGGTAATCTCTCGTACAACACGACTGAAGATGGACTTCGCAATCTGTTTTCAGGTTTTGGAAGTGTTGCCTCTGCTAAGATCATTTTCGATCGTGAAACCGGCAATTCTAAAGGATTTGGATTTATCGAAATGAGCAGCGACGAAGAAGCAAGTGCCGCTATCGCAGGTACTAACGGGCGTGAATTTGAAGGACGCCAACTGAGGGTGAATGAAGCAATGGACAAACCTCGGCGGGAGCGGAACGTCGGTTATGGTAATAGCTGGTAGGTGGATGCTTATCCATACATACCTCGGATTGTAAAAAGGAGCGCCGACGCAGGGAGCTATGGTTACATACTACCGCCGTTCAGATGAGGTACTCCAAAACAAGTAGGAAGATTCTTGTATTATTTTCTGAGAGGAATATAAGAATCTTCTTGATTGTTCCCGTACCATGCTATTTGCCCATTTAAGGGATATTAGGAAAAAGCACGATTTTCCAGGAAGCCTTTCTTTTCCTGGAGTTCGAGTTCCATGATGCGGATTGCTATAAGCAAAAGGAGGCTTAGAATTCTTTATCTCCTTCACAATGTATCCTGGTATAGCCCTGTTTACTTATGCACTATAGCAGTAGAAGAATTCATTCGGGCATCAACGGTATTCAAGAGATGCATGAGTTTTTCTTTTTCTATGAGATCAATAATGCGGGCCTCCGTATATCGCCGGGCTTCTTCGGAATATTTACCACAACTGAGACAAATTCCCTTGCCGGCTTTCACTTCTTTTATGCGGGCATGAAAATCTCGAATAACCAATTCTCCTATGGAGCCTAGGGTTCGGACAAACCGGAACATAATCGTATCCGACCATTTGGTACTTTCGATCTCCGTGCTTATATCCACCCATTCACTTCTATTCGTGATATTGAGTATTTTTACTTTCGACTGCCCGTAATAACTTAACACGATCTTACGACACAAGGCGATAAAATCCGCGCTTGAACCCAGCATGAAAATTTGATAATTTTTATTGGCGTTGAGTTCTTGATACCGATCTATCAAGGCACTTACATCTTTATAACCGGGGTTATCATAGCGGATCCTTTCCAGTAAGTTTAAGGCTTTTCCTATTTCATTTTGTCCAAGATACACCGTGGCTAAATGGTATCGTATCTCTGTCATCACTTCCGGGGAACCCGTCTTTTCAAATTTGAGACCAATTTCAAAATCTTGGATGGCATTTAGGTCTTGATGCTGGGTTATATGAATGATCCCTGCCTGGAGACAAGCATTGGCTCCGAGTACCGGGTCAAGACGGAGATGCAAAAAGATACTCAGGGCCTGATCGATCCGGCCAAGCTCGGAATAGCAGGTTGCCAAGGTATAGAGACAATCCTTATCAGTGGGAGCAAAATCAATGGCTTTACGGATGAGGGGGAGGGCTTCTTTGTATTTACCGAGATTTACAAAGGAATCTCCCAGATAGCGAAGCGCCTGGGGATGTTCAGGGTTCTGTTTACACGCCTGAATAAGCGTATGGGCAGCTTTTTCATAATTTTTTCTTTGAAATTCAATAATCCCCAAGTTATAATTTACGTCAAAATCGGTAGGCTGCAGGGACCGGGCTAAGATCAAGGCTTTATAAGCCTCATCTGGTTTTCCCAACTCCAAAGCCGCAAGAGCATAGCGCATCTGGCTCTGAAATTCGTTAATATCTTTATTGGTCAGGGATAATTCGACTAAGATTTCATAGGTCTTAAAAGCCGCATTCCAATTATGTTCCTGAAAATAAATATCCCCTACGATAACTAGGGATTCCGGGTCCCGGGGGATTTGTTCAAGCCGTTTACTTGCCTGTTTAAACAGCAGATCCTGATGCTTAGCTCGTGTCTGGGGGCTAGCATTACCGTGCTTGGAACGAGCCATCATCACAATGACCATGATAATGATCACTACCAGAATTCCCAGTCCACCGACAATAACAATCATGGTATTCATATACTCCTTATCGATAAAAATACGATCCTTCCTGGATATGCTCAAACCCTTATTAAAAAGGACAATCATCTTGCCGAGCTTGAAAAACTTTTTTAGATTTCTCCTTTACCGCTTAGTTTCTAAATCTCATTTCTACTGAGAAGAGGCATACAAAGAGCCCCTCCTCTATAAAAAAGTGATGCGCTTGGTTGGTTTATGCTGGATCACTCCTTCCTTATTTATCCTTATTTAGCCGAAAGGGCTGCCATGGTAATATAGTTATAGGGCTGGTTGAAATGAGGAAGAAAGAAAATATCCAACAGCTTGAGTTTATCAATGGTGAGTTGCTCCTCAATCGCGAGAGAAAACAGATGAATACCCATGGAAATATCCTGGTATGAGGCCATCTGGGCACCTAAAACCCGACGGGTACCTTTATCGTAGACGATGCGGATCTTAACGGTATGGTTATCCTCTTTAATGAAGGCCGGTTTCTGGGTATCCTCGAATTGGGTATAGAGAGGGGTAAAGCCTGCCTTTTCCGCAGCCTTGAGGTTGAGTCCGGTAGATACCATCTTGTACCCATAGATACAGATACCGTTGGACCCCTGTACCCCCGCCGATTCCAGGGGAGTTCCCGAGGCGTTATGCCCTGCCACTACCCCGCTCCGTACCGCATTGGTGGCCAGGGCAATATAGGCCTGGGTTCCCAGGACATTGCTGTACACCGTGGCGCAGTCTCCAATGGCATAGACATCCTGTTTGCTGGTTTCCTGTTTCAGGTTGACCTTGTATGCGCCGTTGGAGAAGGTCTCCAGGTCCTGAGCAGCGAGGGCCGTATTGGGACGGAACCCTATGGCCATGATAACCAGATCCACCGGGTATTCCCCTTTGTTGGTATTAATGGCCTTGACCTTATCAGTCCCGGCGATTTCCTGGACCAGTTCTCCAAAGTGAAGGCTAATACCCTTATCTTCCAGGACCTTATCCATATCCTGGGTAAACCATTCGTCATAATACGTGGAGAGGGACGTGGTAACGGCTTCAAAAAGCAGGACCTTCTTTCCCCTGCGCTGCACTGCCTCGGCAAGCTCAACCCCGATATAACCTGCCCCAACCACTGCCACGGTTTTAATATCCGATTGATCCAGCAGTTGATTTATCTGCTGCCCATCTTGAAAACGCTTGACATAGGTTACATTGGGGAGGTCCAAACCCTTGATCTTCGGCGTGATAGGAAGAGAGCCGGTAGCAATGATGAGTTTATCATAGGATTCGTGGATTTCATCACCGGTTTTCGTTACCCCATAGACCTGTTTTGCGGTGAAATCTATCCGGGTCACTTCGGTTTCCATGTGGACTTCCGCTTTTTTAGCGGTGAAAGTATCTTTGGAAGCATAGAAGAGACCATCGGGCTTGTCGATCTGCCGTCCAATCCAGAGGGCGGTACCACATCCAAGATAACTGATGTTATTATTACCATCAAAAATAACCAATTTATGTTGAGGATAGTTATCCAAGATCGTGTTAGCTGCAGCGGTACCGGCGTGATTCGCCCCGATTAATACAATTTTAGCCATAAATGCTCCTTATATATTAACCATACTGATTTCCCCTATGGATTTCAAGGATAATAATATTTAGAATAAATCCCAGGACCCTGTCCCGGCACTGACCGGGGGTGATGCTTTCCAAGGTGCTACAACACCCGGTAAAATCCGCATTTGAGATATAGGGATTCATCATACCCTATCAGAATAGGATGATCCGAAGCTTGGTACCGAAACTCAAGCTGTATGAGCCTGCGTTCCGCATCCCGAGCCGCTTCCGCCACCATGCGCTTGAAAGCCCGTTCATCTACGGCATGACTGCAGGAACAGCTTACCAGGACGCCCCCTTTATTGAGGAGCTTCAAAGCTCGCAGGTTAATTTCCTTGTATCCCCGGAGGGCTCCTTCCAGGGAAGAACGGGTTTTGGCAAAAGCCGGAGGGTCGAGGATGATGAGATCAAACCGTTCCTTCCGGGTGCGTTCATAGGTTCGCAGCACCTCAAAAACATCCCCTTCCACCAGGATAATCCGATCCTCCACCCCGTTGAGCCGGGCATTGTTCAGCCCTTGTTTGAGGGCCTCCGCAGAAATATCCACCGTATGTACCGAAGCAGCACCGAAACGGGCCGCATGAATACCAAAACTCCCGGTATAGGAGCAAGCATCCAAGATCCGGCCCCCTGGAGTGATCCATTGCTTGAGGCTACGGCGGTTTTCTTTGTGGTCAAGAAAATACCCGGTCTTTTGCCCCTGCTCAAGATCCACCCCAAAGGGAAAACGGTTTTCAAAGATCAGGATTCCTCCTTTCGGGACCGTCCCGGTGATGGGCCCTTCCCGTGGGGGAAGCCCCTCCCGTTCCCGAAAGGGGACTCCGGATTTCTCGATGATACCTATGGGCTGTCCCAAGGGTATACGGTCCTGACCCACTGGAAGGCTCCCCAAGACCTCTTCCAGCGCCGCAAGAATTACTTCCCTACGACTATCCATACCATAGCTGAGGAACTGCATCGAAAGCCAGGAACATGGTGGTCCCAGGGCAGATTCCGCCTGATCGAACCGGATGGGCCGTTCTGAAAAGGCAGCTTCTATAGCTTCCTTGGGCCAACCCACGAAGCGGTCGATGATGAGACCGGGGAGAAAATCCCCTTCCCCAAAGACGATTCGGGCGGATTCCCGGTGCAGGTCATACCCGGTCCTTCGGGCAAGCGCTTCCCGGATCCGGCGCTTAAAGAAGCCTTTATCGATCCCTTCCTTAGAAGGACTGTATATACGGGCGATTATTTTAGAATGGGGGTTTACCAAAGCCCTCCCTAAATAGGTTTTTCCCGAACTTTCTACATCCGCGGTCTCGCCAGGCTCAAGGCTTGCCGGGCCTTTTGGTCCAAGGATCCGGGCAACCTCGTTATCATAGACCCAGGGATGGCCTGAAACAATACGTCCTTCTTCACCGGCCTTCAAAATAATACGTTTCATAGGCGGCTCGTCGATTCATCAGGGGTTTTAGAGAGTCCCATGGATAGAGCATACCGGAAAACTAAGAAGTGTGTATAGGGGAGGTAAAAAAATACAAAAACACCCCCATTACTGAGGTGGTTTCACTTGAAGGAATTGCTAAAAAATACGAAAATGAAAATATAGCTATTATTAAAAAAATATGGTATATATGACTAAATGAAAGGTCGATTAAAGCTTATGTTTAAAAATCAGTATTATCTACATATAGCCTGCTTTTAGTTACTAGGGATCCTAGACCCAGAGACCAGTTAAGGATGAAAGTAATAAATCATACCATATTAGGAGATCATAACGGTCCAAATTTATAATACGGCGAGGAGTCATGAATGAAACCCTATAGGATAAGTAGTATAATAGGAATGGGTATAATCCTCGGCATGATTTCGTGTGGTAGTGCACCTCCACCCAGTACTCCAGAGACCCAAGAAGAAGCTCCCGGTAATGAGACCCGCCAGACACTGACCGCTGCTCAGGAGCGGGTGAAGAACTTACGCAAACGAGCGGAGGATTTTGAAGGGTCTATCTATTATCCTGATGAATGGAACAGTGCTGAATCCCGGTACGCCCAGGTAGAAGCCCTCAAGCCTGGAAGCCCCGAAGAGTATCAAGAGGCCATAGAAACATATACGGCTTTGGGGGATACCTATAATGAAATTGGTTTAAAGGCCATACCTCGGTATAAGGAAACGAGAGACCAAGCGGTTCAAAGCGCCCGGGAAGGGGCCTTGGAAGCAGGGGCTGCGGAATTGCTCCCTGAACCGCTGGATAGTGCGGATAAAACCGCTGCTGAGGCCCTCCGCCTCTATGATGCACAAGATTATTATGCCTTTGCCCGGAAATCTGCTGCGGCAGAAGCCCTCTATATATTGTTGAAAACACAAGCGGCAGGTCTGGGGATCCATTCGGAGATTGAAACCCATAACCTGAGCCGGTTTGATCCTACGGGGTTTGCCGCAGCAGAAGAACATCTACAGCAGGCAGTTTCGGCCTATGAGGGGAGGGATATTGCTGCTGCTCAACAAGCTGCGTCAGAGGCCCTAACTCAATACCAGCAGGTGGCTGATACCGGATGGGAAGCTCTGGCAGAAGAACAACGGCAGCGAGCGAGAACCGTGCGGGAAGAGGCCTTGAACCTGAAAGCCCCTGTTGCGATGAAAGAGGCATATCAGGAAGCGGATATGGTTTATACCGAAGGGGAACAGGTCTTCAGCGCCAAAGATTTTAAGCAGGCCCTAGAACTCTTTACACAAGGAGCGAACCAGTTCACGGTGGTCCGGGATACTACTGCGAAAAAACGTCAGACTGCGGAAAAGGCTATACAGGCCGCCCAAGATAAAATCGCCGACAGCGATAAACGGGCAAAGAGTGCCCAGGCAAAACTGAGAGGTATACGATGAACCGAGTCATTTTCTCGGGGGTATGCTGTTGGATGCTTGGTATGGCTGGAGTATCCATTACCGCAGCCCCAGTGGATAGTACCCTGGTCAACAATGAATATTTTTTGGAGAGTGTTCGGCTTGCAGGGTTAGCCCAAGAAAGTTTTGATCTGGGGGATTACGATACGGCCGCTGCCTATGCTGAGGAAGCTTTCAAGTATGCTAAGATGTCCGATGACTATGTGGCACGGCAGCTTGCTATGTACGAGGCTGATACGGCTCTGGCTGTGGCCAAGGAACGACTTGACGGGGCCACCTCAATTGGCGCCAAGACCCAGTTCCCGGATCTCTATAATCAGGCAAATTCCGCGTATAATGATGGGGTAAAGGCCCGGTCTGGGGAGAAATGGCAGGATGCGATTACCGCAGCGAATAAAGTAGGGGCTACGGTGGGGGAGATTCAGAAACTCTATGAGGCCCAAAAAGCAAAGGATACCGATGCAGCCCTGAGCAAGGCCAAAGAACGGCTGGATTGGGCCACCTCTGTTGGTGCCAAGACCCTTTTCCCCGAACCGTACATTCGGGCAAGTACTGCATACACCGATGCGGTGAAAGCCAAGGCCGCGAAAAACTGGGCCGATGCCGCAGCGGGTGCCGCCAAAGTGCTCACTGCGGTGGGGGAAATAGAAAAACTTATGGAGGCTCAACAGGCGAAAGACACGGATGTAGCCCTGAGCAAGGCCAAGGAACGGCTGGATTGGGCCACGTCCGTTGGGGCCAAGAACCTTTTCCCCGAACCCTATACCCGTGCCGGTACTGCGTACACCGATGCGGTGAAAGCCAAGGCTGCGAAAAACTGGGCCGACGCCGCAGCGGGAGTCGCCAAAGTGCTGGCTGCGGTGGGGGAAATAGAAAAACTTATGGAGGCTCAACAGGCGAAGGACACGGATGCAGCCCTGAGCAAGGCCAAAGAACGGCTGGATTGGGCCACGTCTATTGGGGCCAAGAGCCTTTTCCCCGAACCCTATACCCGTGCCGGTACTGCGTACACCGATGCGGTGAAAGCCAAGA
>JAIRNP010000098.1 GCA_031258005.1 Treponema sp.
CCCCCCCCCCCCCCCCCCCCCCCCCACTACCACCCTACTTTTAATTCTAAGTATAGAAACTGGTTTAGATTTTACGGTTTTTCTCTATATAGTTTGCCAAGTACCGAGAAATGGGGTAAAGTTATCCATGAAAATACCGCCAAGTCCCCAAGTTTCTAAAACACCAAGGAGCGTAACATGGATTCTACTCTGGCTATTACAAAAAAGCGTATCGAGTATATTGATCTTTTGAAATGTTTTGCGATTTTTTGTGTTCTATGGTATCATTCGATTGGCGGTCTAAACGATGCAGGTGGTGATGTAAACAGTGATCGTTATTTTCTCGCTGATCCGCTTCATCTATTCTTTGTTTCATTTCATATGCCGCTCTTCTTTATGATAAGCGGTTTTTTCTTTAGTTCATCTTTAAGTTTTAAGGAGGTCTTACGGAAAAGATTTACCTACTTGATCATACCCCATATTACATGGAGCCTTCTGATTTCTCTTGCGAATTGGGGAATGACGTTTTTGAGCTGGAAAATGATGTTTTATAAACCTTTTAGTGTCCGCTCTCAATTACAGGCATTGATTATGCCAAATCCATCAACCGATCTGTGGTTCTTTAAAGATTTATTTTTAACCCATTTGATAGTTTTCATCTCGTGCAAATGTTTTAAAAAGCGCTATGCAGCGTTTATTGCGAGTATGCTCTTTGTGCTGTTGGTCGATGCTTTTGGCATAGTTGGCAAGGTCCAACGGTTTATGATGCCCATTTTTTGGACTGGTATACTGTTAAAAACATACTATCCATTGATTTGTAAGCATTTAAATAAGCTGCTGATACTTTCTGGGATTAGTTTCGTTATATGTCTCTATTTTTTCGATTATACCTATATAATCTATTTAGTTGATTTCCCCACGTTGATAAACTTTCAACAATCCTTTGCAGAAGGGAAGCTAGTTTTTGATTTTACCCATATCGGCATACAGGGTTTCCGTTTATTAACAGGGCTTGCGGGAAGCATCTTCTTCTTTGCCTTATTTCAGAGATGCTGGAGAAAGAACGCGATCACTTCATTCCTCAGTCGTTGCGGGCAGCTAACAGTGGGAATCTATGGAATACAATCCATTCTTCTTCAAAGAATTATGGCTAATATACTAGACTTCTCCAATGGTAATAAATGGCTTTATTGGTTGGTTATTACTCCAGGCGCTGCTGTGTTTGCCTTCTTTGCTTGCGTTTTAATAGTAAGGTTAATTCAACGGAATACACGCCTTACCTTTGTTCTATTTGGAAGTTCGCTGGTGGAACGCGGAGTTGTCCGTTCCGATGATAAGGAGGCGCGGACTGTGGAGGCGCTGGTACTCGCGGCGCGGAGAACGGAAGCTCGTGTGGCGGAGGCACGGGCGGCTGAAGCTCTGGCACTGGAAGCGCTGGCGGCAGCGGCGCGAGTGGTAGAGGTGCGGGCGGCGGAGGCGCGGACAGCAGCGGCTCGTGTGGCGGAAACGCGGGTGGCAGAGACTCAGGCGCTGGAGGCGCGGACAGCAGCGGCTCGTGTGGCGAAAGCGTACGCATTGGAAGCGCACGCGCTGGAAGCTCAGGCGCTGGAGGCGCGGACGGCGGAAGCTCGCGCGCTGGAGGCGCTGGCTGCAGAGGCGCTGGCTGCAGAGGATCGCGCGACTAAGGAAACACTGCTGCTAAAGCAGTCCAGCTAGAGCCTTGACAAACAGGGGAGTTCAGATTAGCCTAAACGATACGTGTCGTTTGGGGTGAAGCCTAAAGGCGACAAAAGAGGGTGTTGTTTCATCTCTTAGTTTCTGTGTCTTTCCCTTATTAAGGAGGGTTTTATGAAGATCGGTGTTAGACTGGTGGCTATCATCAGCAGCGTTAATATCATTGGGATCGGTTTGTTAGCCGGCGTTACCCTGAGCAGTTCCCAAAAAGAAATCAGCCGGCTGGCAGAGGATCATGCAAAAAATCTTGCTGAAAAGGGCACCGAAGAAATACAGCGGTGGTTTGGTACCTATGTAGAAACGGCAAGAACTATTGCACACATAATGGAAGGGTATAAGGACATTCCTGCAGAACAACGGCGAGAGCAATTCAATTTCATGCTAAAACAGACCTTTATCGCCCACCCTGAAGTGTCCGCGGTCTATACTAACTGGGGTCCAAATATGATTGACGGTATGGATGCAGAATACATCAATGCACCTGGAATGAGTGAGACGGGACGGTATGTATCAGCGTGGAATCATGGACCTCAGGGACAGGGACCAAATTTGGAAGCTATCAAGACTTTCAGTTTTGATATGGTCATGCAGGCAACATCAGGAGAAGAATTTGTCTTTGAACCGACGGTGCTTCCCATAGCGGGGAAGCCCTTGTTAGTAGCCAATCTTTGTATTCCCATAAAAGATAACGGCAAGTTGGTGGGTGTTACCGGCATATCCTTCGAAATATCAAGAATACAAACAATAGCCGATGAGATAAAACCCTTTGGCGATGGTCATGTGTATGTTTTCAGCGGCGGTGGGATTATTGCAGCACATCCGGACGCTTCATGGCTTGGAAAAAACATACAGGAAACTGATACCTTCACCTCATCCCTCGATACCACAGTAAACGCCGTTTCCACCGGAAAAACTGCGGCCTTCTCCGCCCTTTCCCCCCAGGGTCTCATCCAGTACTACGCCCTACCCTTTACCATCGGAAAAAATCCGAAACCCTGGACCCTCACGGTCGCCGTCCCGCGAAATACCATTATGGCCCCGGTCTACCGCATGATTACCCTCTCTATCTTCATCGGCGCCTTTACCATGATCCTCATGTCCCTCGGCGGGGTCTTCATCGCCCGTTCCGTCAGCCGCCCCATCGCCTTTACCATGAAACGCCTCAAATACATAGCAGAAGGAGACCTCACCCAACAAATCCACCTCACCTCCAAAGACGAACTGGGAGATTTAGCCCGCTACTTAAACTGGACCGTAGACAAAATTAAATCCCTGGTGGTGTCCATCAAACAAGAGACCAATAGGCTTTCCGATACGGGCCGGGAACTGGCATCCCATGCCACCGAAACCGCCGCAGCTATCACGGAAATCACCGCCCATATCCAGAGTATCAAATCCCAAGTCCTCAATCAGTCCTCAAGTGTTACCCAAACCAGCGCCATTATGAGCCAGATCGTAGACCATATCACCACCCTGGGCCAGCTTGTGGAAAAACAGGTCATAGCGGTGTCCAAGTCTTCCTCGGCCATAGAGGTCATGGTGGCCAATATTCACCGGGTAACCCAAACCTTGATACAGAATGTGCATAATATCATCGGCCTGTCTGAGTCATCCGAAGTAGGACGGAACGGGTTACAAGAAGTGGCTACGAATATTCAGGAAATCGCCCGTGAATCGGAAGGGTTATTGGAGATAAATGCGGTGATAGACAATATAGCAAGTCAAACGAATCTGCTGTCGATGAATGCGGCGATAGAAGCGGCCCACGCGGGGGAAGCGGGGAAGGGCTTTGCGGTGGTGGCCAGTGAGATACGGAAGTTAGCGGAATCATCGTCAGAACAATCGAGAACGATAAGTACGGTGTTAAAAAAGATCAAAGATTCGATAGACAAGATTACTCAATCGACTGAGGGGGTACTGAGGAAGTTTGAGGTAATCGGGGAAGGGATAGAGACGGTAACGAATCAGGAGAAGGCGGTTCGGGAGGCGATGGAAGAACAGGGGGAAGGGAGTCAGAGTATTCTGGAAGCGATCAAGTTGTTGAATGAGATGACGGATTTAGTGAAGCGTCGCAGCGGGGAGATGCTGCAGGGGAGTCAAGCGGTGATAGGGGAGAGCCGGAGTCTTGGGCAGTTGACGGAAGAGATAGCCGGAGGGATACAAGAGATAGCCACGGGAGCGGAACAGATAAACAGTTCGATGGATCGGGTGGCGGGGATAAGTACGGACAATGAAGAACGGATACAAGCGTTGATGGGTGAAGTGTCCAAGTTTACGATAGAATGAGGGGGCAGGAGGGCCTGATTTTAATTTCTGACCCTCCTGAGGGTGCTTCATGAGGAGCGGGGGACTCGCAATTTTCTCATCTCAAAATAAATCATCCCACCGGTCAATACAAATGAAAATCCATCCGCCACCGGTGCGGAAGTAATCACCCCTGAAAGCCCCCAAAGCATCCCGAAGAGGAGCATACAGGGAATCAGCACGATACATTGCCTGAGCATGGAAAGGATAATGGCAATTTTCGGCCTTCCGGTAACCACAAACACATTAGCCGACACAATCTGAAAACCGTTGACCGGGAGCAAGAGCAAAGCTATCCGCATCGCCCAGGGGGTAAAGTACAGCAACTCAGGGCTGCCTGCCGGGGACTTGCAAGTGGAACAAGATAGAACACCGGTTATGTTCGTTTATCAGCAAGAACTGGCACGGGAAACCGCTGTCTACAATTGCGTTGACTATTCTAGTTACTATACTACAGTTTTGTTGGTCTATAAAGCCGCCAGTTAATACCGTAATGGCGAACCCGCAATCCCATCTGTCGTTCCGTGATACCCAGCCGGCGGGCTGCAGCCGCCATATTACCTTCACTGATTTTCAGCGCCTCGACGATGAGTTCCTTTTCCAGCCGGGAAAGGGCCGCTTCCAGGGTAGTGATGGGTTCGGTTTTGGTGGATACGGCGGATTGTAGACTCGGCGGCAGGTTATAGGAATGGATCACCCTATCGTTAGAAAGGATCACCGCCCGTTCGATACAGTTCTCCAATTCCCGGACATTACCGGGCCAGGAATAACTGGTGAGTAAATCCAGCGCAGGGGTGGATATCCGCTTGATGAGTTTGCCGTTCTTTTTCGCATACTTTTCTATAAAATAATCCGCCAAAAGGACGATGTCGCTCTTCCGTTCCCGTAAGGGGGGCATATGTAAGGGAAATACATTGAGCCGATAGTACAGGTCCTCCCGAAACCGGCCTTCCTTAACTGCTTTCTCCAAATTCCTATTGGTCGCCGCAATGAGCCGGACATTGACCTTGATGGTAACAGTACCGCCGACCCGTTCCAGTTCCCGTTCTTGCAGAACCCGCAGGAGCTTTACCTGGATCTGAGGGGACAGCTCCCCGATTTCATCCAGAAAAATCGTTCCCTGATGGGCCAGCTCAAACCGGCCTTTACGCTGACTAGTGGCTCCGGTAAAGGCCCCTTTTTCATGCCCAAAGAGTTCACTTTCAATGATCGATTCCGGCAGAGCCGCACAGTTTATCTTGATGAGCGTTGCTCCTGCCCGCTTGGAAAGCCGGTGTAACTCCACTGCCACCAGTTCCTTACCGGTACCGCTTTCTCCGGTGATAAGGACCGTGGCATCGCTGGGAGCAACCTGCGCGAGCATCTCGTAAACCCCTCGCATGGCCTTACCAGTCCCCATAATAGCGCTTCCTTCCGCGATCCGTCCCCCGTGGCCTTGAGAACCGAACACCATGCCGGAAAGATTCCGGTCTCGCGGCCGATCCCACTGAGCATCCCCGGCTTGTCGAAACCGAAACTGCTCTTCCAGGATCCGCTCTCGGAGCTTCGCTGAATCGGCAATGATAGCCGAGACTTTTTCCAGTAAAACCCGATCCCGGATCATCTGTATCTCTAAACCCTCATGGTAGGGATCATACTGAATTCGGCGTTCTGCACTGAGGGTGCCGATAAACCCTCCCCGAGACCTGATGGGGACGCAGTAATAGGTGAGTCCTGCCATATCCGCCTTGGTCCGGTTCTTTGCCCGGTTGAGGAAACGGGGCTCTTGGGAAAGATCCTGCACCATAATCGCCTGTCCAGATTCAAACACCCGGCCCACCAAACCTTCTCCAAGCCGGTAACGGCCCCGCTCCTTTTCTTCCGGAGAAAGTCCATAGGCTTCTTCTATTTTTAAGAGCCCGGTGGACCGGTCCAAGAGGGTTACCATACCCCAGGTGAGGCCCGCCCGGATTTCCAGGAGACTCAAGAGGGGACCTAAGGCGCTCCGCAGTTCCACATATTTATCAAAAGTCCGGGCTATATCAAAGAGTAATTCCAATTCCGCCCGTTCCCAATCCTCCGTGGAGGCTTGGGATACTTCACTCCGCACCACTCCATTCATGGGAACATGATACTCCTTTTTACCCCGAGGTTCCACGGCCCCCAGGGGGCTTAATGCCCCTGTATGCACGGTAATACCCTATCAACGCGCCCCTTGCCTCAAGCCTCTGCTGCTTTGGAATCAAGCCCGCTGGCATCGGGGGACGGGGTGTTTCACGACCCCATCGTCCCATTCCCCCTAAAACGTATACTTCGCCACCGCCTTCACAAAACTGTTGTCGTGGAACTGGCCGAAAAGCCCTTCCTCATGAGGCATGGGAGGTTTTGGATTACTTTTTCAATGAGGCAACGCGAGAACTGGACTTGTGTCTTGTAACAACTAAAATGTTACACAGACTGAATAGTGGTGCAGAAACCGGCTGCCTGGAGCCTTCTCCGCTCCATCAGCCTTTATGGGGCCTCCAAGAACCCGCTTGCCTAGGGGAGGTGCTACCCAGGAGGGTTCGCTTACTTCTTTTCTAGGGCGGATTCGCATTCTCTCAACATAGAATCTACCAATGCTTCCAATGCAACCAGCTCATCGGCGGCCAGGGCGTCCACATGGATGCCGCAGGCTGCAAGAACCGGTACGCCCAAAACACCGGCAAGCCGGTAAGCCACGCGACGGGCAAATTCGTCGTCACGGTGGCCCGGCAGCGTAAGAACCGATACAGAGGCGCTCTGCCGCGCGGGATCACGGTGGCTTGGGCGGGGAACCCCCAAGGCGGCGGCCCCCAGGTGGGGGCGATCCCCGCCGCTCAGGATCACGGCCAGATCATCTCCCATAAAAACGGTCCGTAATTCGACGCCGATTCTGCCGCATTGCTTTTTTAGACACAGCCCTTCCTTCCTATTCAGCATGGATGTTTTTTCTGCCCTGCCAGATCCGGTATCCGGGAACTTGGATGTGCCATACGCCCAAGGTCTTGCATACAATATGATGGGTCATATCCTCGACGGAAGCAGGCCGGTGATAATAACTCACCATGGGGGGAAGAATGGAGACCCCCAGCCGGGAAAGTTCGTAGAGGTTGCGCAGATGAATAGTCGAAAGGGGAGTCTCCCGGGCAAGCAATACCAGGGGCTTCCGTTCTTTGAGGGTTACATCCGCGGAGCGAAGCAGCAGATTATCGGTATAACCGGAATAAATCCCTGCCACGGTCTTCATGCTGCAGGGGATCACCACCATGCCTTCGGTGCGGAAGGTACCGCTGGCAATGGAGGCGCCGATATCATCATTGTCATAGACCGCGGCGGCAAGGCCCTTAACCTCTTCCACGCTCAGATCGGTCTCTTCCCCAATCGTGATTTCGGCGCCCCTGCTTATGACCAGGTGAGTTTCCCAGCCGGGCAGTTCACGGACAACCCGTAACAGATGCACCGCCAGAGCCGTACCGCTGGCGCCGCTGATACCCACAACCAGTCTTTTCCTGTCCTGAACTGCCATACCTTAAACCTTCTTTCTTATAGATAATCTTCCGTTTTTATTCCTCTGGGGTTAAAATACCGGGAACGTTCGTATGCAGCCCGGGGGATGTCAGGAGGAATGGTAGCGTCAATGCCTATCTTATCGGTAACGGGGAGGCGGCCGCTGGGCAGCTCAAGGTGCCGCACCGTGGGGTCCATGTGCTTGGCAGGGCAGTTAGTCACAATAACCACATCCTGACTCGCCTGTACCCGTAACGCTTCTGCCCAGGCAACCTGCTCATCATCAAAAATATCAATATCGTCGTCAAAGACCGTCACCTTTTTAACCATGAATTGGGAAAGGAGCGCGAGAAGCGCCGCTTTACCTTCGCCGGGCTTGGGGTGATCCAGCGAAGCTCGCAGTTCAAACCCTATCGAGCCCGGTACGGTGGCCGCCGCCCTGGGCCGGAAACCTGCTTCCCTCAAAAAATTCATCGTCTTTATCTGGCCGTAAGGCCCGCTGCATCCCGTGGTCTCCTGGGGCATAATCAGGGAATGATAGATGGGATTTTTCCGGTGGGTAATGGTCTTTACCTTCACAATGGGGTTACGCTTTACATCCCCGAAAACCCCGTGGAACTCGCCGTAGCGTCCTTCATCGGTCACCCAGCCGTCTGGGAGAACCTCACATTCCAGAACAATCTCCGCGTTGGCGGGAACGTTCACATTAATGGATTCACAGCGGATCATTTCCTCCGGTTCCTCACGCAGGGCGCCGGCAAATTCCATTTCCTGATCACCGGTCCGTAAACCTACGGCTCCGGCCATCAATTCAATAGGATGCAGGCCGATAACCACCGCCATTTCAAGCCCCTGCCCCTTTTCCTGGGCTTCCGCATAAAACGTGCGAATATCATTAGGGGTATTAAAATCCACCGCCCCGGATGATTTATAAATTGTACTCCCGAACCAATATACGGCCCCCCGTCCTTGACGTGCTGAAGAACCCAGGGAAGATAAGTCAGGTCTACATCTTCTTCACGGATAATAACTTCCTTAAGAGGGGCGTCTTTCACCAGCTTGATGGGGATACGTTGCTTAAAAACTTTTCGGATGTGCTCCTGTAAACCCTCCGGGCTTAAGCCGAATCCCAGAGCCTGTTTGACCCGATCCCGGACAATACCGCCGGCAACGCGAAAATTTTCATATTCTTTTACCTTGTTCAAGAGCACCGCTTTACCGGTACCGGTAATAAGGGCGGAAATATCCCGGGGATCTACAGGCTTATCAATAACCGCCAGTTCTCCGGCCTTTTTTAAGGCTTCAATAAATTCACGGATACCAGTCTGCATCTATTCCTCCTTAATGAGATAATGCCCTTCCCGGTCCCGGTCAAAAAGTCCGGCGCCGCGAATATCCGACCAGGCATAGAGAACTTCCCGGTAGGGATACTGCCGGTACGCTTCCACCACATCAGAAAAGTGACGGGGCTCCGCCTTGATATATTCCTTGATGCTGTTTACAAGTTCATCCCTTGCCATAAGATCCCGCTCCTTATCGGGGTAAATAAGAGGGATCAACCGCCTCTTCCCGGGTAATCGCCCTGCCGATGGTCCCTTGGGCAAGCTGGGTCTCTACCACATCATCCGCAGCGGCTTGGGTAACTTCGAGACTGACGGGTATACGTTCAAGGTATTCTTTAATGGTCGCGAGCAAAAGAGAATCGCTGTAACTGGGAAAATCTTCTTTGAAAACCGCCACATATTTTTCGGGATTTGCCTTCATAGCATCGGCCTGATCCTGAAAAATCTTTAAGTAGGCTTTCAGCGCATCCGGGTTTGCCTCGGCCCATTTGGAGCTTCCCATCAGTACCAAACCCGCAGTCTCAAAATCGGGATTATACAGCACTTTATACTGACCGGTCTCCTCAAGCTGGGCTGTACCGCTGTACATTGCGGCGGCTACATTACCGGTATCCAGGGCCGCAACCACGGTGGAACCAAGGCCGGTATTGATTATTTCCACATCCCGCTCAGGGTCTATGCCCACCTCCCGGAGGATCTTCCGCATCGTCGTATCCGAAAGACTCCCGACTTTGGTGACCCCCAGGGTTTTTCCCTTAAGATCTTCCAGCCTGGTATAGGGCGCATCGGAACGAATGACCACTTTATAGCCCTGCTGGTTAGAGATCAGGGCAAAGGCTTTCATATCCAGGCCATTTTCGATCTGCCGCAGCACATGTTCATAGGAACCCTGAAAAATATCCAGACTGCCCCCAATCATGGCCGCAATACCATCAGCGCCATTGTTAAAATCCACAATTTCCAGATTAATCCCCGCGGCTCTAAAAGCCCCCTGTTTAACCGCAGCGTCCAAGGGGCCCGAAGCGGGGCCCGACGCAACCCGCCCCAACCGGATTGTAACAGGTTTTATTTCCTGTTCCCCGGATTTTGCGGCAGAGGAATTCCGAGAACAGGCTGCCGGCGCCACAAGGGCCAATGCAAATACTATCCCCCGTAGTAAGAGAGGGGAGAATAACCCACTGAAGCCATTTAAGCGGTTTGGCCCGGTAGGTTTTCATCATATCAGTAAGATTGGCATCAATGCTCCGTATCCCTTCGTAGATATTGTAGAACACCACAAAAATGACCATGGTCACCACCATGAATACTTTGGAAGTCAAGCCTATTCCAAACCAGATTACAAACAACGGCGCCAGGGAAGCCTTGGGCAGGCTGAAGAGGGCAAGAATATACGGAGACGCCCAATGCTGGAAGACGCCGCTATAGGCAAGGATAATGCCCAGGATGATCCCGCCGGCCATGCCGATTAACAGTCCTAAAACAACTTCCTGCAGCGTAGCGCCCAGGTGAAACCACATCTTTCCCGTTACCGTCAGGTTGAAAAGCCGGCCGGCAATAAGGGAAGGCTTGCTGATCCAAAAGGTATTCATCAGGCGGCCGGAACTAAATTCCCAAAAGCCGATGAGGATAATACCAATGCCGATACGTCCAACCCATAGTTTCCAGGAAGGCACTCCCGCTACTTTGGGCAGGGATCGGGAGGGGCGCCCCGAGGGGATTCCTCCTTCGGATCCTTCCATGGGAATAAAGCTGCTGCTCATAGGTTGTATTCCTCCTGCACAGAAAGGCTGTGCCATATCTTTTTTTGAAGAACTTTAAACTGCGGTTCAAAACGGGACAGATAAAAAGGCCGGGGCCGGGGGAGATCCACCACAAATTCCTCTTTGACCATTCCCGGACGCTGGCAGAGGACAATAACTCTATCCGAGAGCGCTATTGCCTCCTCGATATCGTGGGTTACAAAGACAACACTCTTACCGAGCCTATCCCAGAGAGAAAGAAACTCTTCCCCGATGCTCACCCGTGTTTGGGCGTCTAATGGGCCAAAGGGTTCATCCATCAGGTATATCTCCGGATCGTGGGCAAAGGTACGCGCCAAGGCAACCCGTTTCCGCATACCCCCGGACAGTTGGCTGATGGCATAATGCTCAAACCCCGTCAAGCCTACGTTGTCTATGAGTTTCTTTGCCCGCCGGTATTGTTCTTTCTTTGGGAGGCCTTTAATGTCCAGGGGCAGACGGATATTATCAATCACATTCTTCCAGGGAAGCAGGGCGTCGTGCTGAAAGACGAATCCCACATCTTCGGGAATTCCCTGGACCGGTTTTCCGTTGTACCAGGGGCAGGGCCTTGTCCTCCCCCAGGGACTCCACCAGTACCTTGCAAAAATGGAAATACAGCATGGCGAACTGGCGGCAGGCAAGGCGTACCTCCCCCACGCCGGCCTTTTTGGATTCGCTACTCATTTCCCGTTACCTCCTTCCGTTCCTTCCTTATCAGGGACTCCATGAACTCAATATAGGAATCCTTGGTAAAAACCGGTTTATAATGCTCCACCGCCTCTTTAGCCTGGGCGGCCTTATCTTTGAGGAGGCGGTAAGCTCCCAGGGCAAAAATCTTGGCCGTCAGCACATAGGCTTCATCTTCATCAACCACGTCAAATTCAGACGAATGGAGGGCCCCGGTAATACCGCCGGTATGGAACGTAAGCACCGGCTGAATATGCTGGAGATCCCCCACATCCGTGGAGCCGCCGCTGTGCTTCGATGATTCGGTTAAGGTAAATGCTTTTCCCGGGACCGCCAGTTTTACCGCTTCCACCAGGGCGCTATTGGCGGAAGCGGGAATCTGCGGTAGATAACCAGGCATGGTTTCAATCTCGTAACCCGCTCCCAGGGCATCGGCCCCGGCTTTGTAAGAACGGTCGGTTTTCCGGTCCGTGTCCAGAATAGCGCCGGTATTTTTGCCCCGGACCAGCGCTTCCAGTACCACCTCGCTGGGGATCACATTCACCAAATCACCGCCTTTGGTAATAATGGGATGAACCCGCACATGATCCTCGTCCTTGAATGTTTCCCGCTGGTACTGCAAAGCCGTATGCCCCAGGGCTGCGGCGTTCAGGGCTCGGGATTCACATATTTGTGGGCAGGAATCCTCAGGGCGTCCAGTTCGCCGATCAAAGCCAGGGTGATACCGGACCCGTTGGACTGCTCTTTGGGTTTGAGGTAGCCCTTTACTCCGGTAAGAGCCAGGTCGGTTTCCACCACCGGCAGCTTAAGGGAACGAAGCTGTTCAGCGAATTTACCGGCGGTACGGAATTCTTTAAACCCAAGTTCCCCGTGGGTATAAATATCCCGGCCAAAAGCAAGAATAGCCTCCCGGTTTTCATCAATTCTTTTTATAATCCGCTCTTCCACTGTATCCATAAGATGCTGCTCCTTTAGTTCTCCGTTATAAGATCCCGTACTAAATTGCTTCCCGCCGGTTCCAGCAGCAAGGTTTCCGTGTCCGGCTCAATCTTTGCCGTACAAGCCAGCACGCTTTTCCCGTCCGCCCTGACCACGCAGCGGCCGCATATCCCCTGACCGCAGGCGCTGTGCCGGTAGTAGGCCAGCGTATGATCCAGATGTTCGTAGATATAATCCAGCGCCTGCATAATAGTAACGGCGCTGTCTTTTCCGGGCACCTCGTAGGACTGTACTTTGCCGTTCCGCTTGATATTCACTTTCATATTACGCTCCATGCAGAACCTTTTCGGCCAAAAAATCCGCCACCGACAGGTAGTTTTCGGTAACAAGGGGCAGATGATAAGCTTCGGGACGCCGTTTTTCGTATACAATGCTCCCAGGTTGAGGAATTCCCGTTACAAGCCCTCCGGGAACAGAGGCAACAAAACTGAACAGGTATTCTTTATTGTTGACGCCGGGAAAATCCGCCCGCAGATGAGTCCCGCGGCTTTCCCTGCGGTTCAGGGCCCCGTAGATCCCAATCTCCGCCAAAAGGGCAAGATTCCGCACAATAAGCGAATTCAGCCATTCAAGGTTGTAGCGCCGATCCGCCAAGGGTACCGAAAGTTCCTGTAAGCTTTGATGCAATGCAATGATTTTCCTGTAAGCCCCGGCAAGCCGTTCCTCGTCCCGGAAAAAATCAAACCCCTCATCGCAGATTTTCTCCAGCCTGGTCCGGGCTTCAATAGGGCTCATTCCCCGCGGCCGGGTAAAAGGCGAAAGGATGAACGCGGCCTTCTGTTCCGCGTCACCGGGAAGCATCCGTTCCGTACGCTTTGCATAGGCCGCCGCGGATTCCCCTGCCACATAGCCGTGGACCAGCATTTCCGTCAACCCGTCGCCGCTGCGAAAGGCGCCGAAGGTGCCGCCAGTCACTTCCCCGGCGGCAAAAAGACCCGGTACCCCAGGGACGGAAAAATCGGGTTCCACCACGATGCCCCCCATGCTGTATTCGTTGCCAAAGGAGACCTTGAGGCGTTTGCTGTTTTTAATGATGTCTTCCGCCAGGCGCGCTAAATCCGTACCGTTGTAGTATCCTTCCCGGTGAAATTCCCGGTAACTATCCCCAAATTCCCTCAAACCCTTCCGTATCTCCTCAGCGGTATAGGCGGAGTAATCATAATAGAAGGCATTACCGTGGAGGGCAAATTGCTCGTAAATTCCCCTGCCGTAAAATTCCGCCATCAGCGCCTTGTTTACCTTAGTGGTGGTGGGGCCCACTTTATACTTTTCATCCGGCGGGAACACCAGTTCTCTGCCGTCCAGATCGGTTCTCTTCGTATTTTTAAGAACAGGGCTAAAGGTTAAGAGAAAGGGCAGGATGGAGCCTCTCGCATACCATGGTTCCAGGATGGTGGGAATATAGAGCAGAAATTCCATATCCCTTACCCGGGCTCCCGCGCGAATGCCCATGGCAATCCCGTCCCCGGTCATATCACTGTTTGAATTTTGCAGGGAGAAGGGCTGGAATCCGCCGCTAGCCAGAATGACCACCCTAGCGTTAAACTGCACCAAGTCCCCTGAATAGATATCTATACCCAGGGCGCCTGCAACCCGGTCATCTTTTTTCAACAATTCCGCGATAAAAATATCCTCATGAACCGCGATGGAATGCCCTTTTTTTACTCCCCGGGCCACGGCCCTGCCAAAAACGGCTCCGGAACTGCGCCAGCTTACCGATGCCGGATAATAATGGAAAGGCTGCCCCGCCTCCTTTGCCCATTCAAGGCACTCTCCCGTTGCCTTGGGTCCCAGATCCACAAAGAGCTTTTGCAGCCGCTGATCCCCCAGAAAAAAGCCGCTGTATACCAGTTTTTCCAAGGCCTTTTCCCGGGTATACGCCGGATTAGCATCCGTGAGACCCAATACTTCCCGGGCCCCTTCTCCGTCAACGCCAAAACCGCCGCCTATCATAATTGTATTACCGCTTTTGCCAAGCTTGCCTTTTGAGACCAGGGTTACAGAAAGCCCTTCCCGGCTGGCCCGGACAGCGCTCATCACCGCCGCCCCCGCGCCGCCAATAACGAGGACATCGGTTTCAATAAACTTTGAAATTATACTCACCCTTTTCCTCTCTAATATATATTAAACCTATCATTATAATAGGTATTCTAAAAGCCATATACCATGCAAGCATTTCGCCTGACTGTATTATCATAGTAATTACATGATTTTTATAAGTATTATTCGAGTTGAAAAAAATGTCAATAACAGGGCAGGGCCGGCCCAGGGCCAGCGCATATAAAAAGTTGAGGAAATGAGGTAAAGTTGGCATGGTCTTTCTGGGAGGGGAGCAATGGAACAAGAAGCATACCGCCCCATGACGTTTACCGCCGGGTGCTGATCCGCATAGGGCCTGAAGAAATAGAAACCTGTTTTATGAATTGGGTGAGGACTATCAAGAACAAGTATGAGCGGGAAATTGCGGACTAAAGTCCGACGCGATAGACGGAAAGACGGTACGGGGACACTTCAAGGCGGGGCCGGGGGTAAGGCGCTCCATGTGGTCAGCGCCTGGGCAACACAGAACCGGCTGGAAGAGAGGTCAGGTGAAGACCGATGAAAAAAGCAAGGGCAACGAAGTTGCCGCAATAACGGCGATACCCACGGTATTGGAGAAAGTGGCGCTTGAGGGGTGCATGGTAACCATTGACGCGATGGGGTGTCAGTACAAGATAGCCGACCCCATGGTGGGGAAGCAGGCGGAGTATCTCTTTTCATTGAAAGGAAACTCGGACTAAAAGTCCGCGGAAAGCCTGCACGATGATGTGCAAGAGTATTTTGACGGGCTTGATTTCTCCGCTCCACTGGGGAAAAACAAGGATATGCAGTTTCACCCGACCTCAACCCATGAGGAGAAACACGGAGGATAGAAGACCGAGATTACGGGGTCAGTGAGGATGTGGGATGGCTTATTGAAAGGCATCCTGCCTGGAAGAGTATCCGTTCGATAGGGGTAGTGGAATCCAGCCGGGAGGAGCAGGGGCAGGTGAGTGTGGAGCGGCGGTATTATGTATTGAGTTTGCCTGCGGACAGCGAAGCGTTTGCGCGGGTGGTGAGGGGGCATTGGGGGATAGAGAACTCGTTACAGTATGTACTTGACGTAGCGTTTGGGGAGGATGACCGCCGATTGAGGAAGGACAAGGGCCCGGGAAAACATGGTGATTATGAGGAAACTGGCCTTGAGGGTGGCCCGTGGGGATACGGAGACGAAGCGTAGTATCAACGGGCGGAGGAAACAACTGGCCTGGTCCCATGAGTATCTGGAGCGGCTCCTCTTTCAGTTGCAACTCGCCTCAAAACCGGGTTAATTTATATGTGTTGGCCCTGTTGCCGATATTGCCACTTGCATTATTTTATAGTTTGTGGTAGATTATTTTTATAGAAAAAATCCTTTCCTAAGATATATCTGAGTTCTTGGAAATACTTACAATGCAAGTAAAAACTGATTGCATACCCTAGGGGATTCAGCCTATGGGGTACCAGAGATAAGAGGGTTTGATACATCCTGTCTCTCACATACAAGGGAGTAAAGATGGAGGCTTTTTTAAGGCAGAGGGAGAATCCCCCTTATATGTTGTGGATCATATCCAAAAATTGATAAATGAATTATACTATCCTGAAGAGGTATTTTTATGGAGCAAAAACGATACAAACTGAGTAATAATTTTAACGAAAAAATATTCGTTAATTCAATTTGCCAGTTTATTGATAATAAATATAATGCTGAGAAGCAGGTCTTGGGTCGTGCCAATGACTGTATTATTCAGATAAGAGAAAAAAGTGTAGCAAAAAAATAACAGATATGTCAAGTTCTATAACTATACGTATTAAAGTAAATGGAGGTTTTTTAGTAGTTGAACAAGGAAAAGGAAAATGGTTGAATAAAATCGGTACTGCAGGAATAGGCGTTTTTTTACAAGATAAAATGCAAAAAGATGTATTTAAATTTATATCCGAATATTTAGAACACAATGGTTGCACTCTAATACATGCCTATGTTGTAAATAATGATCAAGAAGGAGCTATAGAAAGTAAATATAACTGTCCAAATTGTAAAAAAGAAATAGGGATCAACAGTAAATTTTGCAATGAATGTGGTATACCATTGACCAAAACATGTCCAAAATGTAATACAGAAAATCCTTTTGATTTTAAATTTTGTCGAGAATGCGGTAGTATTTTTTAGGGCTCGGCTTCAACCGGTAAGTGCAACACCCCCGGATTTGGCAAAGACCTCAGCAGGAGTCCTGTAACCATGGTAGCCCTTTTTACTGTGTATCTTCAACAGGGCCGCCCGTGATCGTACCAGATCGCGGTGAGAACCTTCACAAACTCCTCGCCGTACTTCGGTGGCCGTCCGCCTCGTTTTCCCTCCGATCTCAATTCACTCTTCCCCTGATACGGCCAGGGTATTTTGGAGGGGGATGTTTTTGTTAGGCGCCGCCGAAGGAGGCCCTCAAGGGAGCTTCCGAAACAAGCTTTCTATGGGGAAGAAGCGATGGATACCATGGAAAAGCAGGAACCCAGGGGGACCGGTGGATGCGGCTTCATCAGGGTAAACCCAGATGGAAGGCCGTCAATCATGGGAAGGATTAAGGCGTATTTTTTCAATTGCCGTAGAAACTGCCTCCCGCACACTGGCCGCATAGGCTTCATCGGCCATCGCTTGAGCCGCATAGAGGGTCCCTAAGAGGGAAAAACGGTACAGGGGCTTGACCATATTCAAAGCCATCGTGGCCATATCTACCACACAGTCATTACAACGGCACAGATCCCCTTCAAAGGCTGCAAGTTGCCGTTCCAATTCATCAAACACCAACTGTTCCGCTTCGTTTTCCAAAAGTTCAAAGTTATACTGATCCCTTAATCCCATGTCTTCTTTATCCCTTACTCTTCGGGGCATCGGAAAAACCTGCCGGTCTGCCGCAGCCTCGGGTTTCTTTTTCTTCTTTAACTAAAAAATAATAAAAAATACGATACCTGAAGCGTCGGCGCAAAGGTTTATGTGGCATAGCTACTGATCATAGCTGGTTTGAACCGGCGATACAAATTTCGTGTATTTTGCCATAAAGAGCAGTTCAATGGTACCCACCGGGCCATTCCGCTGTTTTGCCAGAATAAGATTCGTCTTTTTACCGGCCTCCATATTCGTATCATCCGCTTTCTGGTCCGAATCCCGTTCCCGATGCAGAAACATAACCACATCCGCGTCCTGCTCAATGGAACCGGATTCCCTGATACTCGATAGGTTGGGCTTGTCCTTCTCCGCTTCCCGGGTGAGCTGGGAAAGGGCCACGATGGGAATTTTGAGTTCCCGGGCGAGGCTTTTCAAAGAACGGGAAATTTCCGCTATCTGTTCATGCCGTTGGAGCCGGGCATTTTCAGAACTTATCAAGGTGAGATAGTCGATGAAGATGATTTCCACCTGCTGCTGGGCTCGCAATCGCCTTGCCTGGGCGCGGAGATCCAGGAGCTTCATATTCGGCATGTCTAGGATGTACAGGGGAGCGT
The DNA here is from genome assembly GCA_031258005.1 of Treponema sp. GTDB lineage: Bacteria > Spirochaetota > Spirochaetia > Treponematales > Breznakiellaceae > JAIRLU01. The sequence continues at coordinate 17,888 of JAIRNP010000098.1, forward strand.
CATAGATATTACTCGCCGCTTCCAGGAGATTGGTAAAATCACCGGCAGTGAGAAAACCGGTTCTGATGGCATTGGCGTGGATCATGGCTTCACTGGAGATGAGCCGCAGCATCAGCGCCAGGTCCGACATTTCCAAGGTAAAAAAGGCAGTGGGAATTTTATTTTTAATGGCGATATGGGAGGCCATGGTTAAGGCCAGGGCAGTTTTCCCCATAGAAGGCCGCGCGCCGATGATGATGAGTTCTGAAGCTTGAAACCCGGCGGTTAATTTATCCAGCTCATCAAACCCTGAAGGAATCCCGGTGATGTTCTTTTTTAACTTATAGAGCCGGTCAATGACTTCGATGGTCTGTTTAAGAATTTCCCTGGTATCTCTAAAGCTGAAGGTATGGCCCTTGTCGGTGAGTTCAAAAATTTGCTGCTGGGTTTCTTCCAGGATACTCCGGGATTCCTGAGATTCATCAAAGGTTTTGGCGATTACTTCGTTAGAAACCCGGATCAAGGCCCGCCTCAGGGCATAACTCTGGACGGTTTGAGCATAATATTCAATGTTGGCGCTGGAAGGCACCACATTGGTGAGGGAAGCTACATAAGCAGGCCCTCCAACTTCCTCAAGCCGGCCATTTTGACGAAGCTCTTCGGAAACGGTGAGAATATCCGCAGTGAGTCCCTTATTAAAAAGATTCAGGATAGCATCATAGACCTTATTATTGGCATGGGAATAAAAATCACCCGGCCTCAGATACTGTATGGCTGTGGCTATAGCCTCCTTATCCACCAACAGGGCTCCTAGGGTTGCCTGTTCTGCCATAGTATCATGAGGAGGAATTTTATCTTTTAGCCCTGAAGCCATGAACTAATCGCTACAACCTATGAACTATGACTATGCTTGCACAGGCAGGGTCTCGGGAGATTCATGCGGGACAGGAACTGCCTCAGGAATGCTTTCCTCCTGGGAATGCTGCGCTACCTCAGCCTCCTCGCTCCGGCGACGACGGACACTACCCCTCCTGGAAGCAGCCGCTCGGGTTTCTGTTTTAAGCACCTGCCCCTGCACCGTAAGGCTTACTTCTGCGGCAGCACTCTCATAAAGTTTAATCGTAACCTTGTATTTTCCCACACTTTTTAAGGTATTCCCCGCAAGTTCGATCCGTTTTCGTTCGACCTGGAAACCCAGCTTGGTGAGTTCGTCTGCTACGGTCTGGCTGGTAACGGCACCGTAGAGTTTACCATTAGCTCCTGCAGGCATGCTTATCACCAGGTCCAGGCCTTCCAATTTTTCCTTGATACTCGCCGCATCTTTTCGTTTATCTGCCTTGCGAGCTTCAATCTCTCCTCGCCGGGCTTCAAACAGCGCAATGGTACGTTCCGTATAGGGAAGCGCAATGCCACGGGGAAAGAGAAAATTGCGCGCGTACCCTTTAGCGACTTCTTTTATATCCCCTTCTTCTCCCAAGGGAGAGAGATCTTTGTTCAAAATAACTTTCATACTACAAGCTCCTTGTTATACTAGTACGGACCCAGTCATGAACACGCCATGATCACATCCCCGGAGTAGAGGATGATCCGTCAGATTTCGGCGCCCGAAAAGGCACCCAATGTTCCGCAATACCCAGGATGCCAAGGGCTCCCAAGGCTAGCAGGTTAATTTGAGGACTGCATATCACGATGATAAGCAGCATATTAAGCCCCACCCGTATAAGGGGGGGTAAGTTCATCCGCGAGAGAACATGCAGTATAATACCCCCTCCTTGGGCTAGGTACAAGATGGCGCATATGGTTACCATATTCCACGCCCCTATCTCAAGCGGGCCTATACCGATGATAGTCCCTCCTAAAACCCCCAAGAGGGAGAGGGACAAAACCCAAATAAGCCCCGGAGCTGCATGAAAATGACTCATACCGGTCCCCACTCGTATATGACGGATCAACCCGACACATACCAGACTTATCTGGCGATTGATGAAAAAGAGCACCCCGCACGCAGCCAAGCCACCGCCCCGAAGAGCCGCTGCGCCGAGCTGGGCGATGAGCCTTTCAGGATCCGCTTGCCGTTCCAAAAGGGAACGCTGTACCACATCGGTTCCTGCAGCAGTGATAGCCAGGGAACGAAACAATTCCGCTTGGGATCGGAGGAGGGTCTTAAACCCCTGCGTATCCCAGGTTGCCTCGATCATATACCAGCAGGTCAAAGCGCCGATCGCCGAACCGATTATAAGCCGGTATGCGGTGGACACGGAGAGAATCCCCTCCCCCTTAGAAAAATAAGAAAAATTGCAGGGCGGAGCCACTATCCAGGTAAAGATAAGCAGCATCACGGTAAAATAAAGCATATTCAGCCAGGGATACTCGGCAGGACCCGACAAAACCAAGACCCCTATGGCGTTCCCCCCGACTACCAGCAGCGCACTCACCCATGCAGACCGGAAATTATACCCATAAGCCATAAACCCCAGGGGAACGAGAAAGAAAAAGATAAAAAAACCGCTCCGGATGGCCCCCAGACAAATACCGGCGCTCAACAGGGCAGGCACCACGGCAATTCCCCGAAAAACCAGCCTTCCCTGGTCTTTCGTGGTTTGAGGAATACCTGCAGGCATCGGAGTTTCCGGGGTATACTGAAAAGCCATGAGCACTGGAAGCCGGCTAGTCAGCTACAAAAGGAAGCAATGCAATAACCCGGGCCCGCTTAATAGCTGCTGCCAGGGCCCGCTGGTGTTTTGCACAGGTACCGGTAATACGCCGAGGCAGGATCTTCCCCCGTTCGGTAATAAACCGGCGAAGCACATCCGCGTCCTTATATTCTATCTTTAACTTTTGGAGGCAGAATTTACAGACCTTTTTCTTAAAAAAGACCTTGCCCTTACCGCCCCGGATGATTCGATCATCCCCTTCCCGGCCCTCCATCGGTACCTCTCCCCGATCGGGCCGGGGAGGGCGCTCGGTTTCATTGTATTTTTCATCAGACATGATTATCTCCTTGGATTACATGTAATAGGTTAAAAGGGAATATCATCGGTAAACCCGTCATGGGACGCCCCGCCTTGGGGATCCCGGACCGGCGGTCTCCGCTCAGGAAAAACCTCTCCCTTATGATCTTGGTACGGACCTGGTCCATACGAACCGCTGCCCCCTACCCCTGGGACGCTTCCAGGACCGCCGCCGAGGAGTTGTAAATTATTGGCAACAATTTCCACTTTTGACCGGTTTTGGCCATCCTGCTCCCAGCGATCCTGACGGAGTTCCCCATCTATCCCTATCAATTTACCTCTAACAAGATACTGGTTGAGAGATTCCCCTTGCCTGCCCCAGAGGACAACATCAAAGAAATTCGCTTCATCCACCCATTGGTCGCCGTTTTTGCGGCGGCGATTCACGGCAATGGAGAATTTACATACTGCCTGACCATTGGTAGTGTACTTGAGTTCTGCGTCTCTGGTCAGTCTCCCGATTAAAACCACATGGTTTAGATCAGCCATTGATTCCTCCTTATTCCTCGATCTTTACAAAGAGGTACTTAAGGATATGGGCATTAAGTTTAAATATCCGGTCCAAGATCGTAACTTTTACCGGATCAAGCATGACGGTGAAGAGGACATACCTCCCTCGCCTTCTTTTTTTAATTTCATAGGCGAGATCCCTATCACCGACTTCATCAGTTTTTTCGATCTCCCCTCCCTGAGCAGCCAAGTCAGCCAATACTTGTTCTCTGCCGGCCTTATGTTGGTCTTCTTCTAAAGGAAAAATGACGGTAAGCTCATACCGACGCATGGGTCCTCCTTACGGACTAAAAAAATGATCCATACTCTAAGATGGATAAAGAGGTATTGGACTTGTTCAATAACTGAAGTTATTGAACAAGTCTGTTTTATCCTATAAATAAAACGGGAACTTCGTCAAGGGGTGAGCATCACCTTTTTTAAGGAAAAAAGCGGGCTTTAGAGTGCTTTTTTGAAAACCAGTTTCATAGGCCATCGGTCCGCACGAACCGGGTTTTGCCATTGGCCCAACGATACGTTATCTATACACTCACTTTGATACCTATATACTCTATTGTTCTTATATATTATAAGGAATATACTTATAGTAAAGCTTTTTCAAAACCAACCGGGATTTGAAAAAGCTTCATCTTTCCCTAATTTTCAGGAGACTCCTATGTTATGTAATCGCCTCGGAGTTGATAAAGCGTTACTCATAAGGTATATGCCTTGCATCTCCAAGAAACAAGCCCATAAGCGGGATTTTTGCAGGAGATACAGAAGTCCCACTGCCTCTCATGAATTACAATAGTCCTTTCTCTTGGTATCGCCCAAGCCATGAAGCTGGTAGATTTAGAGCTTATCCGGGAATAAAAAACAACCGAAAAGGAAGTATGAAAAGAGAAAAAGGGACAAAACGGAGTGTAGCGGTCGAGTCGCGCGGATTACCGATCGTGCCGGACGGAGCCAACCGGCATGACAGCACGTTATGGGAAGGAACGCTGAAGGCGCTGGTTATCGCGGGCCCGAACGGGATGAACGGGTGTCTGGATGCGGGGTATGTTGGGGCGCAAGAACTGGCGGGAGGGCTGGGGTATAAAGCACCCATCCGTGGCCGGGGAGAGGAGCGGGAGGAAAAGGAGCATGATCCGTCGTATGCGGCACGGCGGCGGGTGATGGAAGTCTGTCATGCGTGGATGAACCGGTGCAGGAAACTGCTGGACGGTATGAGAAGCAAGTGAGGAGCTACCGGGGGCTGGCAGAGTTAGCCTGTGCCATAATAGTTTGGCGCAACTTTATCCCGGTTCATCCCGGCCTTATTCCCGGATAAGCTCTTAATCTAACAGAAGAACCGGGTCTGTTTATTGGACTTGTTCGATAACCCGGTTGGTTATCGAACAAGTCTCTCAGATTTGGCGAATTTCTTGCAGAAATCCACCAAATCTGCCCGTTTTTTAGCGGAAGTTGTTCAAAAACTTCAGTTTTTGAACAACTCTATTATAGGGGAAGCTGAAAAGAAGAGGTGCTGCACGAAGGAGCGTGTATATGAGACCAGGGGCTATTATCGTAGGTGGGGATAGTATAGATTGTAGATCGATCTCTGGGGCATCCATACCAGGGAGCAAAGGGAATGCTTATCCAAGACAGGCAGGTAAAAAAGAGAAGCCCGTATATACAGGGCTGTTTTACCCTCAATGAAGGGAGAGGATTTTTCCCATGGGAGTATCGCCTTATTGAAAATCCGAAAGCAAACGCCCGGTGTATACCCATCTGAGAAATTGCGTATATAGGGGTATGTTACCCATCACATAAAAGCCAGCGGGTTTACGCGGAGGAAATTGAGAAATGAAAGAGTATTCACCTGAAAACGTGGATCAAGAAGTCGGAAAGATGTTGCAAGCGCAGAAAGTGCCCAACATTTTGATTTGCGGACAGACCGGAGTGGGAAAATCATCGATAGTCAACTACCTCTTTAACGAGACTGTTGCGGTATCAGGAGACAATGGCGAACCCTGTACGCGGGGTATCACCCTGTTCAGGAATGACACCGTCAACATCTACGATAGTGAGGGTTACGAAATCGGAGGCGAAAAGCAGGCGCATTATGAGCGGCTCATTTTCGATGACTTCCTGGCTAAGCGCAAATCCGCGGTTGATGCGGAGGCCGTGCATTTGATATGGTACGCCGTTTCCTGAGCATCCAAGCGCTATACCGAACTCGATGTAAAACTCGTCAAGCGTATCAAGGCCGAAGGTTTTCAGGTGTGTGTCTTGCTTACCAAGATTGACGAAATGGACGCAGACCAGTTCAACGAGATAACGGCATCTTTGCCAAAAGACATGCCTGGGGTAGATATTTTTTGCTTAAGCATCATGGCGCGGCAGGACCAAGGGCTGGCGCAGTATTGCCACTGGGACAAACTCATTGATTGGTCTTATAATCACCTTGCCGGGTCGCTCAAAGAACGCTTTGTCATGGCATTGCGTGAACGGCTGGATTTGAAGCACAAACAGGCGGCAGGAGTGGTTGCGGGCGCAACAACCGCTGCGGCGGTAGTCGACGCAAGCCCCATTCCGTTTAGCGACGCCGCGTTGCTTGTGCCGGTTCAGACCGGAATGATCATAGGTATTGCCGGAATTTATGGCATTCATATAGGCAAGGCGGCAATTTCCGCATTTGCCAAAGGCTGTCCATTAAATAACACCCTGAATTTCGGCTTGAACCCTTTCTTGTAGCTTGCCGGATTGTCTATGGGGATTATTTCGATGGTATGTCCCAA
>JAIRNP010000108.1 GCA_031258005.1 Treponema sp.
AGTGGAATAACGTAGGGCATAGATTATTCTGCTCCATCTCAAAGAACCGGCACGGGAAGCCGCCGGTAGACGTTCAAAGTGCGGTTGCTTTAATTGGTTCGACGCGAACAAGTACAGGACTTACGGTTATTTGTGTTCGGGATGATAGGGAATATCAACTTGCAAGGGAAGTAAGCGATAAGGAATTTGAAACGATAGCAATTGACAACATACCACCTTTTGAATCATGGAATTACAAAATAGTACCTCGATTAAATAGTCATGTTATTATTTGACAGTTCCTAACCGGGCTCCGCAGCTACAGGTCTTTTCCTCATCGGGTAAATCATTCATACGCTCTTCCCGGGTCAGATTTTCCGGTAAGGGCTTTCTGCCCGCTTTACGTGTATTCCGTTGATAGGTTATGGTTTCTTTTTCGGCCTCAGCTTCTTTCCCGGTTCCGGTTTCCACCGCCGCTTCGTCAAAGAGCGCGGGCTGTGTTTTATCCGGTGTTTCTGAGGTGCGGACAAAGCGTTTATAAACCAATAAATCGTATTTTTCCGGTAAAACGATATTTTAAATTCGAGCTGTTTTATGGTATTTTCTCATTCATTAATTTTTTTCTTCTGGTTTTCCAGCAGGGATTTCCAATCGGAGGATGCCATTTTTTTTCTTGTATCCGCAAACCGCATATTTTCATAGTATCATATCTGTTTCTGTTTATAAATCTTTTTTTATCAGGGATTTATCAGGGGAGAAATTGACAGATACAACACATCAATGCGAAAATAAAAACATACAAGATCATGGCATATCCCTATCGGGGCCATTATTGCTATCGACATTCGTTAAGAATGACCTTGATCGGTGGTATTATAAACTATGACAGGCGAGTTTAGGTGGTTATTAAACAAGTCTATTGTTTCAAAATGCCCATTTTTTGCTTCAAAATACGCTTTTATTTCCGGTGGAATTTTCATAGAAACCTCCAGTGATTATATAAACCGCACTATATCTTCAAACGCCTTGCGTTTTTTAGATCGAATAATGTCATTTGAAGGGTATCCAAAAGCAATTACGGCCCCAAATTGTTTTTCTAACGGAATATTCAACAATTCGCAAATCTTTTTGCGGTCATAAAGGCCAATAATACAGCTTCCGAGTCCTTGTGCGGTTGCCTCTAAACAAATATATGCTGTAGCAGCCCCTAAATCACCTTTTGCATAATATTGGCTGTCGAGAAAACAACTGATAACAGGACTTAAAATCGCGTGTTCTTCCAGAACAATGATAAACGCTTTTGCCGTTCCCAACCATGTGTTTTGCTTTAATTGCTAACCGCACGCTGCTACCTGGCTGACCATATCCGGGCTTTCTACCACCACAAAACTCCAAGGCTGGGCATTACAAGCGGAATGTGTTAATCGTCCCGCTTCAACACATTGTAACAGTTTGTCATGCTCCACAGGTTTTTCTGAAAAATCCCGACAACTTTGACGACGTTTGCATAAATCCATAAAATCGTTCATATATTTGTATCCTCCAATAATTTATACTATAATATCAACTATTTAGTTAAGACCATTTCTGAAAATTATTTTTTTTACGCCGCCACGGATGGCGGCGTCCATTATTTCCCGATAATTTTGGGTTTTTATTTCGCCTAACGTTCTGTATACGATCTCTTTCGTATACAGTCTATCGCGGCGGTCGGGGCGCTTTCCGCAAGAACGCTGAGTGCCTGCACGATGCTTTCCCAAAACTAACCTCGAACCAAAGGTTCGTGTTTTGGGAAAAGCTCATGGATAGATGGCAAAGAGCGCAGGGCCGCCGCCGGTATGCACAAAGACCACGTTTTCACCCGGCGCAAAAAAGCCCTTGGAGCGCAGGTCCAGAAACCCGGCGAAGGTCTTGCCGGTGTATACCGGGTCAAGGAATATCCCTTCTTTTTCCGCCATAAACCGGATGGCCCCATCTCCTTCTTCCGAAGGCCGGGCGTATCCGGGGCCTATGTATTCTTTTAGTACCACATCGTCCAAAACAATATCCCCGATTCCGGCGAGTTTTGCCGTTTCCAGGGCAAGCTTGTATATTTCCCTCTGAAAATCCTCCTCCACGGAAACCACGATGCCCGTAACTTTAGCGCCCAGCTTTTTCGCCCCGAGGATGAGTCCCGCATGGGTACCGCCGGAACCGGAACAGCAGACAATGTGGTCTACGGGAAACCCCTGTTCCCCGGCCTGGGCGGCGATTTCCTCGGTCGCGTCCAGGTAGCCGAGGGCGCCCAGGGGGACCGAGCCTCCTACGGGAATGAGCCAGGGGTTTTTACCCGCAGCCCGCATTGCTTTCATGATGGTCTCCGCTTCGGCATACACATGGGCGTAACTATCGGTATCAATAAAATGTACCGGTACGTTCATAAGGCCGGCGAGCAGGAGATTTCCCCTGGTTTCGGTTACCCCCCGCTTTTTGAGGAGCAGCAGCGCGTCCAGTCCAAGTTTTTTGCAGCACGCGGCGGTCAGAATCGCGTGGTTACTTTGGGCGCCGCCCGCAGTCAAAATGGTATCAAAACCCTGGGCCTTCGCATGAGCAAGCAAATACTCCAGTTTGCGCACCTTGTTTCCGCCGAAAACAATACCGCACAGATCATCCCGTTTTATGTAGAAATTAAGGCCCGTCTCCCTGCTGATATTCTCCAGCCGTTCAAGGGGCGTGGGGTAATGCCCCAGGTGTATCTTCTCTATGCCCCGGTGTACCGTTTTTTGCATGTCGTCCCCCTTCTATAGATCATCGTCAAGAATTTCGCCCCGGGCGACAAAGTTGGTGTCGCCGGTAAGGAAAAGATCCCAGCCGCCGTCTTCCTTGGAGGCTACATCGACAACCAAAAGACCTCCCGGAGCGAAAAGCGACACCCTTTCCCCATTCACCGCTCCCCGGCGTTTCAAGGCAAGCGCAGCGGACCCGGCCCCGGTTCCGCAGGCAAGGGTAAAATCTTCCACCCCCCGCTCGTAAGTTAAAAGGTCCGCACCGCCGTCATCACGGAGCCGGCAAAAATTAACATTAGTCCCTTTGGAAAAATCAGGGTGAAAACGCAGGGCCCTCGCAAGTTTCCGCAGTCCCTCGGGCGAAAAATCTTCGCCTGTTTCTAAAGCGGCGGCGTCTTTCCGCGGAAGCGCGTCAAGGACGATGTGGGGAATCCCGGGGTTCCCCAGTTCAACGAAGGTGTACCGGTATGTTCTCCCCTGAAGCGCGAGGGAACGGCCTTCCTCCAGTACCGAAGGAGCCTGCAGCCTGATTTTGAAGCGCCGCGGGGAAAGCCGCCGGGCCTCGACATCCCCGGCCATGGTCTCTATGACGATGCGGCCGCGGGAAGCGTCCACGAGGCCCTCCTCAAAGGCGTAGCGGGAGACGCAGCGCATACCGTTTCCGCACATCTCCGATTCACTGCCGTCGGAATTGAACACCCTCACGGCAATATCACCGCCATGCCTCGCCGCCTCGACCAGGAGGAGTCCATCCGCGCCCAAAGACCGCTTTCTCGTGCAGATATGTTTGGCTATTCCGGGAATTTTTTCCTCCGGGATTTTTTCTTTGCGGTTGTTGATGATGATAAAATCGTTTCCCGCGCCCTGGAGCTTGTAGAAATTCATATAGCATAATCCTCCGGGGACATGGCGGTGATAAAATCGCTTACCCGCTTCGGCATGGCTTTACCGAAAATTTCCTTCGGCGTACCGTAGGCAGCTACGTCGCCGTTGTCGAGAAAGGCGATAAAGTCCGCGACTTCCCGGGCAAAGAACAGATTATGGGTTACGATTATCATGGTGTTGTTTTCCTCTATCAGGGTCCGTATAACTTTAAGGACCTCCCGTTCCAGTTCCGGATCAAGCGCGCTGGTGGGTTCATCAAAGAGCAGCACATCCGGCCTCATGCCCAGGGCACGGGCTATTGCCGCCCGTTGTTGCTGGCCGCCGGAAAGAGTAGCGGGGTAACTGTCCTTTTTGTCGGACATTTCAACTTTTTCAAGGAGGGCAAGGGCGAAGGCCCGGGCCTCTCCAGGGGGCTCTTTTTTTACCAGCACCGGCCCTTCCATGATGTTCTCCAGAACCGTTTTATGGGGGAAAAGCTGAAAGTTTTGAAACACCATGCCGGTATGCCGCCTGAGATCCAGAATTTCCCGTTGCCGGACAAAATTCAATCTGCTCAAGGGAGAAGGGATTTTGTTTTTTTCAAAACGGATCTCCTTACCGGCCACCCGGAGTACCCCTTCGTCAGGGGTCTCAAGCAGGTTGATGCACCGCAGCATGGTTGATTTTCCCGCGCCGGAGGGGCCGATAATCGCGGTGGTCTTTCCCTGGGGAGCATGAAAGGTGATGTTCCGCAGGACCGGCAGCGTCTTATGGGGTCCCTGCCTGAAACTCTTTTTTACCGCGTCCAGGTAGACCATATCAGCGTCCTTTTGACAGGGCCTTTTCCATCTTTCCCTGAAGCGCGGTAAGGACGGTACAAAAGCCAAGGTAGATGAGCGCGGCCAGACAGTACAGGAGCATCGGCTCGTAAGTCCGGGCGGCGATGCGCTGGGTTGTCTGGAACATTTCCGCGATGGTGATATTCGCCGCCAGGGACGTGTCCTTTACCAGGCTGATAAAGGTATTGCTCAAGGGCGGCAGGGCTATGGCAAAACTCTGGGGCGC
>JAIRNP010000156.1 GCA_031258005.1 Treponema sp.
CCGTCAGCCGGGCCAGCTCTTTCGTGCTCATCATGTACTTCATCCTCCTATCTTATCCGAGGGGGGTGAACGTTTCCCTCGTTACTATAGGGGGTGAACTTATCACTTATTAACGACAACCTTCGCTCATCATTTTTTAAGCGAAAAGAGGCCCCCAGGGTAATAAGGGTCGAGAATCCCCGGGGTGAACGCTAAACTTGACCCACAAATTTTGTGGCGCCAGACACCAAATTTTACGGAACACCACGGCGGATGAGTTTTGGTACCAGACACCCGCGGAGTAAAGACAATATGGATCGGGTTAATGAAGCTGTATATTTTGCTCCTAAAAGTTCGGCTCATTCCTCTCGTAAGGAATGAGCCGTAGCTATAAGAAACATCCTTCTGGGTCCAAGGCCCTTCGCCTTATACTACAGGGTTCTTGGGAAAATTATTCCTCAACCCCTCCGAGAACGGTAATCCGTCCGTCGGTTTCAGGGGAAATGGTACCCACCGCCTGCAATGCTTCGAGGACCACCCACGAATCTATCAGGGAGGTATTAAAAGGTTCTTGGGCTTTACTGAGGATCCTATACCCGTCCCCGCCGCCCAGGAGGTAACTGTTGGTGCAGAACCGGTACAGCCTATCGGGATCCACCGGTTCGTTGTGAATGGTCAAGTCCTGGAGGATACCCGTACCTTGGGTATAGTCAATGGTGTACCGTACTTCCTGGGATACCTGGGCCCAGCCCCCATTTCCCTGGGGTATGGACGCGATGAACGTGAACAAATCAATGACATCAGAACCCTTGAGGGAGACGATGTAGAGGTAATTCTCAAAGGGAAGGACCGTCAGGACTTGTTCCCGAGTGATGGGGCCTGCGGGAAGGCCTGTCCGAATATTACCCCCATTAATGAACGCAAAGTCCAGGGCCTGGTTATAGGTCGTTTGGAAATACCAGACCATGGCGTCGGTGATGGCGTCTCCCAGGGGGGATTCTACCTTCCGGGGTAAACGGTTGCCTATCACGAACTCATCCGTCGCGTTCCCCACTACCTCTTTGAGGCTCTCGTCAGCCTTGGTCAAGTAAGGTTCCAACATATCGGTTATTTCCCGATCCTGGGCAATTTCCATGGGCATCCAGTAAAAGTCCACCAGTTTTCCCTGATCCACCGTCAATTTCCCCTGCCCTATATATTTTCCCCATTCATTGGCGGTAACGATGTAGGTAGTATCCACCTTGAGGGGCTCCTCGAAAAGGGAATGGGAATGACCGTCCACGATGATATCAATACCCGGAACTGCCGCGGCCAATTCCGGCGAGGTAATATGATCCGGTGCTTCTTTCACATCTCCCATGTGGGTGATGCCGATAACCAGGTCAACCTGCTCTTGATTCCTCAGAATATCCACCATTTCCCGGGCGGCATCGATCTCGTTGATGAACTGGAGGCTGGGATCCGGACTGGCAATTACCGGGGTCCGCAAGGTAGTAATGCCGAATAGTCCTACGGTAAACCCATCGTATTGTTTTACCACATAGGGAACCCCCAGATAGTCGCCATCCGCGGTCTTGATATTAGAGGTGATAACCGGAAACGCAACCAATTCCCCCTGACGCTCCAAGTGATCCATATCCTTATCGAATTCATGGTTTCCCAGAATCGCCGCATCATAGCCCATGAGGTTATACGCGAGAATATCCGGCTCTGCCCCAAACATATTGGAAAGGGCGGTTCCGGTATTGATATCTCCCGCGTCAATCAACAGGACCTGGGGATTAAAGGCCTTGAGGGCTTTAATATACGCGGATCGCCAGGCAAGTCCCCCCCGACCGTTGTTGGGAACTATCGCACCGTGGTGGTCATTGGTATGAAGCAGCACGAGTTCATACGTCTTCGATTGTCCAGACTGGGTAGGCTGCACCGGCTGGGTCCCTTGAGGGGGTGGGGCCGCTGGGCTGGGCTGGGCCGGCTGAGCCTGGGCGCTTTGGGTCCGGGTGAATACCTCCCGCTGCCTTGTTCGTATCATGGTGGAAAGTTCGGTTTCCGATACGGGTCTTGCAAAAAGCGGCAAATTCATGAAGGATACTAAAAAAGCCACCCACAGCAAGGGATACTTAGGTTTCATGTTGACGTCCTCCGAAAAATAGATATAATACAACTATAAAGAAGTATGTATCAAGTATATGAAGAAATACAGTGTTTGTCGAGATGCTTTCATGGCAGTATGGAAATTTTAGCGGTTCTAGGATGGTGCCTATACAAGCACTCGGGAAGTATATCAGGGCTGTATGCGTGCAGTTCTATATGATTGAGGAAGAAGGATGGCTAAAAAAAGTTTTCTCCACCATACTGCCGGGTTGCATTATCAACGGGATAGGGCGAAAGAGTCTGATGCAGTTCCCCGAATCAAGATGTTTCCTATAACAAGGAGTTTATTGTATCGGGCAAGTCAGGTAAAAGGAGCTCCCCCTAGTAGTGATTTTTCATTTCCGGAGCAGTTTATTCAAACCGATGGTATTGATAGTAAAGATGCCCAAGAAATACAAGCCCATATTGAGGCTCTGAGCCGTAAGAATCGTATCAACCTCAGATCGAAAGAACTCAAAATAACTCCTACTAAGAATGGATTGGTATTCCCCCTGGTGGTTGATAGTCTTATGTTGGGAATCGCCGTTGGTGTCCTGATACTTATTAGCCAGGCCGTTACCGGGGATAGGGTGCAATCGACCTATGAGGAGGGATTTTCTTCCGTGGAGGGCCAGCTTATCCAGCAAATGCGGCAGGATTCGGAGTTACGCCTTTCTGAAAAGGAACAGGAAATAGAAGTAATACGAAAACAATTAGCTTCCCTTAAAACAGAGGAACTTACCGCGGCCAATAAGTTCGAAGAGCGGTATAAGCAGCGGGAAAGAGAACTCCAAACCCGCTTAGAACAGGACCTGGAAGCTGAACGGAAACGGCTTATCACCACCGGTATTTCTGCAGAAAACATTCAAGCCTTATTGGCCGCCTATGAACAGAAACAATTCGCTTATTACCGGGCAGAGTTGGATAAATACCAGGTCCAACTTGCAGCGGAACGAGAAGCGGCCCGGTCGAATTATCAGCAGCTCCAGGATAAGTATCAGCAAGATTTAAGGAACCTTAATGCGGAACGACGGGTCATTCAGGAGGCATTAGTCCAAAATGAAAATCAGCGCCGTCTCGGTGTGGAAGAGGGTAGGTCTAGGAACGCTGCCTCTAGCCCGGAAAGGAACGAGGATTTAGAAGAAGCCAGGACCAAGCTGGTATTATTGCAGGAACAGCAGCAACAGGCCCTGCTGCGGGATAATCACATTATCGGGATGTATGCTATCATACGGGCCAGTTTGGAACAAGAACATTACGAAGACGCTCTGGTACAAGCGGAATCTTTGATCCGGTACCTTGAAGAACCCCCCCAAGAGTTTCTTCCTTCCCAACGGCGGAGCTTAGATAGGTATTTAGCCGGCGCTTTAGCCCGGATAGCCAGAACGGAACTGAATAAAGCAGGAGAACCGAGCCCGCAAATCGCCGCTCTGGAAGCTCAGATTGCCCTCCTCTCGGCGGATAATGCCCGCCTTACCCAGGTATCTCAAGAATTATCCCGGGCCCTGGCGGATCAGGGCCTCGCTCGGGAGGCTGAAATAACGGATCGAGACGCTCGTATTGCCCGCCTTACCCAGACAAACCAGGAATTAACTCTCGCCTTGGCGGAGCAAGACCGTACCAGGATGACTGAGAAAGGGGATCTCGAAGCCCGTATTGCCGGGCTTCGAGCGGATACTACCCGCCTTACCCAGGCAAACCAGGAATTAACTCACGCCTTGGCGGAGCAAAACCAGAGGATGGTAGCGGAGTACCAAAGCCAGCTTACCGCGTTGCAGGAGGATAACCGGCGGCTTAATCAACGTATAGAGGAACAAGTAACCGCCTTGACGCAGGCTACCGAAGAAGGAAATAAAACAGCCGACACGGCGAATACCTATATAGCCCTTACCAATGCCTACACCCGGTACACCGCCACTCCAGGGGGGCTCCCGGATACGGAGTCCTTCTTTGAGACACCGGAAGTAGA
Source organism: Treponema sp. (assembly GCA_031258005.1). GTDB lineage: Bacteria > Spirochaetota > Spirochaetia > Treponematales > Breznakiellaceae > JAIRLU01. The sequence goes on from JAIRNP010000156.1 coordinate 4,082, forward strand.
CCGTACCTTCCCCGGCTTTTTAGATCGGCTTATGGATATCAACCGGCAAATGTCCCAGGACGCCTATCAAGAAGGTATTGCTAATGCCGCGAGTATTATTGAAACGGCTTTACGGATCCCCCAGCAAGACACGAGAATCAAGTATCTGGAAGGTATTCGTGAACGATACGGCTCGGATCCCCCTATCAGTACCTTAATCACCATGCTTTTAAGCCGCCTTTAGGGGCGCCTTATCATTTTTCCGTCATAATCTCAACCCCGTCCCAGTCCTCAGGGGGCGGGGTGGTACTATAACGATAGCAGCGTTCCTGAAAACGAAGCGCCGCCGGGTCCTCGGGGAGTATGCTGAGGACCTGTTGAAATCCTGAAAGGGCTTTTTGAAATTCCCGCTTATAATACCACTCCGCCGCTTCCTCGTGGTAGTTCCATGCCGCCTTTTCCTCATCCCTTAAGCTCAATCGGCTGGTAAAGATAGGAACCCCCTGGGTCTTACCCTTGACCGCCACCCGATCCATGACCCGGCAGGGCAGATCCCGGGCAATTTTTACATAGACCCCTTCGGAAAAAAGCACCGGCTCTTGGTATTTTTTGGTGAGTCCTTCCAAACGGGAGGCGAGGTTTACCGAGTCTCCAATGACGGTGTAGTTCATTTTTTTGTCACAGCCGATATTACCTACGGTTACTATGCCGTAGTTGATCCCCACGCCGATGTGAAATTCCGGTGCACCGAACCCTTTCTGGCTCTCATTAAAATCTTTAAGGCGGTCCATCATTTCAAGTCCTGCCAATACTGAAGAAAGGGCATCGTTTTCATGGGATACAGGGGCGCCGAAAATAGCCATAATCGCGTCTCCAATATACTTATCTACTACCCCGTCTCGATCCATGATGATATTCACCATGATCGAAAAATACCGATTCAAAGAATTAACCAAATCATCCGGGGCCATACGTTCGGAGATGGTGGTAAAACTCCGGATATCTGAGAAAAGAACCGCTATTTCCCGGTTATTACCGATGAGCATTTTTTCAGGATTCACAAATACTTCGTCAATCACATCCTTGGGAACATACAACTGAAACACATTACGGATCTTCATTTCCCGTTTCTGAGCCACTGCGGCATCAAAGGCATACTGTTTAACCTGCTCATAGGCTACGGAAAGATTCTGTAACATGAGATTAAAGGTTTCAGAAAGCTGCCCAATCTCATCGTTGTAATACACCTGTACCGATTCCTTCAAGTTATTGGATTCTATGATATTCCACATGGTTTTAACCAATGCTTCCATGGGATTGGTTAAATACTGAGCCATAATGAAAAGGATAAGAAGACCCACAATCAAGGTGCCTACCAGGATATACAGGGTTGTTCTAAATATCTGTTCTATGGTTCCATAAAACCGGCTCCGTTCTTCGGTAATAAAAAGCTGCCAAGAAAAGGGGGCAAAGGGGACGGTATAGGCAACTCGACTGATTCCCCCCACTTTGATGGTGATGAAATCCTGGCTGTTCCCTGCTCCATAGACCATGAGGGCCCCTCGTTCTTCCGAGGAAAGCGACCCAGGGCCTGCTTGCATATCCACCATACCCTCAGTATCCAAGGCAAAGATGGCTTGGGTATCACTCCTCAATAGCCCCCGGGAAAAACTTTCCACCGCCAGCTTGGCGGCATTCTCCATCAAGGGGTCTTCGGTTACGTTATTCTCTACGAGCAGATTCCACTGGCCATCGGCATAATTTCTGACCTCATCGGCCATAAGATTCAAGAAATCCACCGCCAAGCGATTAACCGATGTGGCGGCAAGCAAATAAGAAGAAACCCCCACCATTACCACCGCAGCCGTTAAAAGCGGTAAGACCACTAAGAGTATTTTGACTCTAATCTTCACCTGTTCAGTATAGTAGAGAAACCGCGGATTACTCAATACGTAATGCTTTAACCGGTGGCTCACCCTCACCCGGGTTTTCTCCAAGACCTAAGCGGCTTTGGGCGTATACCGCAGAAAAGAGGATAGGTTAGGAGCCTGCTTTGCGCCGTTGTATATTCTGGTACATAGTGTTTTGTTTTAAGATATCTGCGGTATCCGCCGTGTAGAGCTTGTCATCCACAACCTTTAGGCTGGTATTCTCTTGCATAAATTTCTGTAACACCATACTGCTCTCTCCCCGGGAGATACCCGCCATAGCAGCCAGTTCTTTTAGTCCAAAATCAAAGGTATAGGGAGTATTCGGTCGCATGGATACCCGGTTCTTTTCAAGATTCGTGAGCAGCGCATCGCATAAACGGGCTACTGGGTTGGTAATACAGGTATTGGCCAACTGCTTATAGTTGACCCATAAGCGTTCAGCCAGGAGCTGGGTCAAGCGGGTAATAATCTGGGGCTGGGTTTTAGCCATGTTCTGAAAATTCTCCCAGTTTACCGTGAGGACCGTACAATCTTCATAGGCTATGGCATTGGCAGACCGGACCGTGGATTCCAGTAAGGCCATTTCCCCAAATATATCCCCCGGCTTAAGCACTGCCAGAAGTACTTCATGGTTATTGGCAATTTTCATGATTTTCACCGAGCCCTTCTGCAGGATAAAAAGCTCATCCCCGGGTTCTCCTTCGGCAAAAAGCAGGGTATTCTTGGTATATGTTCTCGTGAGTTCGGTTTTATCGAATTGAAAGGTAATTGGCTTGCTATAATGCCCAACTTCTTCCATCCGTTCTTTTGCCTTCTGCACATAGGACCCTTTAGGATAGTAGGTAATATACTGATGATAGGCATAATAAGCCGGGGTATAAACTTGCCGGCTATCATAGAATTCACCGAGATTAAAGATCACGGAACCAGCTTCTTCCTCTACTGAATCGCCTGGCTTCACCCTGCGCTGGGCCAGGGCTTTATTCAAATACCGCATACGACGGGAAAAATAGAGGATAATCTTCATGACTATGGGGGTGTTATACTGCGTTAATCCCTCAAATTGGTTCTTGTGAACCGAGATGAGGACCACATCGGTCAGGGCTTGTGCGATTTCAATATGCCTATGGGTGGACATAGCAGCAATAACCCCAAAGAAATCACCCGGGACAAGAATATCCTTCTCTTCTTCTGTAACTACCTGGATTACTTTGGATATCCGCACTTGCCCCTCAAAGATGATAAAAAAACGTTCGGCAATTTGAGGGCCTTCGACGATAATATAGGCGTTTTTCTTAAAATACACTAAGGTTACCTGTGGTTTTCCTGCCATTATGTCCCTTCTTACCCCATAACTAATATAGCGACACCTTGTTCAAAATCTGATATGCTGAACAAACTTTTCCTTATAATATCCCATATCATGGGTTATTTCAATCTGAGAAAGGGATCCGCTGTAAAACGCCGTTGCCCTGCCCTTTGCAGGTTCCCTATTGAAAGACCATGAAAAAAATGTAATAAAGAATCACCGCCATGAATGGCGGGGTATTGAAGCTTTCTCCTTGAAAGCGTATCGTATGCGGGGGAACAAATCCCCCGCGCCCCCCGTTTTACGCCCCAAGGGGCGGGGTATTAAACCCCACGGTAAAGCGCTGTCGCGTTTCATGTGAGCGCGTGGATTGAAATAAACAAACAAACAATGAATGAGGCAAAATTGTCTAAACCGGCGGAATACTTAAGGTCGGCAGCGTCTGAAAGCCCAGCTCCGCTGCCGTCCAATATTCAGCAACACCGGCGCGAGTTGCTTTGCTTCTTGAGTAGAGTTGTTCGGAGACATCGGTTTCTGAACACCTCTAA
>JAIRNP010000018.1 GCA_031258005.1 Treponema sp.
TCATCATAGGTTTGGTAATACCAGACCGTTTTCCCGGACTTCATAACCCTTGGAAATACCGTAAAATCGTCCCTTACTCTCATAATTCCGTCCTTTTTCGCCATGTTGCTCACACAACCGCTACACGGCGATTTTCAACGTTTTCAGCCAGCACGAACCAGCACCGCTAATTCTTTATGGGATAAGGAATTACCACACTTTACGATTTTCCCTTATAGGGGTTTTCCGCAAATTCGCAAATCTTGAAAATATAAATAATAAAACGAAAAGGAGGTTATGAATATTAACTTAATAAAATTTGTTTCTGGAATACTATTATCTGCCTTGTTTTTCTCAAATAATATGGCATTATTTGTCTTGGCTTATGTTTTTACATTTTTGTTCATGGTTATACATACATTTTTAACAAAAAACACCTCAAAAAACAGGATATTATTATCACTAATATATTCAATGATAATGGTGTTTCAGTTGGTTTATAATGCATTAATAACGTTTGCTGAAAATAATAGTTTATTTGGATCTATAGGTGCTAGAATTATTTGGAATAATATTTGTTTTAATTCCCTTTTTTGTCAAGGGAATATTCTCCGGAAATAAAGATGTGAAATTTTATCTGCCGTCTGTTCAGGATTTAGGCGTATTTACGTTTAATGAATTGGTCGAAAATATAAAAAGTGTAAAAGATATAGTAGACAAAGGAAAAACAAATTTATCTAAAGAAAATATTGAAGAATTATTGAACGACATTCCGCGACATAATTCTTTTCGATATATTAACAAAGGAAGCCTTACGGATGAATATTTTGAAGCGGCATATCAAACATTAAATGATTTAAATATTTATGTAATTGTTTCAAACACGGGAAGTCCTGCCAGTGAAATTATCTCAATGTTTACAAAAAAGCAATATAATCATGCGTCTTTATCTTTTGACAAAGACTTAAAAACAATAGTAAGTTACAATGGCGGGGAAAGAATATATCCGCCTGGATTAAATATGGAAATGATAAAATATTTCAATAAAAAAGATGACTCATCAATAATAATATATAGTTTGCCAATTACAAAGGAACAAAAGAAAGTAATAATAGACAAAATAAAGGAAATAAATGAACAGGGGAACGCATATAATATACTTGGGCTTGTATTAAAGTTTTCATTTCGGCCCAATATAATGTTTTGCTCACAATTTGTGTATAAGATGTTAAAAACAGCGGATATAAACTATTTTGACAAGAAGGAAGGACAAATAAGGCCGACAGATTTTATAGAATTGGATTATGATAGGAAATTAAGATATGAATATAAAATAAAATTTAATGGGGTATAAAGTACGCCCCAACTGCACATAACAGGTCTGTATATGCTCGCCACTAAAGCGGCTCGGGGTTCCGTGTGGCTAGGTCATTCGCTTCGCTCATTCCCACGCCACACTCCACCCACATTTTTGCGATAAAGGAACGCGAAGCGTTCCTTTATCGCAACCGCAAAAACGTCATATACAGCTGGAACGTTATACGACATTGGGGCGTACTACCATTTTACCGATAACGGCGGAACATCCAGTAATGCCCATCGTAATTCAACGCCGTGAACGTGTTCCGGTTTACCCCGCCGTTCACTTCCTGCGTCCCCAAAATGGACGGTGATTTGCCGGATTATGGAGCTGTCCAATTCCAATTCGGGAATCGGTGTTGGCGGGCGGTGCAGGGGTGCGGATTAGGTCGTGCAATGGAAGTCCCCTACGTTTCTTGTCCGCGTCCGTTACGGCGGGATTATAGGCAAGATACGCCTTGACAAATGCCTGAATGGACGATTTGAGCGCGTCCTGCGCCTCGTTTTTGTTCAAAACGTCCACTTTGCCGCGATTGGGGTTCTGCGTGGCGGTAAAAACCGTTTCATACGCGGTCAATTCGGCCTGAACAGGCGTTAAAGCCCCTGATGGAATGTTGAAATCCGTCAATTGGGGGCTTTACATCGGATGGATACCAGGGGCTTTACCCACAATAAAAACTGCTCGTCTCTTCTGGGAATATAGTCCGGCATAAAAGCCTCCTTATTGAGTTTTGCCGTCCGGTTCCATGAAACGAAGGTTTGGTTCCGCGGTATCTTACTTATGGGTTTTATGCCCAGGTGTAACATAAACTGTCTTGTCAAACCGCTGTTTAAGGCTTAGTAGTTTTTCACCGCCGCCTAACATAATGTCCGAAGGCAGTCCTTTTTCATAAGGGGAGCATGGCGACGGTTTGACTTCATATAGATCCAGGCAGCTCTGTGGTTGATTTCTTTGTACCATCCCCTTATACTGAATGCATGTTTTCGGTACGCGTAGAAGCCGACTTTGCCGCGGCCCATTTTTTAAGCCATTATCATGGGAAGTGCGAACAGCTGCACGGCCATAATTACCGAGTCCGGCTCTGGATCCGGGGGGAAAACCTTGATGAGGGGGGTATGTTGGCTGATTTCGGTGTCCTCAAAACTGCCCTCCGCCAGGTAATCGCCGGCTTGGATCATAGCAACCTCAATGATAATCCTGAATTCAACAACGATCCCAGTGCCGAACGAATTGCAGGGTTTATTTTCAGAAAAGTTGAAGCCCTATTGCCTGTCTTTCACATGAATCCGGTCCTCTTGTGGGCGGTAGAGGTCTTTGAAACCCCCACCAGCATGGCCCGGTATGAACGGGAATAGGCTTATGGCAGGTTGCCCCGGACCACCGCGTCGGTCATGACCGCAACCCGTTTCATTGCCTGCACGTCATGAACCCGCACAAAATCCGCTCCATAGGCAATGCCCAAGGCAACGGTCGCGGCGGTACCTTCGACTCGGTCGTGTACCGGTAGATTGAGGACCTTTCCTACCAGGGATTTTCGGGAGGTCCCCAGCAAGATCGGAAGCCCCAGGGCACGAAGTTCCTGGAGCCTCCGTAGGGTTTCAAGGTTCTGGGCAAGATCTTTTCCAAATCCGATACCCGGATCCAAGGCAATGTTTTCTCGTTTGATTCCCGCTCCTTGAGCAATCTCCAGGCTCTTGCAAAGAAAGATGATGATATCCCCCATAAGATCCTGATAGCTGCAACGGTCGCTGTTGTGCATGAGAATTACCCCCGCGTCAAATGCCGCGCTTACCTGGGCAAGGTCCGGATCCCTTTGCAAGCCCCAGATATCGTTGATGAGGTGAGCCCCTGCTTCAAGGGCCCGCTTCGCCACCACAGCTTTGGTAGTATCAATGGAGATGGGTACCTTAAGGTCATGGGCCAGGCGTTCCACTACCGGCACAAGCCGCCGGCTTTCCGTTTCCCCATCCAGCGGGATAAATCCAGGCCGGGTAGATTCCCCGCCGATGTCAATGATGTCCGCTCCCTCCTCAACCATTTGCCAGGCCCGTTCTACCGCGGCTTCCGGCTCCTGGTATTTTCCACCATCGGAAAATGAATCCGGGGTAACGTTGAGGATCCCCATGATGTAGGTCCTGGTACCCAGGGGAAACTCGTAATCCTTACAATGAAAAACATCGCCGGTGTTTTTTCGCTCCCTTGCCACGCTCATTACCTCCTTAAATCCCCCTTATCATTCAACCAGTTTCAAAACTCAAGTTAGTACGGGCCTCTGGTCCGATGAAATGGGCTCTCAAAAAAGCGGCCTTAAGGCCGCTTTTTCCCTTACTTCTACCCTCGGATCAAGCCGAGGGCCTCAGCCCTAAGACCGGTATCGGTCTCGAATATGCCTCTGAAATCCGAGGTAAGGGTTTGGGCTCCTGGTTTTCGTATACCCCGCATGGTCATACACAGATGCTCCGCTTCTACTACCACGGCAGTACCCAGGGCCTCGGCTCCCTTTATAATGACTTCCCCAATCTCCTTGGTCAAGCGTTCCTGAAGCTGAGGCTTTTTGGCAAGTACGTCAGCGATTCGGGCAATCTTGCTCAGTCCCAGAATATTCCCGTTTTTCGGAATATAAACCACATGAATATGGCCGAAGAAGGGCATGAGATGGTGTTCACACATGGAGTAGAAAGGGATATCTTTCATGGCCACCATATCACCTGAACTGTCCTCCTTAAATAGTTTGATCTCCTGTACCGGATCATGGTCAATCCCGGCGAAGATCTCCTCATACATCCGTGCAACCCTGGCAGGGGTTTCTTTGAGACCTTCTCGATCAGGATCATCTCCAATGGCCTTGAGAATATCTCGGATAGCTTTTTCAACACGTTCCTTATCTATCATCGTTTTACGCTCCGAAATTACTAATGGTACTCATCCTACAGTACCCCTGACTACCTTAATCTCCCTACTTAGGATCAGTTTATCACATTTGAGTAAATAGTGTAGACTATACTTATGGTAATAACCATGATCACCGCACCGGATGATGATGGACGGAGACTGGACCGGCTCCTCCGAAAGGCCCTGCCCGAACTGCCCCTTTCTGCGCTCCACCGGCTCTTACGGAAAAAGCATATCCTGGTAGATGGTATGCCTGCAGGAGCTTCGATTCGGCTCAAGGCGGGTTCGCGTATTACCATCCCCCAAGAAGCGGCTCCGGTTTCCCGGGTATCCCTTCCTGCGTACCAGCCCCGGCTGCCGGTTCCCATACTCTGGGAAGGTGCCGGCCTTCTGGCCTTACATAAACCTGCAGGGCTTGCGGTCCATGGCCCGGCCAGCCTGGAAACCATGGTACGGAGCTATCTGGTAAAAAAGCTGCCTCCTTCTCTTTCTTTTAGGCCCGGCCCTATTCACCGCCTCGATACCCCCACGAGCGGTATTATCCTGTTCTCCACCTCGCTGCAAGGGGCCCGGTATTTCAGCGCCCTTATCAGGGAACGGCGGGTGAAGAAACAGTACCTTGCCCTGGTAGATGGGAAGCTAGGGGCCCCGATCCGCTGGGAGGATCTGCTGATCCGGGATAGGAACACCCGCAAGACGAGGGTAAGGGAGGAGCAGGATGCAGCCGCCCAGGATGCGGAAACCGATGTTTCCCCCCTGGCCGCTACCTCACGCTACTCCCTGATCCTGGCTGCAATTCATACGGGCCGTACCCATCAAATCAGAGCCCAAGCCGCTTTCCACGGGCATCCTCTGGCAGGGGACCGGAAGTATGGGGGAAGTTTTCAGCCTGGAGGTCTCTTATTACATGCCTATACCCTCGAATTTCCCCTAACCGAAGATACGAAAGGGATGGGTTTACCGGGAATCTTGCGGGCTCCCGTACCAGATGCTTTTCGTATGAGGATTGGGGAACTCTTTGGGAGGAGCCTGACTCAAATCTTATGCTAGATACTATCTCCTCCATGACAGATGCTTTCTCTCAATCGGTGGCGTGTTTTTTTACCCGTGATTGGTACGCAAACGTATGGTCGGAATATACCCTGGCCGTATCAGGGGAAGAGGCACATCACGACGGGCGGTGGAGAAATCTTCGAAATTAGTTGACTATCTTATAAATATGTTGTATGTTCCATACATAGTTATCTTGAGATAACTTTATATCATGAGGTGTTCTTTAAGGAGGCATGTATGGATTTAAAACATCCGAAATGGGCCATCGGGGTCTTGTGTGCCCTATTGGCGTTGATGGGGTGCCCCATCAACAATGACGATGAGGATACTAATCCCGACAACACAACAACCGGTAATTTGGAGTTGACCCTGGTGGGCTCCTACGGCGTGGCGCATCCGAATGTTACCGGCTCGCAAACCAATTACGTTGTTTTGGCGGTAGACGCGGGGGATTATTCGAAAGGAACCTACACCCTTAACAAAGCCGCCGCAACGGCCACGCCGGTTCTGTCCGAAGGCGACAGGGTAACCCTGATAAAAATTGCTGCTCCCGCCGGGGGGGGGGGGGGGGGGGGGGGTTTAAACAAACCAACGACCTATAAAGGGGGGGGTTAAAACGTTTTATACAATTATTAAAAAAGTAAAACACCCGAAACCCCCCCCCCACAGTGT
>JAIRNP010000040.1 GCA_031258005.1 Treponema sp.
TTGGTGGCGAAAGTCATGCCGGACAAGGCGGCGGCAATCCTGAACCGGGCCGCAATTCGAGCCTTCAATGCTATTCCTGATGATGGTATTAAAACGCTTCCCCTTTGACAATGGCAAGGAGTTTTCGGGCCACAAGACATTGGCGGCGGTGCTGGGATGCGACATCTATTTCGCCCGTCCCTATCATTCATGGGAGCGGGGATTAAACGAACATACGAATGGGCTTATCAGGCAATACCTGCCCAAAAGGACTTTGTTTGATAATCTGACCCAGAGGCGGCTTGACAGAATTACCGCTAAAATCAATAGTATCTATCTGATACTCATCGTCCCCGTAAGGCTTTAGGCTATCGGACACCTAACGAAGTTTTTTCAGAGCGAAAATTTGCACTTCAGATTTGAACTGGCGTCTTAAGATTATTTGCAAAAGGAGATAAACAAAAACTTATCGTTCTTGACGAATCTTTATCAGGACTTGAAGAAAATAAAGAAAAAACAATTTTAGCGTTATTAAAAACAAGTTTCCCCAAAGCAATAATCATAGTAGTAACACACCGAAAATCCAGTAAAGTTCTCTGTGATTATATTATTGAATTATAACACTCACGGGCCGTAGCAGGTACTATTTCCGGACACTGGGAAGGAGAGCTGATAATCGGGAAAGGGCACAAGAGCGCGTTATGCGTCAGAGTCGAAGAGAAAAGCCCTTTTGTGCAAAGAGACCTGCTGGAGAAATAAGATACCGCGACGGTGAAAAAACGGGGGAGAACTGTTTTAGCGGGTTAGGCGGCGAACTTGTGCAAAACGATACCCTTTGATCACGGCAAGGAAAACAGCGAGCATCAACTAGTAACTGAGCGTTCCGGGATCCAAGTCTATGTTTGTCATCCCCCTTCGCCCTGGGAAAAAGGGACGGGTGAAAACACTCATTTTATGATACGGGATAGGTTAAAAGGGGTTACGGATTTTCGGGAATTAAAGCAACGCTGCATTTCAGAAATAGCAAAAAAATTACATAGGGTTGTTCAATAACTGAAGTTATTGAACAACCCTCGCTAAAAAACGGGCAGATTTGGCGGATTTTTTGCAAAAATCCGAAAGCTATTTCTCCTCTAGTGTCTGAACGCGGTTTGCCTGGGGGAGCCGCTGACGCAAACGGAGGATAGCTTGCTGACATTCTGCTGAAGTTCGACAGGATTGTAAAGGGCGGACGGAGGCTTTGAGGTTCGTCAGGGACTGGAACATCCCCTTGTGGGCCTTGTTGAGGGGGGAATACCGGCACATCCAGCCCGAGGCGATGTCCGTGGCGGTCAGCATGAGGACCTATTGGCCGGAAGCGGTCTGCCCGCAGTGGTGGCGGACTAAAATCCGGCCGTGCCGGTTTGCCGGAAACCGGGTGTTTTACGCTCCTCCCCTGAGGAGAAGGTGCGTATCGGGATGCGGCTTTTCAGTGACGTGATGGGTTTGGTGAGGCTTTTCCTTTTTCGATGCTTTCTGGTAACGGGGTCGGTATTCCCTCACCACCGCCTGTTTCTCTTTCATGGTTAACCCCATTCGGATGCCCTCCTTCGAGCATCCTTATGCGACTTTGGGTAACAGCGTCAACACGTTGACGTTTCAATTTGAGGCACAGGCTTTTTTCGGTAACATTTTACATGAGGTAATGCGCCTGCTTGACCTTTAGCCTTTGGTCCAGGGTATAATACTAAGTGAGTATATACGATGGATAATAAAAGGAGCGTTTTTAATGAAAATAGGAGTAAAATTTTTTCTTACGATTGCCGTTTTGAATCTGACCGGAACGCTTATACCCCTGGGAATCATTCTTAATTTGAACCACAAACGCACAGAGGAATTGGTGAATAACGAAATCAGTAATCTGAGCGCGGAACAGGCTCTCATCATCAAAACATGGTTGGACAGCCACCTCGCCGCGGTTCGAGCCTTATCACAGGTGATGGAACGCACTGATCAGATTCCCGCTACAGACCGGCGGGAACTTTTCTCCCTTATGGTTAGCGCCACAGTTGAATCTGAGGCCGAGGTCATCGGCGCCGCTATGATCTGGGAACCCAACGGTCTGGACGACATTGACGCGGAATGGGCTGATACGCCGGGCGCGGACCATACGGGCCGCTTCACCCCCTACTGGTCCAAGACAAGGCAAGGGGTGCAGGTGGAGACCCTTGTGGGCTATGACGTTCCCGGAGAGGGAGAGTATTACCTTATCCCCAAACAAACCGGGAAAGAGCTTCTCACCGGGCCTTTTTTGTACCCCATTGATGGGGTGGATATGTTTATGGCCACGGTGAGCGCGCCTATCATCACCAGGAATGGACGCTTTGCGGGCGTAATTACCCGTGATATTGGGGTTGAGGTCATTCAAGAGCAGGTGGAGAAGATACAGCCCTACCCGGGCGCCGTGGCTGCGGTGTACAGCAACAGCGGCATCGTAAGCGGGCATTTTGATACGAGCAGGCTCGGTAAGCGCATCCAAGACAGCGAACAGGATATTGCAGGGGACTATTTGCCGGACCTTATACGCGCCATCCAGCAAGGTGAAACATTCCGGTTTACCACCTATGTTTCCCAACTCAAAAAGGAGATGCGCTTTATCAGCGTTCCCTTTTATGTGGGAGAAGGGATTGCTCCGTGGTCTATGATGGTGGGGATTCCCACCTCGGTTATTTCCGCTCCTCTATACCGGAGCCTTTGGGTGAGCATCTTCATTTGCGGGGGCATGATGGTCTTTGTGTGTATCGGGGCCGTTATGATGGCCCATTCCCTGAGCCGCCCCATCGCCTATACCATGGGGGTCCTCAAAGACATAGCCGGAGGAGACCTCACCCAGCATGTGGCTATTTCCTCAAAGGATGAATTGGGGGATCTGGCCCGCTACATAAACTTCACCATCGATCAGATCCAGAGCCTCGTTACGGCCATTAAACAGGATGCGGAAACCCTTTCCCAAACCGGTATAGAACTTGCGACGAATATGACTCAGACCGCGGTTTCCATCGATCAGATCACCGCAAACATTCAGAGCATCAATTCCCAGACCGGAAAACAGGTGGAGAGCGTCAAAAGTACCGATGAGGTCATGGGACAGGTACTGGATAACATCGGGACCTTAAATCGGCAGATTGAAAAGCAGACAGATTGCGTAAGCCAATCGTCTTCTGCGGTTGAACAGATGCTGGCGAATATCCAGAGTGTAACCCAGACCCTCATCTCCAGCGAGGGAAACATTAGGGAACTCTCAGAAGCCTCTGAAAGAGGCCGCAGCGGCTTGCAGGAAGTTTCCACGAATATTCAGGAGATAGCCCGGGAATCTGCGGGCCTCTTGGAGATAAACGGGATGATGGAAAACATAGCCAGTCAGACGAACCTGTTGAGCATGAATGCAGCTATTGAGGCGGCCCATGCAGGGGAAGCGGGGAAGGGCTTTGCGGTGGTGGCAGAGGAGATACGGAAACTGGCGGAATCCTCTTCAGAGCAGTCCAAAATTATAAGCGGTGTGCTGCAGAAGATAAAGGAGTCCATTGACCATATAACGAATTCCACTGAAAAGGCGCTGGGGAACTTCGAGGCCATAAGCAATGGGGTACAGCAGGTAAGCGATCAAGAGACCTATATCCGTAACGCGATGACCGAGCAGGAACAGGGGAGCGCCCATATTTATGAATCTATAAGTAGCCTCAGGGAGATAAGCGGGGAAGTGCAAAAGAGCGCACATGGGATGCTTGAAGGAGGCCGGGAAGTGCTTCAGGAAAGCCAGACCCTGGAGCAGATCAGCGGGGAGATAAACAGCGGTATGCAGGAAATGGCGGTCGGTGCAGAGCAGATCGATACCGCAGTGAACCGGGTGAATGACATAAGTGTGGAAAACAAGCAGAAGATAGAGGCTCTCATCCGTGAGGTTTCCCGATTCAAGGTCACCTGAATTAAAGCCGGGGAACTGGATATACGCCCCGTTACAAAATGCCTTCTCCCATAAAGACGCAGAGATTATAGAGAGCCTCCTATCCCCCTCTTACATGAGACCCGGAGGAGCGCTGGGGTTTAGCCCGTATCCGCGTCTTTTCTGTCCATAAGGATTATTCCCCCGGCACATACCGTGAGGGGCGCTACCAGGACCAGGCCGAAACAGCCCACCAGGGTATGCACCACCTCAGAGGAAACCCAGACCAGGTTGATGACGTTTTCCAGAGGAACCCCTTGGGCGATAAAGGTCATGATCATGGCGGTGTACTCCGCGGAATAGGCCAGGAGCAGGGTAGTGGACATGGTACCCGCTACGTGGCGGGAAACGGAGACCCCGCTTTTAATGAGGCTCATGCGGCTGACCGCGGGGTATTGCTTCTTGATCTCGTCCATGGCGCTGGCGATGTCCATGGAAAGGTCCATCATGGCCCCGGAAGAGGCAAGGAAAATCCCGGAGATAAAGAGGTGCGCCAGATTGAGGTGGGTATAACCCGCATAGAGGAGGGCTTCCGCAAAAGGCCGCACCGCCCCGTGGATATTGAACCAATAGGTAAAGAAAAAAGCCAGGAGCGAAGTGAGCAGGACCCCTCCCATAGAACCGGCAAACGCGGTGAGTCCCCGCCGGGTGAGCCCTCCCACAAGGAAGATGATCACCCCGGTTAAGAGCGAGGTTAACAGGACCGAGGCAAAGATCGGGTCCCAGCCCCGGAGTATGGCGGGAAAGAGAACCCGGATCAAGGCCGTCGCGGTAAACACAAAGGAAATCACGATCTTCACCCCCATCCATCCCATGATGAGGATAATAAAGATGAAAAAGAGCATACCGAGAAACACCGTCTTCCCGGTACGGTAATGATCGTAGACCTGGGCGTGGCGAATCCCCCCGCCTTCTTCCGAAACGCTCAGTATCACCAGTACCGAGTCCCCGGGCGAAAAGATCTTGTCCAGTTCAATCTTACCCATAAGGTTATTCGATCCCGAAAAGACCTGCCCCTTAAACCGCCCGGAACGGATCTCCACCTCAAGCTGCTGTTCTCCCTGCTTCACCGGGCCTATGGTTATGAGCCGCTCGTTATTCACTTCGATAACCTTCCCCCGGGCCCGTTCGCCCCCCGCCGCCTGGCCTGCCCCTTCAAATCCTGTGGGAAGGATAAAAAACAGCAGGGTCGCCGCCAGGGATACTGCGGCAAAAATCATGTCCCTCCGTGGCTCATGTATATTCCGCCACGGCAACCGGTTTTGATCTGCTGGTTTTAGTTTGCTCTCTCTCATGGGTAAGCTTCCGGTTTTCTTACAAGCTCATGGTACGGGGCTCGTAGACAGGGGTTTCCGTGTGCCATGCGTTACAATCCAAGGTTCATCGCGGAGACGAGTTTTCTGAAGATGTCCGTATTATCGTAATAACCGCTGAAGAGTTCCTGGTGGACCCCTGCGGCAAAGGTGCTGACCGGAACGCCGGTATGGGCGTAGGAAGTCCAGCCTATACCCGCAGTCTGGTTCATGATCTGGGTGATCTTCACCGTAAGGGGTTCGTACCCGCCGTAGAGGAGGTACTGATCCTCCGCCACCGGCCGTTCAATCTCGTCACCCATAGAACGCTGGAAGGCAAAGGCAAGCTGTTCCTTCTGGAAATCCGAAAGACCGGCGTAGTCCAGGCCGAAAGCATCTTGTATCGCGGGGATAAGATCCGTCAGTTTCGCCTGGGCCTTGGGGGTGTTTTTCTTGTAGGGGGTGAGGATTTCATCATTGAAGGCGATAAAGGACTTTTTTTGCAGAGCCACCTTATCAAAAAAGGTATCGTACTGGGTTCCCGCAAAACCTATGGTCATACCGCCGGTCTCATGGTCGCCGGTAACGATGATCAGGGTTTCATCGGGGTGGGCCTGGGCAAAATCCAGCGCCACCTTGACGGCCTTATCAAAGGCGATCACATCCTGGATCGCCGCGCCCGCATCGTTCGCATGACAGGCCCAGTCAATTTTCCCGCCTTCGACGGACATGAAAAAGCCTTGAGGGTGGTCCTGCAAAAGTTCAATCCCCTTGCGGGTATAGTCCGCGAGGGAAAGATCGTCGTCCTTGCGGTCCAGTTCGTAGGGCATGGAGCCTGAATCCTGGAGGGTCCCGTTTATGGCAAGCACCTTGCCGGCCCCGGGTTTCAAGGCGTTAAAGGCCGCTTTCGTATTGACGTAAACGTACCCCGCGTCCCTGGCCATCTGTATCACGTCGCGTTGATCCTTGTTCTTTCCCGTGGGCTGCAGGAGGCCGCCTCCCGCAAAGTAGTCAAAGCCGCTTTGTACCATCTGAACCGCGATGTCGTAGTAGTTGCTCCGGGAGGGAACCTTGGCAAAGAAGCCCGCGGGAGTCGCGTGATCCAGGGTAACGCTGGACACGATGCCAACTTTCATCCCCGCCTCGTGGGCGTATTCCGCGATGGTCTTGAAACGCCTGGTCTTCCCCGGATCCATGTTGAGGACCCCGCTCAAGGTCTTGTTCCCCGTGGCGATGGCCGTGATGGCGGAGGCGGAATCGGTGATAAAGGTTCCCGCATCGTAGGTGGTGGTCAGCCCCGATACCGGGAACCTGGTAAAGCCCAGCCTGGTGATGGTGATGTCTTTGGATGACCGGGCTGTGGCATAGACCTCGGTAGCACTGATCTGGGCCATAGCCATGCCGTCCCCGATGAAGAGGAACACGTATTTAGCCTGTCCCGCCGGGGCCACTGCGGTATTCCGCTGCGTTCCGTCCGCCGAAGCCTTTGCCCAGAGAGGCATCCCGGACAATCCTGCGAGGACCGTCAGGGCGATTGAAAACCCCAGACAGGCAGCATATCCCCTGCTTCTCCCATAAGACTTGGTTTCTTTGGTAGTTCCATTAGGTTTCATAAAAAACTCCTGCTTATATAACGTTGAGATAAACATAGGTACCTAAAATGAGGAAATGATGAGGGGGAGGTTAAAAGTCGGTTATGGGGTATATTTTAGCAAAAAGAGGCTCTTGCAAAAGGGTATATATCCGGAATCGGGCTCAGGGTGGTCTGGGAAGCCTGACTCCAACAGGGAGCCAGCATAATGGGGAAGGAAACGGCATGGATAGGGGATTACCAACTCTATTGTATAGATGGCAAAGAGCGCAGGGCCGCCGCCGGTATGTACAAAGACTACATGTTCACCCGGAGCAAAAAAGCCCTTCGAGAGCAGGTCCAGAAAACCGGCGAAGGTCTTGCCGGTGTATACCGGGTCAGTTTCGCAAGCGGGGATGAGGAAGTAATCAAACGATATGTCAAGAATCAAGGGGGTCGAATAGGGCAAGAAAAAATCACCCACGAAGGTGTTGGACCATGATGTTCCGATACCAGAACGGGGCAAAGGGGCGCCGTACGGCATATATGGCGTGAACCGAAATGAAGGCTTTGTAACCCTTGGGACAGCACCGGACACCGCCGAATGTGCCGTGGAGAGCATGGTGCGATGGAGGAAGACCCTGGGCGTGAATACCTACCC
>JAIRNP010000144.1 GCA_031258005.1 Treponema sp.
ATAAAGACAAACCATCACATCTGCCCGAGGTCACCAAACGCCTCATTCACGATTCCTTTCTTGCCGATGTCAAAACGCCGGAACTTGCCTGCAAAGCGGCGAGGGCGGGTGAACGTTTCCCTCGTTACTATAGGGGGTGAACTTATCACTTATTAACGACATTCTTTTTCAAATATTTTTAAAAATTTTATGGCAAATGGCATATAACAGGTCTATATGCGCCACCAGTAGGCGGCTCAGGGGTTCCGTGGGCCTAGATTCCGCTACGCGCCCCAGCTTCCTTGGGGAATATTCCCACGCCGTTGCTCCGCCATATTTTGCCAGCCCCGGCCGCGTACCTACGATACGATGTTACGCATTTCCTTATTCGAGCCACCATCGGACTTTAGTCCGCAACATCGTAGAACCGCAGGTTCGCTACAACCGGAACGATAAATAAAAGCCCTAAACATGCGGTCAAGCTTGTCATAACAGGAGTGAATCCCCCGAAATGCCTTGAGCCGCCGGTCTATCATAGTCCGGTTAGGGATTTGGGCTGCTCTTTTTCCTTAGCCGACCCCTTTTTATGCCGTTTCTTATGCCCTCTCACCAGCTATGTTTTTAAGTTCCACAAAAAAGCCCTAAAATTCCCGTATCTTCCATGGTAATCTCCCTGGTATAATCCTAGCGGATGCTGACCTTCCGGCGTGGCGGGAGCGAATTGCCCTAGGAATACGGCTCGAATGGGCTTACTTTTCGATGAGGCAAGGGGGACGCTTTTCGTGAATCCTGAAATAGAGTATACTCAAAACGGAGGGATGCAATGGCTCATTGTATTGTACCGGAAGCCGAAGCCATACTGGACAAGGAATTTCCGGTCTTGGATAAAGGCTTCATCAGGTTGATAGATTATTTAGGAGGAGATGAGCGGGTGGTACAATCCGCCCGAGTATCCTATGGGACGGGAACCAAAGGATATCGAGAAGACGGGGGGCTCATTGATTATCTCTTACGGAACCACCATACGTCGCCTTTTGAACAGGTGGTGTTGACTTTTCATGTAAAACTCCCGGTTTTTGTGGCTCGCCAATGGGTACGGCACCGTACTGCCCGGCTCAACGAAATTTCAGGCCGGTATTCGGTGATGCAGGAGGAGTTTTATGTGCCCATTCCTGAGGATGTGGCGCTCCAAAGTACTGACCATAAGCAAGGCCGTGGGGCAGAAGCCCTGGATAGGGAGATTGCCCAGGGGATATGTACGGCTATGGCGGCAGCCCAAAAACGAACCTATACGGATTACGCCGGGCTTATTGAGCAGGGGATTGCCCGGGAACTGGCCCGGATAAACCTGCCCCTCTCCTTGTATACCGAGTTCTACTGGCAGATTGATCTGCATAATCTGTTTCATTTTTTGGAACTCCGCCTGAGCGTGCATGCCCAGAAAGAAATCCGCTGCTATGCTGGGGTTCTCTTGAAGATAACGAAGAAGGTGGCTCCCCGATCGTGTATGTCCTTTGAGCAGTATGTGTTGGATGGGGTCTCCTTCTCCCGGGAAGAGTTCGCGGAAATCCGGCGGCGCCTGGGAGTCGCGGAAGGAAGCGCCGCGGATGCAAGCCTAGAGGGGAAAGACTTAGCCCGCTTCGAGGCAAAACTCAAAGCCGGGGATAAGTAGCCGCTGTTTTTATCGGCGCTATGAATAAACCCGTAAAAGAAGTATTATGAGAGCCTGTTCCAAAACTTCAGTTTTGGAACAGGCTCATGAGGCTATGTATAGCCAAGAGGCTTTTCTGAAATTGTAATCTTTGGGAAAGCCTCCCTAATTACTCGAGGTAAATACAAAGCAAGAGGTATAAGCCTATATGAAATTCACATGTGAACGGAGCGTTCTGCTAAAAGAAATCGCCATAGCTCAGGAAATCATTTCCTCCAAGAATGCCATTTCCATACTGTCTAATATTTATCTTGAAGCTGAACATGACACCCTTTCCATCAAAGCCACGGATAGAAAGGTCAACTTCGAGACCAAAGTGCCGGTAATCGTCATAGAATCGGGAGCGACTACGGTATTTGGGGATAAATTCTTAGGGATCCTCAATTCTATTCCTGAGGGGGAGCTTGAGTTTGAGCAAATCGATATGAAAATAACGATCAGACCTACCCTCAAGAAGATTAGGTTTCAACTGAAAAGCATTGCTTCTGAGCAATTTCCCGAATTTCCGGTGCCTTATACGGAGAATGCCTTTGAAATGCCGGTTAAGGACTTCAAAGAGATGATCCTCCAGACCATTTTTGCGGTTTCCGATGATGAAGCCCGGTATTTCATGAACGGGGTATTCTTTGAAAAGACCGAAGACAAGAGCATCATGGTTGCCACTGACGGCAGGCGCCTAGCCTATATCAGCAAAACCCTTACTAAGGAGATAAAGGACTTCTCCGGTATCATCATTCCTCCCAAAATCCTGAACATCATCATGAAACGGGCGGGAGATGAGGGGCTCGTATCAATTTCGGTAACCGATAAGATCATCTTTATCCAGTTCGGTTCCTATAATTTATCCTCCGTGTTAATTGAAGGACAATTCCCCAATTACCATCGGGTTATTCCTGAGAATCAAAGCTGTTCGTTTATCGTGAATCGCCTTGAAATGCTTGATGCCCTCAAACGGGTCTCCCTCTTGGTCGAACAAAAGTCCCATAGAGTATATTTGGGGCTTAGTTCCGAGTCCATCGCGGTGTATTCTGAAGAAAGTGATATAGGAACGGCAAAAGAGGAGATTCCTTGTAAATACCAAGGGGAAGAGGTGTCCATCGCCTTGAATTACCGGTATCTGGAAGAACCCTTTAAGGTAATGGATGATACGGATATCTGTATTCAGTTTACTGAGGCGACCCGGGCCATAACCATCATGCCCGAGCCCGCCAGAGACTTCTTCCACATTGTCATGCCTATGCAACTGTGATCTTTAGAACCCTGCGGACCCTGGGTTTTCGGAATCTTGTAGACGCGGAGACGGACACTCAAGGAAAAGATGTTTTTCTGGTGGGTGAAAACGGACAGGGCAAGACCAATTTCCTTGAAGCGGTCTATTTTTGTTCCTATGCTTCGTCCTTCAGGGGAGTATTGGATAGGGAGGTAGTGCGCGAGGGGGAGCAACAAAGTGCGGTCGCCGCCCATTTTGCCGGTTCTGTTACTGGGGATGGAGGCATGGACAAGGAGTTGCTCTATGACCAGGTCCGGGTTACCTATGAACAGCACAAAAAGACCGTATACCTGGACGGAAAACGTATTGAGGACCGGCGGGACCTGCTGGGGGTGGCTCCGAGTATCGTATTCTGTCATGAAGATATGGAATTCGTTACCGGAAGCCCGGAACGGCGGCGCTGGTTCTTTGATCAGACCCTAGGGCTCGCGGATCCGGGTTATCTGGAAGACCTTCGAAAATACCGCCGGGTCCTTAAAACAAGAAATACCCTGCTCAAAACAGGAGCGGAACACCATACCCAAACTTCCATTGGCCCCATGCTGGATGCCCTTGATCCCCAGCTCGCTTTCTATGGGCTCAAGCTCATGGAAAAGCGGCAGGAAGCGGCCACCGGTTTTTCCGCAACTTTTGGTATCCTCTATGAACAGGTTACCCGTCTCGATAAGCTGGGCCTGCGCTATGTCCCGTCCTGGAAAGCCCTGACCCTGGAGGGGATCCATTGTTTCTTGGGAGAACACCGGGAAAGGGATATGGTTTCAGGCCTTACCCTTTCAGGGCCCCATCGGGACCGATACCTTTTTATCCGGGGAGAAACGGAATTTGCCGGGAAAGCCTCCACCGGCCAGCGGCGGCTGCTTGCCCTGCTCCTGCGGGTTGCCCAGGCCCGGCGTTTTTCCGAATTAACGGGAAAGTATCCCGTACTGCTCCTGGACGATGTACTCCTTGAACTGGACCCGGAAAAGCGGTGGAAATTTCTGGTAGCCCTTCCTGAATATGCCCAAGCTTTTTTTACCTTTCTTCCTGATGAACCTTATCACCGGTACCGTACATCCGGGGCCTTAGTGTATCAGGTATCCCAGGGTTCCCTCAGTTTAGCCTCGGAACGGCGTTCCGCTCCCGGCCACTCAAACTAGTCCTTTATATAAAGGTTCATTGATATCCCGATAGAGCGCCGGCTGGTTTTCCTTCACCGACAGGACAGAGTCCCCCCGGCCCACGCGCTCACCCGATATTGATAGCTATCGTCTCTTTTGCGCTTCTCCTGTACCCTAAAGTAACGTGAGTTCGATGGAATCCGCAAATGAACGCTCATTTCAGCGAATTATTCGAATACATTCGCGTAATTGCGAACTAAAGTTCGGCGGACTAAAATCCGGCGGACTTTTTTCTCTCTGTTGAACTCACGTTAAAGTAAATGCTGGTGCCCTGTGGGGAAAAAAGCCGTAACTTTACAAGCTGGAAAAGAGCTGCTATAGTAAAGACACCCTCGGTAAAGCGCTTGGGCTTTATCCAAGGAAGGCCTCTCAAGGGGAGGCGAGACATGCAAGGAAGGCAGGCGCTATGGAACCAACCGATTATTTTTCTCGTGTAGCTATTCCCGTAGATTCGGCGATTGCCCTTCTTCTTGAACGGACTCCGGGGCCTGAAGGCTCTACCCTGTTGCCCTTGCTTGATGCCCTGCACCGTATTGCCGGGGAAGACCTCGCTGCCCGTATCCCGCTTCCCCCTTTTGATAATTCCCCTTTAGATGGGTTTGCCCTGCGCCATACCGACAGCGCCGGGGCCGGCAAGGATAAGCCGGTTTTCTTACGGGTAGTCGAAACCATCTATGCCGGGGATCTTCCCCGGAAATCCCTGGCCCCCGGAGCATGTGCCCGGGTGATGACCGGCGCGGCGCTTCCTGAAGGCGCCACCTGCGTCATCCCCTGGGAGGATACGGATAATCATCCCGATACGGTGGGGATCTTTCATGCCTTAGCAGCTCATCAGAATTACCGGTTTCACGGTGAGGTTATGCGTCAGGGACAGGGTATCCTCAGGAAAGGGGAGCGAATCACCAGCGCGCATGTAGGCCTGTTGGCTGCCCAGGGATTTATCGAGATCCCGGTTTTTGCCCGTCCCCGGGTGGGGATCCTTTCCACGGGCAGCGAACTCATGAGCGGTCCTGAGCCGCTGATTCCCGGTAAAATATACGACAGCAACCGGTATCTTTTGGCAGCACGGGTATTAACCTTGGGGGCGGAACCGGTTTGGACCTCCGCCATTGCGGATGACCCTGCCCTTATCGCCCGTGCGGTGGAGGAATTGCTTGAAACCTGCGACTGTATCATCAGTACCGGCGGCGTTTCAGTGGGGGCCCACGATTATATGCCCCAGGTGGGCTCATACATCAATGCAGAGCCCTTATTTCGCCGGGTTCAGATGAAGCCCGGCGGCTGGGTTACCGCCCTGTACAAGGATACAAAAATAATCCTCTGCCTTTCGGGAAATCCCTTTGCCGCAGCTATGAGTTTTGATCTCTTGGCCGGACCAGTGATTCGCCGGCTTGCCGGCGCTGCTCCGGTCCTTCCCCAGAAGATCCCCGGGGTCTTGCAAGAACCCTTCCCCAAGGCAAGTCCCCAGGGACGGTTCTTGTACGCTCGGAGGGAAGGCAAGGAAGTCTTTCTCCCCCAGGCCGGGTATGTATCAGGTTCCCTGGCATCCCTCATCAGCTGCAACTGCATACTCCAGATCCCTCCGGGAAAGGGGCCTGTGGAGCCGGGAGATACGGTTGAAGTTATTCCCCTTTCAGACGGACCCGTATCCCCCGAGTTTCATCCCGTATAACCTGGATACGGGAAATAACCGCGTCCAGATCTTCCGGTACGCCCCTGTTTTGTAGTACCACATCCGCCAAAGGCAGCACCCGTGCTGCGGTAGGTTTTACCGCAGCGCTTGAGGTGTTCATCAGCATGATAAAACACCCGGGCAGAACCACCTCTCGCAGGCTGTTCGATTCACAGATGATAAGCCCTTGGGGAGGGATCTGGTCCAAAAAATGGGTGTATGCCGCTGTCAGGGCCCCATAGAGGGCTCTGAGCCAGAATACCCGGTCGGCCCCTGCTTTAAGCAACTGGGCAGTGTCTTTGTTTGGGGATGTCCCCTGCTCTTCTTCCAAGACAAAGTCCCCGGTAATAGAGACGCAGGCTCCACACCCGGTTCCCCCCCGGGGACATAAAGCGCCTTGTTGGGCCACACTGGTAATCTTCAGCGCCACTATAGGAGCATGTACAGGGGAACCAGGGGGAAAGGATTTCCAGGTTTTGATTAATGCCTTGGCCAGGGTCGTTTTACCCGCGTTTTGGCCTGCGGAACCGATGAGGATCATCTGCGGCGCATACAACATAGCAGGAATCCGGCCTCACAGTTCCAGTTTATGGATGATTGCTCCCAGGGCGCGTTTTACCGGGGAATCTTCCGGTAGCGTAATCAGGGGTTTTCCCGCTGCATCGTATTGATAGACCAGGTCATCCTGAGGGATCACGCCGATGAGGGAAAGCTTTTGGGCTTGGATTTCTTCTTGTACACCGGCTTCCAGTTTTCCTCCAGGAGCGCGGTTAACAATGAGGCGCACCGCCTTTACTTTGAGGTCCAACTCGCCTATCATGACAGCGATCCGCCCCGCGGCCTGGATACCCCGCCGGGAACAGTCACTGACCAGGAGAATCAGATCCACCGGCGGGAGAATCCCCCGGCTTATGTGTTCCAGACCGGCCTCGTTGTCTACTACCATATACTTGTAGTTATTATAATATTTCCGTATCTGCTCCCGGAGCAGATCATTGACAAAGCAGTAGCAACCTTTTCCCTGGCCTCTGCCCATTACCAGCATATCGTACTGGTCTTCCTCCACCAATGCGGCGTTGAACTTAAAATTCGTGTACTCATTTTTTGACATGCTGGGAGGAATGGGATTTTTGTCTACAAATTCCGCGGTGGCAATCTCCTCCCGAATATCTCCCAAGGTGATATCCGCTTTCACCCCCAACACCTCGTTCAGGTTGGAATTGGCGTCCGCGTCTACTGCGAGAATCGGCCCTTTCCCGGTTTTGGCTAAATGATCCAAAAACAACCCGCAAATGGTTGTTTTTCCCGTACCGCCTTTCCCGGCCATGGCTATCGAATAGGTCATAGATTTTTTCTCTCCATCCTCACTGTACATTCCCCATACCATACCGTCAATAGGGCGCATCCCAGGGCAAGGGCAGGTACCTTTGTAATTCCTTGTGGATTAATGAATTACATTTTTAGATACCGATGCCCCGGCCCGCTCTTGCATGGGAGTTAAAAAAATTGTACCCTTTATGTAAGCTTGGTCACAGGACCGGCTGTAGTATCTAAGGAGGTAGGGCGATGCAAGGGCGTATCGTTTTTTTCCCCCTGGCGGTGAGTATCATTTTGCTGGGTTCTTGTTCAATCAATCATATGGCTATCAATGCGGTTTCTAATGCCTTGACTGGTGCGGGCAATAGCACGGTCTTTACGGGGGAGGAGGATCCTGAACTGGCGGGAAACGCCCTCCCCTTTGCTATCAAGATGTATGAATCCCTTCTTGCGGCTAATCCCCGCCATGAGGGGCTCATCCTTACGACGGGTTCCCTTTTTGTGATGTACGCCAATGCCTTTGTCCAGGGGCCGGCCCAGATCCTCCCCCGGAACCAGTATGCGGAACGGGAGCGGCAGTATGCCCGGGCGAAAAAGTTTTACCTCCGGGGAGGGGCCATACTCTATTCCGGTCTAGATAACAAATATCCGGGATTCAGTACCGCTTCGGGGTCTGATGCAGTAAGGGGGTATTTGGGAAAGATGCAGCAGGAGGATGTCCCCTTCCTGTACTGGACCGCGGCAGGGCTTCTCTCGGCCTATTCCCTGAATCCCTTTGATCTGGACCTGGGCCGTAAGGCCCCGGAACTGCTCGCCTATATCGACCGGGCCTATGCCTTAGACCCGGATTTCAATCAGGGGGCCTTGGACGAATTCTATCTGTTGTTCTATGCTTCCATGCCGGAGGGTATGGGGGGCAATAAATCCGTGGTAGATACCTATTTCCAGCGGGCCCTGGAGAAATCCGGGGGCCGCTCGCCGGGGCCCTATATAGCCTATGCAGAGGCGGTTTGTATTCCTGCGCAGGATTATGCTACTTTTAAGGCGTATCTGGAGATCGCCTTGGTCATGGATCCGGATGGGGATCCGGCAAATCGGTTAGTTACCATCCTTTCCCAGCGCAAAGCCCGGTATCTACTGGAAGAAGCGGGAAATTTCTTTCTTGATGCAGAAACCGATATGGATTGGGATGATGCTGACCAGGAAGTACCTTAAAAATAGCGGAGGTTCCCAGAGACTCCGCTCATACATAAGGAGGTTGTCGTATGAACAAAGGAAATAATATGCAAAAAACAGCGGCTTCAAAAGGAATTTGCTGTTTTATAGGCAGTATCGTGGTATTGCTGCTGCTGGGTATGGGGAATCCAAGGGTGCTTTTTGCCCAAAGAAAGATCACCATCAAACTTGCCTCCATGGCCCCTGAAAACACCCCCTGGGGAGGGGCATTGAACCGTATGTCCCAGGAATGGGCCGCGGTAAGCAACGGTGCAGTGGAACTGCGGGTCTACCATAACGGGGTTGCCGGCGGCGAGGCAGATGTACTGCGGAAACTCAAGCTGAATCAGATTCAGGGGGTGGTCCTCACCTCTGCAGGACTCGCCCTCATCGATCCGGAAATCATGACCTTGAGCGCCCCCTTTCTTATCAGAAACGATGCGGAACTGACGCGGGTCCTCCAAGACTTAAAACCGGTTCTGGAAGAAAGGATCAATAAGCAAGGTTTTTTTACCCTCGCCTGGGCTAAATCCGGATGGGTTAAAATCTTTTCCCGCAGGGAGGTCTTCGTTCCGCAGGACTTAAAACGGCAAAAATTGGCAACCAGTCCTGAGACGCCTGAAATGAGTCAGGCCTTTAAGATCATGGGGTATCAAATGGTGCCGGTGGCGATGAGTGATCTCCTGGTAGCCCTTAACAGCGGTATGATCGATGCGGTGTATCAAAGTCCGGCCTTGGTGGGCGGGATGCAGCTTTTCGGGATCGCCAAACACATGGTCTCCATCAATATCGCTCCTTTTATGGGGGGGATCGTTTTAAACCAGCGGGCGTGGAGTAGGATTCCCGAAGCCTATAAACCAAGGCTTATAGACGTTTCCCGGCGTATTGCCGACGAGATTAGCGATTCAATCAGCCAACTTGAAAGCAATGTGATAAAAACCATGACGAACTATGGACTAAAGGTAAACCAGACAAGCCCGGAACAGGAACAAGCCTGGTATACTGATGTGGAAGGGGCCATGCCTGCCCTGTTGGGTACTACCTTTAACCGGGACCTGTATCAGCAAATAAACGGTATATTACAGCAGTACCGGAACGGGCGCTAAAGGCGGCGGGGTAATGGATAGAGAACTAAGGGCCGAAAAGGCCCTCCCCTGGGGGGCGCTGCATCGGCTTGAACAAGGACTGGGGTATGGCGCCCTGATCCTTCTTGCTTTGCTTCCGGTAGCAGATGCGGCTGCCCGGATTATATTCAAAACCGGCATACCTGCTTCCAACGACTTTATGGTCCATTGCCTCCTGGTGGTGGGATTGGTATCGGGGATGCTCGCCACGAAAACCGAAGAGCACCTTTCCATTGCTTTGATCGATAATTTTGGAAATCCCAAGATAAAACAGGGCTTTGCTCTCGCCCATAAGCTCTTATCCGCATGTATCCTAACCCAGGTCGCCTGGTGCGGCGGTTCTTTTGTCTTAATCGGCCTTTCTCCGTGGCGTATGATCGGGTTTATCCCGAATCAGATCTTCGGCTTGATCATTCCCATCGGCTATGGGGTGATGGCGTTTCGGTTTGCCTGGAACGCGCCGGTACCGGGGAAAGGAAAGCTCCTCCCGGTTTTGGCCTTGCTTCTGGGAACCCTCTGGTCTGCGCCCATGCTGGCTAAGATATTCTGGGGCTTTGATGTGCCGGATACGCTCTATACCTTCCTCGACTTCTGGTATACCCTGGCCTTTTACCTGAGAATCCCCGGAGTGGTCCTGCTTGTGGCTGCGGCCTTGGCCGGGACCCCCCTGTTTGTCATCATGGGAGGTTTGGCCCTTTTACTGATCCAAGGGACTGGGGGTGAAGTGGATGTGGTGGCGAACCAGGTATATACCACCCTCACCAAAGATAGTTTCATCGCGATTCCCCTCTTTACCCTGGTAGGCTTCTTCTTATCGGAGAGTAAGGCCGGGGAACGGCTGGTACGTACCTTTCGAAGCCTCTTTTCCTGGCTGCCCGGGGGCATGATCGTGGCTACGGTGCTTATCTGCGCCTTTTTTGCCTCGTTCACCGGGGCTTCGGGGGTTACGATTCTCGCTTTAGGGGGGATCCTCTATACGATTTTAACCGGCCATGTCCGGTACCCGGAAGGATTTTCCATCGGCCTTTTAACCTCCGTAGGGAGCATCGGCCTGCTCTTTCCTCCCAGCATCCCCATTATCTTGGTGGGGACTGCCACCATGACCAATGTGTTTCATGTGTTTTTAGGGGGGATCATCCCCGGCTTGATTCTCGTTACAGGGATTATTATCTTCGGCATTATCGCGTCGATCAAAATAAAAATTCCCATAGAACCCTTTAATCCTGCCAGGGCCTTCAGCGCAGTACAGGAATCCGTCTTTGAAATCCTGCTCCCGGTTCTGCTCATCGGCGGGTATTTTTCCGGTCTTCTGTCTCTGATTGAAATCGGCGGGGTGGCGGTGCTGTATATCTTCATTGTGGAGGTCTTCATCCACCGGGATATACCCCTGCGGGACCTGGGCAGGGTGTTTTCCAAGGCCATTCCCATCATCGGAGGGGTCCTATCGATTCTGGCCTTAGCCCAGGCCTTATCCTATTACATCGTGGATACCCAGGCCCCTGAAGCGCTGGTCCGCTGGATGCAGGGCGCCTTCAAATCCAAGTACCTCTTTCTCCTGTTTCTCAACCTCAGCCTTCTTGTGGTGGGCTGCTTGATGGATATTTTCTCGGCTATCCTGATCGTATTACCCTTGATCGTTCCCCTGGGGGCGGCGTATGGGATTGATCCGGTTCATTTGGGGATTATTTTTATTACTAACTTGGAAGTGGGTTTCCTCACCCCCCCTGTAGGCATGAATCTTTTCTTGGCTGCCTACCGGTTCAATAAACCCTTTGCGGCTATTTGCCGGTATGTGTTTCCCTTCCTGCTTATCCAGTTCGTCGTGGTCCTCCTGGTAACCTATATACCCTGGTTTTCCACGTTTCTGCCGGGTTTCTTATCCATGCCGTGACGGCATCCTGGGTGCCGAGCTTTTCCCAAAACCCTACTAGCTAGGGCCCCCGCCCTAGGCGTGGGGGGCTTGCGCTTCGGAGGGTGGGTTTCCCCCACCCTCCGCGGGCGCGGGTGTCTGGCACCAAAGCGAGGTACTCCCGGTACGCCAGCAACATATACCGTTTCAGTAACCCGATCTATATTCCGCGGGTGTCTGGCACCAAGACCTTGGCTGTCAAACCATGCCAGGAGGTTCGTCTAACAAATCACTCTGCCCATGCAGACGCTGATATACACTCCCATATACCCACTCCCCTGCTTCCTCCACAAGTCCTGCCCTCACCGGATTCTCCGCTACGTATCCCCTCACCCGTAAAAACTCCCCTACACCCCGGATTATCCGCGAATAGAAACGCTCCCCCCACACATGCCCAGTCCGGTTATGCGCTTTATTCCACGCCTTGGCGAAATTACACTGCCGGACACCACCTACTACGGCAGGAATCAGACCTTCGATACCACGGGACTGGTGGTGGCCTGGCTCTACAGCGACGGGTCCACCGAGGAGATCCCTTGGGGAAGCTACACCCTGGACGAGCCGGACATGACCCGGTACACCCCCAAACAGATCAAGGTCTGGGCAGGAGGCTTTGACACCAGCTTCAATATCCAGGTGGTGAACACCGACAAGATCCTCCAGTCCATCACGGTGAGCGGCCCGGATAACAAGGTTCAGACCCTGGGCAGGGAATTCGACAAGACCGGCCTGGCGGTTACAGGGCATTTTTCCGGTGGTTCCACGGAGAACCTCACCAACTACGCGACCATTATAGGCTACGACAAGTTCAAACGGGGGCCCCAGACCGTGAGCGTCAGGGTGAACGGCAAGACCGCTCCTATTGAAGGCATCACCGCCCGCATCGGCGAGGAGGCCACTGTAAGCCTTTATACCGGTTATGGGGTGAAGACCACCTTTATCAAGGGGGAGGCCATGACTCCCGAAAAGGCCAACATCAGCTTCCAGTTCAGGGCCAGCGGAAACCTTTTGGCGGACAACCGGACCCTCTCCCTGGCAAACGGCGGTCTTACCCAGGAGGATTTTGCCACCCTTACCGGGTACAACCCCAACCAGACCGGCAAGCAGACCCTCTCCATGACCCTAGACGACAGGTCCCTGGCCATAAACTTCTATGTAGTGGACGCGGAACCCGCGGTGTGGTTCGACTTCGGCTATATGCGCCACGACGGAGACCCCACGGGGCACGGCCCCGGCGCGGGGGTGTACTACGCCAGGCCCGGAGAGACCCTGGTCATTGCGCCGGTCCGCTACCTCATCGGCTACAACGACGATAACAGCGACGCCGGGGCAAGCTACAGTTGGTCCGTTTCAGGGGGCGCCTCTTACACCACCAGCCAGGGGGGGGAACTCCTTCACATCACCCCCCAGGCAGCGGGAACCTATGGCATCAGCGTAGCCATTACCGGCAGGAACTACATCACCGGCAGCGATATCACCCGCAGCGCCTCCGCGGAACTGGTCTGTTACACCGGGTCCCTGACTCCGGGAACCTTCACCTCCCCCCTCAAAAACTTCGGCCCCGGGCAGATGTGCGAGGGCGGCACCGGCTACGGCTGGAGCCTGGGGAGCGCCGGAGGCTACGAGGTCTGGGCCGTGGAACCCCGTACAAGCTACAAAATCGAAGGGAACCCCATGGAGGCCTGGCGTGAACCCGGGGTGGTATGGATGCAGGAGGACAACAACGGCAACGGCCTGCCCGACGAGCTGTGGTACGAGCTTCCCGGCAGCGACGAGACCGCCCCTGTACGGAAAAACCAGATCACCCGGCGCTACGCCCTTACCTATTTCAAAACCGATGACCACGGCACGAAAAACGAATACGGCCAGCTCATCAAGGAGGTCTACTGGGCGGATTCCCGGGGCCGGGCAGGCATGATCCCCGGAGGCTTCCCCACCCCCTGGGGCGTGGTGGGCGGCTGGGTAACCTACACCGGAACCCTGCTCCGGGACGACGGCCAAATCTTTGCCGCGGGCTACAACATGGACGGCCTTGAAGGGTATGTGGATTGCGCGGATCCCAACTTCTCCGTCAGCAAGGCGGTGCGGGCCGACGGCACAGCGGCCAACCTTACCGCGGTAAAGTTCATCCGGGTTCAAACCAGTATGTTCCGCTACGGCGACATCTTCGGGGACGTGTCCACGGAGATTCAGGAAGCGGATTTCCTCGGCATCCAGAGTTCTTTCCCAAAACCCTAGGGCCTAGTTCCCCCCCGCCCTAGGCGTGGGGGGCTTGCGCTTCGGAGGGTGGGTTTCCCCCACCCTCCCTGGGGGTATGGATCTTTTCTTGGCTGCCTATCGGTTCAATAAACCCTTTGCGGCTATTTGCCGGTATGTGTTTCCCTTCCTGCTTATCCAATTCGTCGTGGTCCTCCTGATACCCTATATACCCTGGTTCTCCACGTTTCTGCCGGGTCTCTTATCCAGGCCGTGAAAAACAGCGTTTTGACACCCTCTGCCTCTACCGCCCCCGTACCCTCGCTGCACCGTAACCGCAAGCGGCATGTTGCCCCTTTGCCTGAACTTGACCCGCAAATGCCCTAAATAGAACCGCTAAGGCGAATAAGGAGAATAAAGTATGTTACTATGACAGCCGGCAAAGTTACAGCCTTTATGGAAGAATGGCAGGGTGAATATTTTGATAAGCACCGGCGGGACCAGGGAACGGATCGATTCCGTTAGGAGCATCGCCAACACCGCCACGGGCAGATTGGGTAGCCTTGTGGCCGGCTGCTTTGACAAGGTTCCTGAAACGGAGCGGATCTTCTATGTTTGTACCCCAAACGCCCCCCGTCCGGAATCGGCCAGGGCGGAGATTACGGTCATTGAAGACACCGCGGGCCTGGAAAAAGCGGTCCGGGAAATTCTGCGTCACAACCGGGTGGACGCGGTCATCCACAGCATGGCCGTCAGCGATTACCGGGTGCGCTCCGTAACCACCCCGGCCCGAATTGCGGAGAGCGCCGTCAACGCCTCCGTGATCGAAGCGATAGACAGGGCCCCTTCCCTGGAGCAGGATGCCAAGATCCGCTCCGGGGAAAACCGGCTGGTCATCGTCCTGGAGCCCACCCCAAAAATCATATCCCTCTTTTTCATTAACCCGATCCATATTCCGCGGGTGTCTGACACCAGTTGGCTTTTGGCTTGGCTGGCTGGCGGGCCGGAAGCAAGAGGCGACCGGCTTTCTTAGCACCACGGCCCTTTATGGGCATTAACCCCGCTGGCGGGTTTGGTTGTATAAAATACCTGAATAGCCTATCATAGAGATTATGACTAAGGTTAAACCGCCGGAAACAACGCCCCCAGGATCCAGACTCCCGGTCCGGGGTCTTGCCGCCTATCAGCAGGCAGTAACGCCGCAGCAGAAATCCCCTCTGTTCCTCCCCGGCGCCAAGGCTGAGCCTCCCAAGGAAACTCCGCCCCGGCCCCAGGTTCGAACCAAGGAAGGCAAGGAGGGAGTGAAGGAATTTATCAAAACCGAGGGGGATCCCCTCACCAACACCTTGTTTCAAACCAAGTTTAGGAAAACGCCCCAAGCCGCAGCTGAACCGGCAGGGGCAGAACCGGAACCTGAGTCCAAATACCGGCGGGTGGCGAAATTCCTCATCCTTGTGGGTGCAGACGAAGCCGCCCAGATCTTGTCCCATCTCGATCCTGAACAGGTAGAAGCCATAGCGCAGGAAATAGCCTCTATCCGGGGGATTACCCCAGAGGAATCAGAGGCTATCCTGGTGGAATTCCGATCCCTTTTGGCAGCTTCTTACCGGTATACCGGGCCTGTCCAGGGGGGCCTTGATACAGCCCGCCGGATCCTGCATACCGCCTTTGGCCCTGAAAAGGGGGAGGCTTTCTTAAAACAGACCCATGCAGAAGCCGCAAAAAACCCCTTCGGGTTTCTGGAAGACTGTTCCGGGGAACAACTGGTCTTCCTGTTTAAGGATGAAACCCCTGCGGTGGAGGCCTTGGTGCTTTCCCGGGTTTCTCCGTCCCTGGCCGCGGAAGTATTGGCCCATTCACCGCCGGAGCGGAAGATCGCCCTCATCCGGCGTATCGCCCATTTAGAAAAGACCTCTCCGGAGGTAGTGGATCGGGTTGCCGCGACCCTGAAGGAACGAATCCGCCATCTGGATAGCCATGCAAGCCCTGGTATAGACGGCATCGGGGCCCTCACCGCGATCCTTAAAGCAGCGGAACCCTCCTTTGGGGAACGGATCATGCAGGAACTCACCCAGGCGGACCCCTATCTGAGCCGGGATTTGAAAGACCGGTTTCATACCTTGGATGATGTGGTCAAAGCCGAGGATAGGGCTATTGAGGATAAGCTCTTTTCTATGTCCGATCTGGACATCGTATTGCTCTTAAAAGGCCGATCCGAGGCATTTACCGAAAAGATCCTCTCCAACCTGTCCGCGGAGCGCCGCGCCCATATTCGGGTAGAAGCGGAAATCATCGGGCCGGTCCGTAGACGGGATGTGGATAGGGCAGCCAAGGAATTCTTGGACTGGTTCAGGGAAAACCGGGAAGCAGGCCGTATTATATTAGTGGATGATAAGGATATACTCGTATGAAGACACGTTTACGGGCCGGACAGGTCCTGGAAAGCGGTTTTGCCATAGTGGAAGTGGCGGATCTTCCGGAACTCAAGGCGCAGGGCATCTGGGCGCGACACCAGCAAAGCGGCCTTGAGGTGTTTCATGTGCTGTATGAGGACCCGGAGAACCTCTTCGCCTTTGCCTTTGCCACCACCCCTGAAGATTCTACCGGTGTGGCCCACATTCTGGAACATTCGGTGCTCTGCGGCTCAGAGCGTTATCCCCTGAAGGATGCCTTTTTGGTATTAGCCCAGGGAAGCCTCCAGACCTATCTCAATGCCTGGACCTTCCCGGATAAGACCGTATACCCGGCCAGTTCAATCCATGAGCATGATTACTTTAACCTCATGGCGGTCTATGGGGATGCGGTGTTCCGGCCCCTCCTCTCAGAATGGACCTTTATGCAAGAGGGGCATCGGTTTGAATTGACCCCTCCTGCAGCAGGAAACCCTGGGCCGGACCAGCTTTCGCTCACCGGGGTCGTCTATAATGAGATGAAAGGGGCGTATTCATCCCTGGACGCCTATGCGAGTTTGTGGTCCACCAAGGCGGTACTGCCGGATACGCCCTACCGGTTTGAATCCGGTGGCGATCCCGAATGGATCCCTTCCTTAACCTGGGAAGGCTTACGGGAATTTCACCGGACCCGGTACGTTCCGGGGAACTGCCGGATATTCTTGGCAGGAAATATCCCCACGGAAAAGCAGCTTGCCTTCTTGCAAGACCGGGTCTTAGCAGGGCTTGCTCCGGGAAAGGCGGCTCCCCCCATTCCTCTGGCGAAGCGGTGGAATACCCCCCAATACATCACCGTCCCTGGCCCTGCCGGGGCAGAGCAGAAAGCCACGGTACTCCTCTCGTGGCTTTGCGGGGATTCGCTGGATACGAGAACTACTATGGATCTCTCTGCCCTCACGGAGGTGCTTTTAGGGCATGATGGCTCACCTTTAACCCGGGTACTCATTGAGTCGGGATTGGGGGAGGATCTGTCACCGGTAACCGGTCTTGAAGGGGAACTGCGGGAAAGGGTATTTACCGTCGGTCTTCGGGGAATACAGCCCCCACAAACAGATGCTGCTCCAGAGGCCGCAGTGGAGGCATTGATCCTCAAGGAATTACATCGTTTGGTTGCCGAAGGGATCGCTCCTGAGGATATAGAGGCAGCTCTCTTGTCCTTGGAATTTTCCCATCGGGAAATCCGTCGCGCTCATGGACCCTATTCCTTGGTATGGCTGCAACGGTCCCTGGGTACCTGGATCCACGGGGGGACCCCTTGGGGGGGCCTCCTCTTTGTGCCGGAATTCACCGCCCTCAAAACCCGTATTGCTCAGGCTACAAAGACCGGAACCCCTTATTTTGAATCCCTCATCAGGAAATACCTGCTGGATAATCCCCATCGGGCCTGTATCCTGATTGAACCCCAGCAGGGCTTTCTTGAGAAAAAAGAAGCGGCCCTCGCGGAACAGCTTGCCAAGACCGCAACGGCTTTGAGCGAGACCGAGAAAGCTCAGATCCACGCAAAGGCCGCGGAACTTACGCGGATTCAAGGGGAAGGGGAGTCTCCTGAAGCCCTGGCCCGGATTCCCCATCTTTCCCGGCAGGATCTTTCTCCAGAACTGGAACCCATACCTCGGGAATGCCGGGATGCCGGAGGAGTACCGGTCCTCATCCACGATCTCTTCACCAACGGTATCACCTATGTGGACCTGGCCTTCCCCGTGGACGTGCTTGAACCTGAAGATTACCGGTGGCTGCCCCTGTTCTCCCGGGTGGTCCTTTCCCTGGGACTACCTGGTCTTGATTACGGAGAAGTCGCGAGTCTCCAGGCCCGTATCCTGGGAGATATGCACGGAACCTTGCAGATCAGCGCCCAGGCCCCAGGCGCAAGCAGGACCATAGCAACCCCGGCAGGCATCTTCGACCTAGCCGGACGGGATTGGCTGGTCTACCGGCTCAAGGTTTTAGATGAAAAGATAGGGCCTGCCTTGGATTTAACCCTGCGGCTCATCACCGAAGGGGATTTTTCCGATCACCGGCGTATCCGGGACTTGGTTCTGGAGTTTAAGAATAACCTGGATGCAAGTCTCGCGCCCCTGGGGCATCGGTACGGGGTAATTCGTTCAGAACGGTATTGTTCCCGGACCCGGGCTGTGGAGGAGCTCTGGAGCGGCCTTAGCCAGATTCACTGGATGCATACCGTGGCTGCCCTGGATGATGGAGCGCTGAGGGAGCCGTTGATCCGTATTCGGGATACCCTGGTATCCAAGGCAGGCCTCATGGTCAACCTCACCGGCTCCGGTGACACCTTGGGCGTTTCCTGCCGGGCCATTGAACAGCAATTCAGCCGTTTTGGTCCTCCTCGTTCCCGGAATCCCCGCGCTTCCAGCCCAGAACCTTTCTTTACCCTTTTGGGAACCCCGGGAACCGGCGCCGCTGAGGTGTATGCTTCGCCTTCTCTCCAGGTGGGTTTTGCCGCCCTGACCTTGCCTGCCGCTGCTTTTGGGACCAAAGAAAGCGCGGTGGAATCGGTCTTGGCTCACGGGCTTTCTACCGGCGCGCTATGGGAAGATATACGCATGAAAGGCGGCGCCTATGGAGCCTATGCCCAGCCCGATAGTCTTGAAGGGCTCTTTTCCCTGAATACCTACCGGGATCCTAATCCGCTGCGTTCATTAGATGCCTTTGCCGCTATATTAAAAGACCGGGTACCCCCGCTGTTTGATGGGGAATTCCTGGAAAAAGCGGTTATTGGGACCTATGCCACGAAGACCCATCCCCGGGTGAGCGCTGAAAAGGGATTTCTGGACTTCTTCCGGTTCCTCTACGGTATTCCCGCGGAACACCCTTCCCGGATGCTCGCCCATGTGATTGGGGTTTCTGCCGAGGAGATTATCCAGGCTGCCCGGGGTCTTTCCCGGTACACCCAGCACGCTTCGCCTCGTAAGGCTTCACCGATTATCTTAGCAGGAACCGGGACCGCGGAGAAAGCCGCAGCCCACCTGGGTGTTCCGGTACAATCGGTGCCGGTTTAAGAATCCATAGGAGTAGAAAAGCAACCCATGAAAACCATCGTCCCCCTTTGGGGGTTCTTGTTATTTATAGGGGGAGCATCGGTGGATGCCCTTTCTCTGGAGGCATTGCTCCTCCCTGACCAGCGGATACCGCTCCTAGAGGCGGGAACCCTGAGGGAAGTACAATTCAAACGCCCTACCCCCCTCCTTATCCCTGGGCATACCCTGGTTCAGAAGCTCATGAACGAGACCCTGGAAGCCTTAGAGCCCAGTCTTTTGGTGGAAAGTTTGCAACTGTATAAGAAACCGGAAGGAGCCGCGTTGCCCCAATGGAGCAGCGTAGAGCGAAGCGCGCTGTTCAACGAAACCCTGGCGCTCAGTACCTTGGCGGGGCTCCGTTACTTTTCCACCAGCCGTAATGCCATGCGGATCTTCTATGAAACGTCCCAGGTGCTTGACGGGCCGGATACCCAAAAGCCCCTACCGGATCCGGTGTATGACGTACCTCCTGCACAGGTGATCCTCTATGCCCGTCAAAAGGACCTGACCTTTGGGGATACTATCTATCAATATGAGTACCATACTGACGAAGATGCCCTGCTGTTGGCGCAGCAGAACCTCACCCCATTAGCGGTAGGGATAATTCCTGCGGTAGGGAAACATAAGCTCCGCTCCGTGGTGGCGGTCATAGATGCGGAAGCCTTTCTGCTGATTTACGCGGCATCCATGGCCAAGGCTGTTTCTCTTCCGGGTATGAATCAGCGGGTAGGTCAATCCTTTGCCACCAGAACCGACGCGCTCATGTCCTGGTTCACTGAACGGGCAGACAGGGCTTTTAAGGGGCTTATTCCTTAGAGCCTGAGCCGGTTCTAAGGTTAGGAGGGAAACTTCATTTCCGGTGAAGCGGATTTCCGAAGAAGCGGTCTAAAGCTTAGAGAATAACTGATACAATGGACTTGTTCGATAATCCGGTTGATTCTCGAACAAGTCTCGCAAAATGCTCCGCCACATTTTAGCCCGCCGTAATGCTGTTGCACCCGTTGCACCCTCCCCTACCGAAATGCCTCATTTTGAAATGTTGTCGAAAACTATGGATGCCTCATATAGAAAATGTTGCCCAAGCTATGTCCGTTCCTGCGTTGGTATACGGTTTGCCTGGGCGAGCCGCCG
>JAIRNP010000154.1 GCA_031258005.1 Treponema sp.
TTGAAAAACATCCAGGCTGAAATGGGGATGTCCATCATCTTTATCACCCATGATCTGGGGGTGGTGGCCGAACTCTGTTCCCGGATCATCGTCATGTACGGGGGAATGATTTTAGAGGAAGCCGGGGCGGAGGATCTCTTTAGCCGCCCCGCCCATCCCTATACCCTGGGGCTGCTCAATTCCATGCCCCACTTGGAGATGGATAAATCCCAAAAGCTCAAGCCCATCCCGGGGTCGCCGCCGGATATGAGCCACGTTCCCGATGGCTGTCCCTTTTCACCCCGATGCGCCTATGTCCGGCGGCTCTGTTTGATAAAGGTTCCCGGGTTTTATACCGTTGGTAACAAACACCGGTCCCTATGCTGGCTCCATGATCCGGGGGCGCCGAAATCGCCGGAGGATAACCCCTTTGTCCCGGCAGCGCCGCCCGCACCTTAGTTTATGGAGGGAACCTTGGAAGAACCTATCCTGAAAGTTGAAAACCTGGTTAAACATTTTCCCGTCAAAGGCGGGGGGAAACGGGTGGTTCACGCGGTGGATGGCGTCAGCATAGGGATCAACCGGGGTCTGACCCTGGGGCTGGTGGGGGAATCGGGCTGCGGTAAATCCACTCTGGCCAGAACCATCATCAGGATCTACGCTCCCAGCTCGGGAAGCATATACCTGGACGGTCAGAATATAGCGTCCCTGTCCCAAGGACAATTAAAACCGATCCGCAAAAAAATTCAGATGATCTTCCAGGATCCCTTCGCGTCTTTGAACGCCCGGATGACGGTCAAGGATATTATCGCCGAACCCCTGCGGGCCCACCGGATCGGCTCCCCCCAGGAACAGGGGGAGCGGGTTTTTGAAATGCTTACCAAGGTCGGCCTGGAACGGGCCCACGCAAGCCGTTACGCCCACGAGTTTTCCGGGGGCCAGCGGCAGCGGATAGGCATTGCCCGTTCCCTTATCCTGCATCCGCAGCTCATCATCTGTGATGAACCGATCTCCGCCCTGGATGTTTCCATCCAGGCCCAGGTGGTAAATATGCTGAAAAACTTTCAGGAGGAATGGGGCCTGACCTACCTGTTTATCGCCCATGACCTTTCCATGGTGCGGTATGTCTCCGACGATGTTGGGGTGATGTATTTGGGAAAGCTGGTAGAATTAGCCGGCAGTGATGAGATATACAGAAATCCCCAACACCCCTATACCCAGGGGCTTATCCGATCCGCTCCGGCCTCAAACCCGGCCCTGGCCCGGATGAAAAAAAGCATCCCCATCAAAGGGGATATCCCCAGCCCCATATCCCCCCCGCCGGGCTGCCGGTTTCATACCCGGTGCGGATACGCCCAGGGGATCTGCAAAGAAGCGGAGCCGTCCCTGAAGGATTGGGGGGCCGGTCATTTTACGGCTTGTCATCTTTTGGGGCGTTGATATCATGGCGAAAATCGGTAATAACTGTAGATAACGCTGGTTGTAAAACCGGCTTTGGAAAAAGTGGTTGCGCTCAACAGTAAGCCGGTTTTTCTTTTAAATTTAAGGAGGAAAATGTATGAAAAAAGCAGTTATGTGGATTACGGGACTTTTACTCCTGTCTTTGGGCTTCAGCGCCTGCGGTGGACGGACCGCCGAGACCGGTTCCGCCGCCCAGCCCCAGGCAAAAGCCCAGAAGATCGTCTTTGCCTTGCAAAATGTGCCGGACGGGCTTGATCCGGGGATTACCAACAATTCCTTT
Source organism: Treponema sp. (assembly GCA_031258005.1). Classification (GTDB taxonomy): domain Bacteria; phylum Spirochaetota; class Spirochaetia; order Treponematales; family Breznakiellaceae; genus JAIRLU01. The sequence continues at coordinate 1,721 of JAIRNP010000154.1, forward strand.
GCCGCCCCGTTCCTCTTTAACCTCTTTGAAGGGCTTATCACCTATGATAAGGACAACAATATCATCCCCGCCCTGGCTGAAAGCTGGACCATCAGCGATGACGGTACGATCTATACGTTCCGGCTGCGGCAGGGTCTCAAGTGGTCCGACGGCAGCCCCCTTACGGCCCATGATTTTGTATATTCCTATTTCAGGGTATTGGATCCCAAAATCGCCGCCCAATATTCGGTGATGTTTACCGACTTTATCAAGGGGGCGGATGAATATTACAACGGCGCCGGTTCCCGGGACCAGGTGGGGATCAGCGCCCCCGATGATACGACCCTAATCCTCACGTTAAAAGGGCCAACCCCTTTCTTTCTGGGAATCCTGGGGATGTGGACCTTCTCCCCGGTAAAACAAGCCGTGGTAGACCAGGATCCCGAGCGGTGGACCCTGTCCGCGAACACCTTTGTTTCTAACGGCGCCTTTAAGGTTTCGGATATCAAATTGGGGGAAAGCGTGACGGCGGTTAAAAACGAATATTACTGGGACACCGCCAATGTACGGCTTGAGGAGATTGTGTTCCGGTATATTCTGGAACCCGCCACCGCCCTGACCGCCTTGGAATCCGGCGAGATTGACGGCCTGCGGTTTCCCCCCGCATCGGAGACCGCCCGCTTAAAATCCCAAAGCGACGCCTTTCAGTCGGTACCTTCCTTTGCCACCACCTATTACCTCATAAACCGGAACGTGAAACCCTTTGACGATGTCCGGGTTCGCAAGGCCCTATCCATGGCCATTGACCGGGAAGACATTATCAACAATGTCCTGCAAAGTTCCGATACCCCGGCTTTTGGCCTGGTATCCCCCGGTTATGTGCTTAACGGAAGGGATTTCAGGGACGGCCGCCCCAATTACGGGTTATCCGTTACTGCGGATGTGGAAGGCGCCCGGAAGCTCCTGGCGGAAGCGGGGTATCCTGACGGCCAGGGATTTCCCCCTATACAGTTGAGTTATTACACCGACCGTACCGTGCGGAGTATTGTGGAGGCTATGCAGCAGATGTGGAAAAAGAACCTCAATATCAACGCCGAAATTTCTACCCAGGAATGGGCGGTTTATTACGATGCCGTTCAGCGCATGGATTACCAAATCGGAGCCATGGGCTGGGGTGGGGATTACCTTCACCCCATGACCTTCTTAACCACCATGACCTCCAACAACCCGACCAACATTACCAGCTACAGCGCCCCCCGATACGACATCCTGGTGGCGGAGGCCCAAATGGAGGTTGATCCGGTCAAGGCGGTCGCCCTCATGCAGGAGGCGGAGGATATGGCTATGGATGATGTGGCGATCCTTCCCCTGTATCACCGGTCCATCGTATTCATGATGGCCCCCCATGTAAAGGATTACTATATGACGCCCTTGGCCAATCTGTATTTCAGAAGCGCCTATGTAGAGTAGGGGCCCTCTGTATGAACCCGGTGGCGGAGATCAGTCTGGAATCGGGGGGGCATGATTTTTGAGCTTTTTATACAACAGGCTCCCCTGACGGTCAACCATTTTATCGATCTCGCGGCATTGAGTTTTTATGACGGCCTTACCTTTCACCGGGTCGTGGAGGGGTATGGGATCCAAGGGGGTTCCGCGGATAATACCGGTAACTGCCCCCGGAGCGTACCATAACGGGTGAATTTGCCCGGAATAGTTTTGATACGGGATTGACCCATGAACGGGGAGCCATTTCCATGGCCCGGGACGAGGACTTTAACAGCGCGGGAACCCAGTTTTTTATTGTCCATCAGGATGCCCATAAATTGGATGGTCAATACGCCGCCTTTGGAAAAATGCGGGACAGAACAGAACGAGTTCCCCCCTTTAGAAAAAGCACATGCCCTTTCCCTGTATCAGGGGTTTTCTGTGTTTTGATTTGGATAGGATCCGTTCGACCAATGGCTTTGCAAGCAGTATCTCTAGGAATAGGGGGTAAAGCCTTCGAAGGTACTGCGTGTTAGGGCCCGTTCTCAGCAGCCAGCTTACGGTGCAGGGTCTTACGTCCAATGGCCAAGGTCTCCGCGGTCTTACTTTTATTACCCTGAAGAAACATAAGGGTATCCCGGATAATGATCTTCTCCGCATCCTCAAGGCTCGTACCCAGGGGGATGCGGATCCAGCCCTCCTCGCTTTTCCTCCGCAGGGTAGGAGGAAGGTCATCTGCGGTGATGACCGGCCCCTTAGCCATGACCACCGCACTTTCCATACAATTCCGCAGTTCCCGCACATTACCCGGCCAATCATAGGCATAGATGGCGGCCCGGGCTTTCTCGTCAATGGTATCTACGATTTTACCGTTTTCTCCTGCAAACTCCTTGAGAAAAGAGATAATAAGCAGGGGCAGATCATCTTTCCGTTCCCGTAAAGGGGGAACCAGGATGTTTACCACATTAAGCCGGAAATAGAGATCCTCCCGGAAATTGCCCTTCTCGATCTCTTCTTTGAGATCCTTATTGGTGGCTGCCACGATCCGTACATCGGTCTCGATAGTCTCCTCCCCTCCTACCCGTTCAAATTTCTTTTCCTGGAGTACCCGCAGGAGCTTGATCTGGATGTTCTGGTCGATTTCCCCGATCTCATCAAGAAAGAGGGTCCCCTCGTGGGCAAGCTCAAAGCGGCCCCGTTTCCGGGTCATGGCCCCGGTAAAACTACCCTTCTCATGACCGAAGAGTTCACTCTCCAGGAGACTTGCAGCCAGCGCCGCACAGTGCACCTTAACCAAGGGTTTTCCCTTACGCGGAGAAAGCTCGTGGATGGCGTCAGCCACCAGCTCCTTTCCCACCCCCGACTCACCGGTGATAAGTACCGAAGCCTTGGCAGGGGCTACCCGGCTGATGGTGTCAAAGACCCGGCGCATCGGGCCTGAGGTACCGATGATGGTCTCAAACTGTTTGTGCCGTTCCAGTTCTTCTTCCATGCGCCGATGTTTGAGCACGAGTTCCCGGTTCTGAAGAGCCCGCTTTACCAAGAGGGAAAGCCGGTCCAAGTTGACTGGTTTGGTAAGAAAATCGTAGGCCCCATTCCGCATCGCCGCTACTGCGGTTTCCACTGTGCCGTGGCCGGTAAGGACGATCACCGGAATTCCCGGGCTTTCTGCGGTGATACGCTTGAGCAGTTCCTCGCCGCTCAAGCCGGCCATACGGAGGTCGGTGATCACCAAGTCCAGGTCTCCCTTTTGAAAACGCTTCCACCCCTCATCTCCCTGGGCGGCAGTTACCACCTCATAACCGTCCATTTCAAGGGATGCCGCGAGTCCTTCCCGGATGTTTTTCTCATCATCCACCACGAGGAGCTTAAATTTCATAGATTGCCTCCGCTTCACCTTCGTAACTGATAAGCCTCCGCTCCTTCTGGGGAATAGGAAGGGTGATGATGAAACACGTCCCTCCTCCTGTTTTAGACTTTACCGTAATCTCTCCCTGATGTTCCCGAATTATCTTGAACGCCAAGGTAAGGCCAAGGCCGGATCCGGTTTCCTTGGTGGTAAAATAGGGCTCGAAAATCTTGGAGAGGTTTTCTTCGGGAATCCCGATACCCGTATCGCATACCTTAATGATAATCTCCCCATCCCCCTTTTCGGTGAGTACCTGCAGGGTGCCTCCGGTAGGCATGGCCGCGATGGCATTCTTGATGAGATTGAGGAGAACCTGTTTCATAAACCGTTCATCAAAATCAATCCGGGGAAGCTCCTCGGCCAGGTTCAGGTTGCAGCGTATCTGCGCTTCCTCCAGTTCAAAGCCCACAAAATCCGTGAGTTCTGCGATGAGGGTATTGATGTTTCCTTCCCGAAAATCCATATTCATCGGACGGACCGCAAAGAGAAAATCCACGACAATACCGTTGAGCCGGTCAATCTCTTCATTAACCACTCCGATATAGGTATCCATAAGCTTGAAATAGTCCACCGGTTCTTGGCTATAGTCCCCGGTTCCCGCTGGGTTCGAGGTGAAATACCGCTCCCGGTTCGCCGCCATAGCTTTTTGGATGAGCTGGATATGGATCGAAAGGGAACCAAGAGGGTTTTTGATCTCATGGGCCACCCCCGCGGCCAGGGTAGTAAGGCTGGCCAGGCTTTCCATCCGCCGTAAACGGGCCTCCTTGCCCCGTTTTTCGGTGATGTCCTCTACGTGGATAAGGGAACCGGACACTTGATGATCCTGGACTAAGGGAAGCACGCTAAAACTTAAGAGCCGCTGTTTGCCCTTGGTTTCCACATCGAATTCCCGTTCCTCCACCCGGTCGCCCTGTATCAAGGTGGTTTCAAAAAATTCAGCCACCGGTTCATCCCGGATCAAGGTCCATATAGGTCCGCTTCCCTGTTCATCATACCCCAGGGGAAGAAACCGTTCGGCGTACTTATTGGCCAGGATGAGGTTATGTTCCGTGTCGCATACCAATATCCCATGGGCCAGAGAATCCAGTACGGTCTCAAGCCGTTCGATTTCAGCAGCCGCAGACACCAAGATGTCCCGGATCTGCTCTCCGGTCATCTTGTTCAGTTTTTGTAAGGCCCGTTTAATAAACTGTCTCATGGGGTACCTTCCTCTTCTTTTATATTAGGGGCCTAAGAAGGACAAACGGGGCTAAGACCAACATTCCGCAAGCCCGCGCCTGAGCCCGGTACTGAGCCGTTCTAAGGCCAGTACCGGGCTTTGGTTATACGTACCCACCGCCTGGGCCGCCTCCGCCGTACACTTCCGCCATATATCCAGATCCCCTATCAGCACCGGGCGCCGGGCTTGTCTCAGGGAAACCCGGCTTTCCATAACTACCTGGAGGATCATCCGTAAAAATTGCGCAAAAAGCCCTCGAATTTCAAACTTTTCCGTCCCTGTTAGAATCGTGGCAATGACGCTTTGCGTATCCTTTCCAGGCTTACCCAGCGCAGATGCCTCAGCGAGGGCAGTGGCATACGTGCCGAGGGCTATCAATTCATCCTGGAACGGGGAAACCCCCTTGCTTTTTAGCAGCATGATGGTTCCCCGGGCAATGAAGGCTGCAAAAAAGGCCGCCAAGGGACGCAGGGAATCTTCGGATACCGGGAGAAAGGAACTAAGATAGGTATGTATCCCCCTGGTCTCCTTGGATTCTATCGAAACCCCTGCCGGGAGGGTGTCTTTAAACACCTGGCGAATCACCGCGGCTTCTACCTCTGGGGAACGCCGGATAAACCGATAGGGCCTGAGCCGGGATACTATGGTAGGGAGGAGGGCTTTCTCTCGGGCGCTGGTTAACACAATACTGAGGGCTGGAGGGGGTTCCTCCAGTATTTTCAGCAGTGCGTTCCGCGCACCCTCTTGCATTCGGTCCGCGTTTTCGATGAGGAGCATTTTCCGCTTTCCTGTAGGAGCCAAATGACTCCAGGCAGCGGCACGACGGATATGTCCAATGGGAATAAGCTCACTCATGCCTTCGGATTCGAGTTTCACGGCATTTTTAAGGATCTTATCGACTGATTTTTTCAGCTCTTCCGGCTTGAGTGTCGAAATCTCATCCAAAGCTTCCTCAAGAACAAAGACGGATTCGCTTATTCTTTTAAACCGGGAATCTTCCTCCCAAAGAACAGGGGAAAACCGGGCCAAGAGTTTCCGTACAGACCGGATAAACAGGAGCCGGCCTGCAGGATCCGGTTGCCGGCAGCAAAAAGCCCCGGCGGCGCTGATTTCCGCAAAGAAGGAACGAGGTCCCAGGCTCAGGAGATCCGGGTGGGTAAGCAATCGATGCCGGGAACAGGCTGGACAAGGACAATCCCTGGGAACCCCGGGATCTTCACAAGAAAGGATCCGGGCTAATTCCAGACCGGAGGTACCCTTCCCTGAAGCAGGAGGGCCGGAAAATAACAGTGACGGAGCCAGCATACCGGCCTCTGTATCGGCCCTTAATTGGCTGACCGCAGCTTGTCCCAGGATATGTTCAAACATGGCTAGTAGCTGTCCCGCGGGAAGATGGTAGGAAGCGGGATGGTATCGGGGAAATAGTGGGTAATAACCGGCATGAGCAATTCGGCAAAAATACTTTCATTGACCAGGGACTGAGTATCAAAAAAAGGCTGTATGTTTAGGAGAAACAGCATCAAAGTTACCAGAACCAAGCCTTCAATCAAACCAAAGAAGACCCCCAAGACCCGATCTACTATGCCTAGTTTAATGTGCATGAGGATATCTTTCACCAGTAATTCCAGTACCTTAACTCCCACAAAAATAATACAAAACACCGCCCCAAAGGCAAGTATCTCCGGAAGAAAGCGTATATCTTCAGGAATTTTTGTCCGGATCAGATCCGCTCCCTGCTTATAAAAAAGAGCCCCTCCCCAAAGACCCAGTACCAGGAATGCGATAGAGAGCAGTTCATCGAGAAATCCCCGCAGCGCCCCTCGGATGGTAAAAAGCATAACAAAGACCGTAAATATGATATCCATCGGCACTATATGCTGCATGGTTCTCCTTTTGCTGCACCTAACCAATGCAGGATCTGTTCGGCAATGATCCCTACTCCGTCGAGTCTGCCGATCCGGGCGGAGGCAGCGGCCATGGCGTTTTGCTGCACCCTATCTTCGGCGATAGCGGCAATCGTCGCGCTTACGGTCTCGGGGTTGGCTTCGGTTCCAAAGGGCTTTCCTAAGACCGCCGCAGCCCCGGCCTGAGCGAAAATCCGGGCATTTTCTACCTGATCTCCCCGGGTTCCGGAACCGCTCAGGGGAATAAGGACCATAGGCCGTCCTGTAGCGGCGCATTCCCAGAGGGTCCCCGCCCCACTGCGGCCTAAGACCAGTTCCGCAGCGGCAAGTACGTGGGGCATTTCCTCCCGGAAAAATGGGTAAGGCCGGTATCTTTCGGAAGGCGCCAGATCCCAGCCCCGTTCACGGCCGGTCTGATGTACCACCGTATACCACCGGGTAAGCTCACCTAAGGTTTCCTTGACCAGTTGGTTTATCTGTTGGGAGCCTTGGCTTCCACCGAGGACCAGGAGTATCCGCTCCCCTTCTTTGACCTTGAGAAAGGCCCTGCCCTGTAGGGGATCCGCGGATCGGAATTCAGGGCGTACCGGGTTACCCGCGAGGGTCATTCTGCCTTGATACGATGCAGGGAAAAAAGCCGCGGTTTCCTCATAGGCGGTGAAAATTCTTTGGGCAAACCGGGCATTAATCTTCGTGGCGAGTCCAGGACTCAGATCCGATTCATGGGTCCATACCGGCAATCCCAGGGATGCAGCCGCAAGACAGGGAGGCACACTAACGAAACCTCCCTTGGAAAAGAGCAAGCGGGGCTGTTCTTTTCTCAGGATGGACCGGGCGGCAAAAAAACCTGCTCCCGCTTTCCATGCCTCAAGCCCATGCTTGAAGGATACCTGCCGCCGCAATTTACCTGCAGGAATACCGAAAAACTCAAGCCCCGCATGTTCCACCATAGCTTTATCCATCCCCCTGTTGGAACCTATCCAGAGGATACGGCAATTACCCTGTTTTTGGACGTAAGATGCCACTGCAAGGCCGGGATATATATGCCCCCCGGTTCCGCCTCCGGTAAAAGCGATATGCACCATATTTTTTGACCCTCGTCACCTTCCATGAAACCAAGACATGGTTGGATCGTCCTGGATTCAAATCATTGGCCTCCGCCTTACAAAGGCGTTGCGCTGCTTCCTAAAGCTCCTAGTCCCGCTTATAGTGTGACACGTAATTACTGGACACATAACAAAATAGAACCTGCTCATCCTCTTGCAAAACCGACGATAAGCTACCGATGGAGGCTCTTTCATCAAAGATCAATTTTTGAAAGAGCTGCATCTACCCAGTAGCATACACCCTGATTACTCCGAGATCAAGCCTATCAGGGAGTAAGCATAGCGCCATCCCCCAGGGGGTCTAGTGCCAGGACTGTTCGATTCCCCGAATAGCGGTGATAATCTGGTCCAGAGAAGCACGGTTTTTCAAGTAATGGTAGAACGGTTCTTGCTGACACAAGAAGGTAATCTGAGAAAGGGTGTGGAGATGGGATTTAGCGGAAGATGAAACAATCAGTAAGAGCGTATGTACGCCTATACCATCCAGGGCTTTCCAATCCACCGGCTGTTGTAAGAAGCCGATGATCACGCATTGTTCCTGAGGGCAGGTAATGATGGGGTTCCGGGGATGGGGTAAGGCGATACCCTTTCCCATGGCAGTGGACATGAGGGCCTCCCGTTCCAGAACCGCTTTGAGCAAATCCTCCTGCGTAATGGATGGGGACAAGGGTACCGTCCGGATCAGGTGGGTCAACACTTCCCGCGGGTTTGCGCCGGGAATATCCGGGTATATCCCCCCTTTTTGAATCAGGGTAATAAGACCCTGTTGTTCCTCAATGCTTTTTTTCATATAGCTTCCTTATATCACTAATTCGATTACATATGTTTTAAACTCTGGTTGCAGGCTTCCATGTCAAAGGTTTCCGGATCAAAATCCTGACCCAGCTCATGGAGGGCCTTTTGCCGTTCAGTAAAACTTCCGTTTGCAAGGATAGATACATATTTCCGAAATCGGATGGGGCCGTCAATGGATTCAGGAGGAGCCGCGCCTGCCCCTGCAATACAGCGGATCGGTTCTTGGCTATCCATATCCAACCGGGAAAGGATAATGATCTTCACGTTCCATAGGGTCCCGTATTCATAGGACAATTCGGTGATACCTTGAGCGCTTAGCTCTTCCACAGTCATGGTGAGATCAAGCCCGGGATCTTCCTGCATGGTCTGTTTTTTCCCTGCGACCTTAGTACCGCCATAAAGGGTGAGCACGGGGCTGGCGGTCTTATACGCCGGAATATCAGGGCTGAGAAACCGAAACCCATACAGAGCCTTCCAGCCAAAGACCGCTTGGAGGATCCGATGCAGATCCTCCAAGCGGTATGTTTCAGGGATAACTATACGGCGCCACACATCGGTCCCGCCTATCCCTGCCTGAATAATCCGGCCCTCCCTGGACTTGGTACTCTTGAGATTGACCACCGAAATATTATTCCGCCTGAAATTATCCAAGGCATCATCGATCAGTTCTTTTATGTCTTCATAGGTCTCGATCATGCTATCCAGGGAATTATCCATAGCTTCCAATTCCACTGCCGAGGGAGCCTCATCGGTACTGAGATCCTCCAGCACCCCTGCGGCATGTCCCTGAATCTGAGAAAGGATGATGAAGGTGTGTTTTGGCAGCCATGAAGCATCAATATCCCCTTTTTGGAGACGGGCGGTCAAGTCAAGCACCGCGGTATGCAGTTCTCCCACCCGCTGCCGTATCGGCCCCATGACTGTATCCGTGAAAAGGCTATAGGTATCCTTGAATTCATCAAGGGCATCTACAATATAGCCCGCAAGAAAATGCCATTCCCGTTCAGTGATACCTAAGACCGGAGGAATGATGCGTTCAATAATATGAGAAATATCCGGATCGTGGCGAAACAGGGCGTCCCGCACATACGCGAGGACCACATATTCAGATACGGGTATTCTTTTCTTGTAGAGCAGATCCTCGATCATACTCCGGTCCGGTAAACTCTGTTGTGCTTCAAGGTGTTTATGGTCTGGAATTTCTTTACCTGCATACCAGAACCGGGTTTCAATCCCATACGCGGTGGTTTCAATGCTCTTGGTTTTATCGTATAAAAAATCTTCCAGGGAATAGGCAGGCACATCTCGCATCCGTTCCCCGCCATACCAGTACGCAAAAGCGATTTGTTCTTCCGTCGTATTGCCCGGACCAAACTGCTCAAAAGAGGCTTTAAATCCCTGTTCCGCAGCCTCGCACCACTCCTCTAATGCAGCGGGAGACCACTGGTCTTTACCCACCGGGGTTAACTCAAATTTCCCTTCTTTCCAATTCAGGGTACGGACCATAAAACGATCCCCCGGCACAAAGGAGGATTCCCGGTATATGTTCCGCATATCCAGGACTTGGATGGAAACCTCAAGCGGGTCATCATAAGGATCGTAATTAAAAGCCGCTTCATTCTCAGGATTATCCCGTGCCACATACTGGGGAGCATACTCTTCCCCATAGATGCTGTAATAGGGATAAAATTCTTCCGGTGATCCTTCGATGGTCGTGAAGGTGATAGGGGTATGGTTCCAATAAAACAGGTATTCTTGAGGGAAAAGCACCGGATTGGCAAAAGGGATACACCGATGACCGGGAATCAAGATGCCGTTCAGCAGTTCCAGCCGGGTTGGATTGATAACAAACCGGACCGGTTCAAAACAACCTCGCCGGGAAATCCATTTTTTGGCATCCACCGGGAAAGCAAGTTTCCGGGAATCAAGAAACGAAGCAATCTCCAGTGCCAGACGTCCGGTTTTTTGGTGATTATGTTTACGAATATGAACGGCTGCCTCTTCCGATGTAAAGGGCTCGGTAACCTTTTCGAGAAAATCGTACAGGGCGTCTTCCTGGCTTATGGTCATAAATAATTATACTATGCCTTAAGGGAGAGGATGTGACAAGTACTGCTAAAACCCATCCTGTAGCTGGTGCCTCAGTACCCACCGGTAGAAGGTTGCGGTGAAAAATATATCATAATAACACATATATAATTCCAAAATAACACGTATGTATTAAAATGATACATTTTTTTGGTACAGTAGCTCTTGATTCAGCGTCTTACCGGTTAAGCTTCGGCATAGCCCGGGAAAGAGGGCGTCTTATTTCTTTATATACCCTAGAATTAGCCTTTATCAGGTGCTGTACAAAAAAATATGTGTTTTATCTCTAGTTGGCACGGCTTATGCTTATATATTAGTGTTGATGGGGAATACCAGCAACCGGGAGCCTACCGTGGAACCGGAGCGGCAATCCGCCATCGAACAAATCTATTATGTTAAGGAGATATGTTATGAAATCGGTAACCTTGTATCGTCCTGCTATGCTTGAAAATGCTTTGGATGACTTTGATCGGTATGTGGAGTCATTCTTCGGAAACTCCTCCCTGCTTCCGAGCGCGAGGGTTTTCACCCATCTGCCTGCGGTAGATATCCGGGAAACCAAAAACGCCTATGTGTTGGAGGCAGAACTTCCCGGCTATACTGAGGAAAGTATCCAAGTCCATGTGGATGGCGGTACCTTGACCATCGAATCCAAGCAAGAGGACTCGCCTGCTCGGGATGTTTCTGAAAAGGAGGGGGGCAAAAAAGAAGAAAAAGAGGAAAAAATCTTTATTATTCGAGAACGGCGGCGTTCCTCTTTCACCCGTTCCTTCAAGCTGCCGGAAAATGCGGACCCTGATACCATTGCTGCCCATTTCAGGGACGGCATCTTGACCCTGGAGATCAAGAAGCGGAATGAAAGCCAGAAACGGATGATCCCCATTGCAAAGAAATAAGTCTTAGTAATCCCTGCGTTTACACAGCCCCTGGATGCAACATGGTCCAGGGGCTGCTTGTTTACGAGATCCGGTCTACGGCCTCGGCACGGGTATCCCCATACCAGGCGTCAAATCCCTTACCAATAGAGGCGCGGCAATTTCACATAGAAGCAGGGTCCAGGATAGGGCCTTATTATATCGAGGTGTGGCGATGTATGTGATGGCGTATGCACCCTATGGGGCAGAAGGTATTATTATCCGGGTTGAAGCGGATATACGCCGGGGTATCCCCGGGATCGATATTACCGGTCTTGCGGAAGGGGCAGTCCGGGAGGCCCGGGAACGGGTCATGGCAGCCTTTCGCAATTCAGGCTATACCTTCCCGCGGGATCGGATCCTGATTAACCTCGCCCCCGCAGGGGTACGGAAAGACGGTACCTATTTAGACCTCCCCATAGCGCTCGCGGTGATGGCGGCCGCGAAGATGGTCCCGGTTCCAGATAATCTCATGGTGATGGGAGAACTGGAGCTTTCAGGCAGGTTGCGGCCGGTTCGGGGGGTGCTTGCCGCCACCGTAGCGGGTTTGAAAGCAGGAATTCGGGAATTCATCGTCCCCGCAGACAATGCCCGGGAAGCGGCCATCCTCGCCGCGGACCGTTTCTCCGGGGCTGCTACCTTAGGTGAAGCGGTTCATGCCCTGCGGATCCGGGCGGAAACCGGTTCTTTACCGGCCTTTGAAGAAGCCTCCCTTCCCCCGTCCGGAGGGGAGGCAAGGATCTTAGAAAAAGATGCAGGAGCCCTAGGAGGAGATTTTGCAGACGTCCGGGGTCAAGGACAGTATAAGCGGGCCTTGGAAATTGCCGCTGCAGGAGGGCATAACCTGCTGGTCTTTGGCCCCCCTGGGGCAGGGAAAACCATGCTTGCCCGGTGTATGCCTTCGATCATGGCGCCCCTGAACACCGATGAGGCGGTGGAGGTAACTCGGCTCTATAGCCTGGCCGGGCAATTAGCCAAGGAGCTTTCCTCGGAGCTTGAGGGGCTTATCACCCAGCCACCCTTCCGCTCGCCGCACCATTCGGCGAGCGCGGAGGGTATTCTGGGAGGCGGTAAGACCGTACGGCCTGGCGAGATCAGCCTCGCCCATTGGGGGGTGTTGTTTCTGGATGAAGCCCCTGAATTTCGGACCAATGTGCTCCAATCCCTGCGGGAGCCCCTCGAAGATCGGGTGATAAGTATTTCCCGGGCAGAAGGACCGGTACGGCTTCCTGCGGATTTTCAGCTTCTTTTGGCAGCCAATCCCTGTCCTTGTGGCAGGCTGGGGATGCACATTCCTGCTGTGGAGACTGGGACCGCTTCGCCGGGAACCGAGATAAGCTGCTTCTGCAGCCCTGAAGAGATTCGCCGGTATTGGCGCAAGTTGGGGGCAGCCCTACTGGACCGGATGGAACTTCGGGTAGGAGTCCATACTCCGAAGATCCAGGCTTTACGGCAACGTGGAGAAGAGACCAGCGAAGAAATCCGTCAGCGGGTCATCAGAGCGGTAACCATACAACAGGAACGGTTCAAGAACACCGCAATACGCCGTAACAGTCGGATGACTCCGGGGATGATCGAACGGTACTGTGTATTAACCGCTGAAGCCGAAGGGGCGTTCCGAATAGGCAGTACGAGACTCGGGCTTTCAGGAAGGGCCTTTCATGGGGTATTGCGGGTTGCCCGAACTATTGCCGACTTGGAGGGGACGGAACGGATCCTGCCGATCCATATTTTGGAGGCCCTTCAGCACCGCCGTTTGGGAGATGATCCGTATGACATCTTGACCATAGCTGCCTCATTATAGCTGAGGCGGTTTCACCCTTTGATATTTTGGAAAAGCCTCGATAGGGTATCTCTAATGGCGTATTATGTATTAATAAGGAGAGTTATATGCCGGATATTACCTATGATATACTTAAACACTACGGTGTTCTTGGAGAAGACAAAGGGGGCTGGAAAAAAGAAATCAACCTGGTCTCCTGGAATGGCCGAACCCCCAAGTTCGATATTCGTGACTGGGCTCCGGGTCATCAGAAGATGGGGAAAGGCATCACGTTGACGAGAGCAGAAGCGCTTTTATTGGTGGAAGTGTTGTCCCGTTCCTTAACAACGGATCAGGAAGGTGTATAATGAAGCCTATACCCGCTACTAAGCCGCCTTGGGTTTATGGAGCATCAATGATCAGGGGCTTGTCAAAACTTGAGGAAAATGGTAACGGTTAGTAGTAAGAGATTTTTTTACACCTGATTGGTTCTGAAAAAGCCGCTTAATGAGAAAAAATGTACTTGTATCGAGGTTATGACGAACATGTCGATGTGTATTACTGCAAATGGAAAAGCCCTTGAACTTGCCGGTGAGCTTTCTGTAACGCAATTGCTTACTGAAGTACAGGTGGAGATGCCGGAATATGTGAGCGTCCAGCTCAACGATGAGATGATACTCCGGGCGGATTTTGACAAGACCTTGGTAAAAGAAGGGGCCGTAGTGGAATTCCTCTATTTTATGGGAGGCGGTTCCTTATGGTGAAGCTTTCTCCTGAGCATCGGGCAGCTATAGTAGCCCATGCCCGACAAGGGCTTCCCAACGAAGCCTGCGGCCTCTTGGCCGGGGAAGTGCAGGGGGACGAAAAGGTGATCAAGAAGGTGTACTGTCTCAATAACCTCGACCAAAGTCCGGAGCATTTTTCCATGGCCCCGGAGGAACAGTTCAAGGCAGTGGCAGACCTCCGCAAAAACGGTTTGGTCCTGCTGGGAAACTTCCACAGCCACCCCGCGAGTCCTGCCCGTCCCTCGGAAGAAGACCTTCGCCTCGCCTTTGACCCGACCTTGAGTTACGTGATTATTTCACTGCAAACAGGGGAACCGGTTTTGAAAAGTTTTCTGATTCGGAAGGGTGCCGTATCAGAAGAAGTAGTGCAGGTATAAAGTGCCCTATTTTCCTCTGTTTGTTGATCTTGCGGGAAAGGACTGCCTTATCGTAGGCGGCGGGACCGTAGCGGTGCGAAAAGCCCGATCCCTCCTCGATTTTGGCGCTACGCTTCGGGTGGTAGATCCTAAACCCTCAGAGCCCCTTAAAGCCCTTTCACTCACCCTGTTCTCTCGTCCTTATAGGAGCCCGGAGGATATCGCAGGGGCTGCGGTAGTTATTGCAGCCACTGATAAGAAGGAACTGAATAACCTGGTAGCCCAGGATGCCCGGGCTGCGGGAATCCCGGTAAATGTGGTAGATGATCCTGAAAAATGCACCTTTTTTTTCCCTGCCTTGGTACGACGGGGCGAGCTGGTCGCAGGTATTTCTACTGCTGGTTTTTGTCCTCGATTCTCCGCACGGCTCCGTGAACACCTAGACGCGGCTTTGCCTCCGAATCTGGGAGAAGTGCTGGAATTGCTCAGCCGAGAACGGCAGCGCTTACCAGGTTCTGAACGGATACAACGGCTTGATAGGGTAATTGTACCCCTCCTTACGAAAATTTTTATTTCTTACTCTTGTACCCTACAAAAAGACATGCTATAAATAAATAGATATAAAGAAGGTATCTTCGTATCCTTCGTTATTACTACTTAAATGGAGGTTTAGTTTGAAACAGATTTTTCTCAGTGTTGTTTTCTGTATTGCCGTGGTAACGGTTATGCCGATCCTGGCGCAGGATGAGTCCGGTGGTGGTGAACCCCCTTACTATTACGTTAATGTTCCTATCGAACGGGTTTATGCGTATAAAAAAGGGTATGTTGTAGCCTATCGGACGGGTGTTCTCGTTCAGGGCGTGGATCATTTGTATCTGCCCATTGAATGGTTTCAAGATGGTCCGCGAGCTGCAGATGCAGCCCCGCCTAAAGGAGAGGTTATCCTCTTAGGTCCTGGAAAATCATGGCCTTATCTGACGGTATATTACAAAGAGGGGGAATTCAGCCATGTCCGTCTCTATATACGCCGTGAACGGAGCCATGAGAGCTGGGGTGGTATTCCTTTAACCGTCAATATTGACGATCGATTTGAAGGCGTGGAGACTATAAAGCTCACCTATTAATGAGCCCTGAAGAATTACACAGTATCCAAGAAGCTATTCGTATCGAAGGGCTGGAAGGGTGGATTTTTTCTAACTTTCATCATCGGGATAAACTTTCTGATGCAATTTTGCATATTACGCCGGAAACAACCAATTCCCGGTTATGGGTATACGCGGTTCCTGCCCAGGGGAAGCCGGTAAAGATAGTCCATGCCATTGAAGCAGGGCTGCTTGCGGATCTTCCGGGTAGTACCCAGGTATATCTTGACCGGGATGATCTGATTACTGCCCTAGGTCCTCTACGGCATACGTGTTGGGGGGCCCATTTTTCTGAAACCCTCCCGGCTATTTCGTATCTTGATGCGGGAACCGCAAGGTTGTTTGAAAAAGCCGGTATAACCTTGGTTTCCGCGGCAGGTTTGATCCAACGGTTTAAAGGGACCCTGGATACGCAGGGTATACAGGTTCATGAACAGGCGGCAAAGGCTCTGTATGACATCGTAACCATTGCCTGGGAAGCGGTGCAGGATGCCTATACCCATCATCGGACCATCACCGAAGGGGAACTCCGAAGTCTCATGTTGGAAGAGTTCCGCAAGCGGAAACTCGTAACCGATCATCCACCCCTCGTTGCGACAGGGGTACATTCAGGAAACCCTCATTATGATTTTTGCGGGCCTGGGGCTCCCCTTCAGGCAGGAGATGTGGTGCAGTTTGACCTATGGGCCAAGGAAAGCGGCCCAAAAGGGATATACGCCGATATTTCTTGGGTAGGGATCTTTGGGACTTCTGCTCGGGAAAGGGTTAAACAGGCCTTTACCGATCTGGTGGAGGCCCGGGAAGGGGCGTATCGGTTTATTGCAGCGGAACTTGCAGCGGGGAGGCCCGTATCAGGGGCCATGGTGGATACCAAGACCAGGGATATCTTGACTGGTTTGGGATACCAGAGAGCCATTAAACACCGTACCGGCCACGGTATAGATACGGAATGTCACGGCTATGGGGTCAATATGGATTCGGTGGAGTTTCCCGATTCCCGGCTGATCCTGGAGGGCTCCTGTTTTTCTTTGGAACCGGGGATTTATTTTTCGGACTTCGGTCTAAGAACCGAGATTGATGTCTATATTAGGCAGGGAAAGCCGTACATCTCCGGGAAAGACCGCCAGTTTACATTGCTCACCTGTTGAAGGGGCAGTTCCCGAATAGCAGTATTGGAGGGCGACAGGCTTCCAATGCCGCAGCAACTTCCTATGTTATCGGGGAGATCAACCGGTAGGATCCTGCACGGGGCGCCTTTTATATGCTTCCTCCATACCCGTATATTAGAATTATAAAAGAGGTTGTTTCTATTTTAAAACAGCCTCAATAAAGAGGAAATACCTATGGCAAATCCAGTACCTGTTCCCCAGGGACTGCTCGATTTTATTAAAAAAGGAAAGAAATTTCTGGTAGTAGGACATAAAGAGCCTGACGGCGATTGTATAGGCAGTCAGCTTGCCCTAAGCAGTGTATTACGGAGGCTTGGAAAAGAGGCTATTCCCTGTTCTGCAGGCCCTTTTAAGCGGTCCGAAGTACTACCCTATAAGGAGCGCTGTACCCTGCACATCAGTGCGCAAGAACGGGAAGGGGCCTGGGTCCTCGTGATGGATTGTTCGGCTCCTTACCGTACCGGGGATCTGGCCTCTGCCTTGGAAGGGCTTCCTTGGGCAGTTATCGATCATCATGTCTCAGGAGACTATGCCGAAGGAGCATCAGAAGGGGTCCTCTATATTGATCCTACTGCGCCGTCAGTAACCTTTATGATCTTGGGGATCATTGAAGCTTTGGGGTTGAGCCCCACCAAAGAAGAAGCGGAACTGCTCCTCTTTGGGCTGTGTACTGACACGGGCTTCTTCCGTCATATTGATGAGCAGGGAGCGGAAACCTTTGAATACGCTGCCCGACTGATTCATAGAGGCGCCAGTCCTAAACAGGCATTTCAACACATCTACGGGGGGAAAAGTCTGAATTCCCGGATCCTTATGGGAATTATGCTTTCCCAGGTACAAGCCTACTTTGAGGGAAGCCTCCTACTCACTACTGAAACCTATGAAGAAACCCAGTGTTTCGGTTTGGAGGGCAGGGATTCGGATACCTTGTATCAGCTGCTCCAGACGGTAAAGGGGGTAGAAGCTATCGTGATCATCCGACAAGAAACTCCGGAAAACTGTACCGTGGGACTACGTTCTCGGGATAGGGTGAACGTCGCGGAAATTGCCGCTCAATTTGGGGGAGGGGGACATAAAAATGCCGCGGGATGCAGCATCCCTGGGACCATTGAAGCAGTCCGCCCGCAGATCCTTAAAGTCTTTGAGGCGAAGGTAGGAGCCTGGGGACTTACTCTTTAAACAAACCGTAAAGAGATGATATTTCTTTTACCCTGGGCAACAAGCTGGTGATTTTGATAGAACACCAGTCAAGTATCAACCCTAATATGCCGTTGAGGATACTGTTGTATATAGCCCGGGTCTATGAAAAGATCATTGAGCAGGAGGTAAAGGGCAGTTTGTACCGGGAAAAGCTCATCATGATACCATATCCCGTGCTTATTGTGCTGTATAACGGAACGAAGCCCTATCCGGATCAGCAGATCCTGAGACTTTCTGATGCCTTTGAGGACTTGGGAGACCTCAAGGGTAGGGTGTTTTCCCACCTTGAACTCATGGTTAAGGTATACAACATCAACCAAGGGCATAACGAGGATATTCTGCGGCGGTGTGTAAAACTCAAGGAATACAGTACATTCATTGAAAAAATTCGGGAAAACCGGAAAACTCAGGGGAAAGAAGAAGCGCTGAAGACGGCGATACACTACTGTATCGATCATCAGATTCTCAGCGCGTTTCTAACCGCTCATAGTACGGAGGTAAGGAACATGTTATCACGGGAATGGAATTGGGACGAGGCCAAGGAAATCTGGCAAGAGGAGGCCTGGGAGGAAGGCAGAGAAGAAGGTAGGCAGGAAGAACGGGAAAAAGCTTATCACGAAAAGCTGGAAAGCGCCCGAAGGTTCAAAGCCCTGGGGCTTCCGGTGGAGCAAATAGCTGCCGGTACGGGTCTTTCCACCTTAATAGTTGCTCAGTTGTAAATTGTACCCTATTCTCCGGGTATTGCTGCGGGCCCTGGTAGGTCCTTTTCATGGAGCGCATTCCGATACCGGGCTCATCATAGATATGCCATACCTACCGTGAGGTGCGATGGCATACTAAGGGTCCGCGAAGGAACGTTCATTTTCACGAATTATATGAAAAAGCGGGCTGGACTTTAGCCCGATTAGCCTGCTTTTTCGAGGGCTTTTCCCAAAACTAACCCGAAGGCACTTCGCGTTTTGGGAAAAGCTCTTTTTTATATGATTTTCTATTGACATATTCCTTAAAGTAAGGCACTATATACAATGTTAATATAAGATAACTAATGAGGTACTTATGGTATCAAAAATCGTAGGATATACCCTGCCGCTGGTATGCGGGGTATTTTTGCTTGCCGGCTGCCCCACGGACGATAACGGGGGGGTACTAATAACCAACCCAGCCTTGCAGAAACTGAGGCGTTCTTTCCCGTAGTAGACGCCCTTTCCAGTGCAAGTATTGTGCGGGTTGATTCCCACACCATGGCCTATGTGGGGGAACGGACCGGGACCAGCTATAAGCTGAACAAGGTGGACTTAAATACACCCGATAAAAAAATCAGCCAGGACATCGGGGGTAACGTGGCGGTTATCACTGCCTCTGCAAACGGCAGCAAAATCGGCCTTATCCAGGCGGTAGAGCAAGGGTACGAGGCTTTTGCCGGGTCGTATACCAAAATATACGATGCCACTTCCCTAAACTTGTTAAAAACCTGGCCCTTAGCCCCGCCTGCTGCCGAAGGTCGTATCGTGGAACCCCTGCACCACCGTGATCCCAGTCTGTCCCTGACGGATAAATACGCGGTGGTTCTGACGGAAGACGACGGTTTTTTTGCCAGCGGCGGAGCCCAGCAGTATATCAGCGTGTACGACATAGCCGGAAGCAAAGGGGCCTCCCATACAAAGGCGTTTGACGAGGGGACTAACGGCGCTAGAGGGACTGCTAATACCGTTCTTGGGGTTGGTACGTTGATGGGCGCTGTGGTGAACGGCGATTACATCATCCTGGGGGGAAACACGGGAACCGCCGCATTCAAAATTGACGCCAGCGGCGATACCCTTGCCGTTACCAAGGTTGATGATTCTGCTGATACCACGGGAAACCACTGGTTCAAGGATAACGGCTCCTATGTGCTGGAGTCCAAGAGTAATACCGGAAAAGTCAAGGTGTGGAAGTGGAACGGTACAAGCGCCCCGACAGCGGTTGGAGAAGTTGATGTAAACGGGAACAATAGCGGAAACGTACAGGCCCTCTGCTTTGACCCGGATAACCCGGCAACGGCGTACTTCTATCAAAAAGCCGGTACCGATGCCGGAAACGTGTACAGCGTTGATTTGAGTGCCCAGACATTGACGAAAACAACGCTGTTCAAGTTCCCCCCGCGTTCAATCTTGAAATGCAACACCCCTGGCCCCTGTAGGCACAGAAGGGACGGCTAGCCGTCCCTTCTGTGCCTATAAAAAAACGGCAATACCCTTTATGATGGAGGAGTTACC
>JAIRNP010000183.1 GCA_031258005.1 Treponema sp.
CCCTTTGCGCGGGTGATCATACGCAGAATCATTCGCCTGATTTCGTTTGCTTTGTTTTGAAGATTCATTTTTCAATCCTTTACATTCATTCTACTACAAACAAAGATAAAAAGCAAGTAGTCAAAAATTTTTAACTTTCCTATTGACAAACATTCAAAAGCAATGTATAGTAAAAGCAACAAGTTTATCCATAAGGAGAAAGCAAATGAAAATGAAACGAAGATTTGGCGTGGTTCCCGTACTGTTCTTTACTGTATTGGGTTCTCTATGGGCAGGCGGTCAGAGTGGAGGAGTAACCCCTACCGAACTGGTGTGGTCCTATATCACCTGGGGCATGACCCCCGCAGATACGCCCAAGGTGGAGGCGGCCATAAACGAGTATCTGGCCACCAAGGGACTGCGGGTTAAACTCCAGCCTGTAGGTATTGCCGAGCGGACCCAAAAACAGACCTTAACCCTGTCTTCCCCCAATGAACCTTTGGATCTGTTCACTCTCTGGGGAGGCGGAGAATTAAACTCTGCCTACCAGCGGGGGCAGATAATACCCCTGGAAGATCTGATAAAACAGTATGGTGGGGAACTAGAAAGGGAAGTTGGCCAAACCTATCTTTCGGTAGGAAAGATTAACGGGGAAATTTACGGCGTTCCCTCCCTGAAGGATCAGGCTGCCAACTTCGGTTTCGTGATTACCAAGGAATATGTGGATAAATACAACATAGATTTGAGCAAGGTAAAAACCATACATGATATTACGCCCATTCTGGCCCTGATCAAACAAAACGAGCCCGACTTTTACCCCTTTATTCCCAATTCGCTTACCATTCCCCTTCAGCATGACACCCTGGGTAACGACTTGGGGGTCCTCATAGGGGACAACTACCGGGTGGTGAACTTGTATGAAAGCAAGGAATACCGGGACCTTGCCGCACTGGTCCGTTCCTGGTACCAGGCCGGGTATATCCGCCGGGACGCCGCAACGGTAACGGAAAACAACCTTATGCAGGTACGGGCGAATACCGGCTGCGCGTATTTTACCTACGGAAAACCCGGGGTCGAAATTGAGGATGCGGTAACTGCCGCCCATGAATTGATTATGGTAGATTTCCACCAGGCATTTACCGCCACCTCTAACGTCCAGACGGTCATGTGGGCTATCCCGCTGAACTCAAAACACCCGGATAAGGCTATGCAGCTTATGAACCTGTTATTCTCCGACCCGGTTCTCATAAACCTTATCAATTGGGGTATTGAGGGAACCCATTATGTTAAAAAACCCGATGGGACCATTACCTATCCGCCGGGAATGACTGCGGTAAACTCACCCTATATGCTCAACATGACCTGGCAGCTGGGGAATCAGTTCTTGTCCCATATCTGGGAAGGGCATCCTCCCAACTACTACGATACCTTGCGGGCGTTTAATGCGGGCGCGAAAATATCCCCTGCCATGGGTTTCTTCTTCGACACTTCCCGTGTTCAGGCCCAGATTTCCGCGTTAACCGCCGTGGTGGAGGAGTACTCCATGGGCTTTACGACAGGCAGCCTGGATCTTTCGGTGCTGGACGAGTTTAACGCCAAACTAAAAGCGGCGGGCCTTAACGATGTGATCGTGGAAAAGCAGCGGCAGCTTGATGCTTGGCGGTCTGCGAACAACAAATAGGTAGCGGACTATTTGTTAAGTTGTTGTTCGGAAACTGAGGTTTCCGAACAACTCTATATGTTGCCCTATAAAGGGCAGGAGGATTAAGTTATGTCAAACTCCGGCGTTTTAGTTCCTAAACGCAAAGGACTTATACGCTTTTGGCCGCTTTATTCCATGATGATTCCCGGCTTGCTGTACTTGATTATTAACAATTACATCCCCATGTTTGGGCTGGTAATCGCTTTTAAGCGGCTTAACTTTAGGCTGGGCATTTTGAAGAGCCCCTGGGTAGGATTTGAAAATTTTAAGTTTCTTTTTCTCACCCCGGACGCTTTCGTAATGACCCGGAACACGATCCTGTATAACCTTCTTTTTATTGTGATTCACACGATGGTTGCCATTCTGTTTGCTCTTCTTTTGAACGAGATTAGGGGACGCTTTGCCAAAAGCGTTTATCAGAATTTGATCCTCCTGCCCCACCTCATATCCATGGTAATTGTAAGCTACCTGGTTTACGCCTTCCTCGCCATGGATACGGGTCTTATCAACAATTCGATTCTCGCGCCACTCGGCAGGGAAGAGATCATGTGGTACCAGGAAAAAAGGTTTTGGCCATTGATCCTGGTTATCGTAAGCACATGGAAGGGCTTTGGGTTCCAGTGCGTCATCTACCTTTCGGCCCTGGTGGGAATCCCCAAGGATTATTACGAGGCATCCTACATTGATGGGGCGGGAAAATTCTGCCAGCTCTGGAACATAACCTTGCCCCTCCTCAAGCCTACCATCATTATCTTAACCCTCTTGGCGGTGGGGCGTATGTTCTACTCGGACTTCGGGCTTTTCTACCAGGTTCCCATGCGCCAGGGCGCTTTATACGATGTTACGACTACCATCGACACCTATGTGTACCGGGCTCTTATGACCTTGGGCGATATAAGTATGTCCTCTGCCGCAGGCTTTTATCAGTCCTTGGTCGGATTTGTCTGTATTCTGGGGGCCAATGCTTTGGTCCGTAAGATCGAGCCTTCAAGCTCATTGTTTTAAGGAGATTCTATGCTTTCAGGACAGGAAAAATCCATACTGGGCTTTTCGCATATCATATTGATTTTGGCTTCCGCCGCCTGTGTTATCCCCTTTGTCATCCTGATAATGGCGTCGGTTACTAGCGAGGATACCCTTATCCGGGATGGATACCAGCTATTCCCCAAGGTCTTTAGCCTTGACGCTTACAAGTACCTGTATCATCAGGGGGGATCAATAATCCGGGCCTATGGGATAACGGTTTTTACCACCGTCGCCGGGACTTCCATATCCCTCTTAATAACCCTGCTTATCGCTTACCCCATTTCCATGCGGTATCTTCCGGGCAAGGGTTTGGTAATGTTCCTGCTGGTATTTTCCATGCTTTTTAACGGCGGCCTGGTACCGACATACATCATGTACACCCAGTATTTTCATCTTAAAAACACCATCTGGTCTTACATAATTCCGGGAAAATTATTAGGCGCCTTTAATGTACTTCTGATAAGGAGCTACTTTATCTCGAGCCTGCCCGGGGAAATGATAGAGGCGGGCCGTATAGACGGGGCTGGGGAATACGCTATTTTGTTCCGTATTGTGGTTCCCATATCAACCCCCATACTGGCTACCATCGGACTGCTCAACGGACTTGGATTCTGGAACGACTGGTACAACGGACTCATCTATATAACCAATGATTCCTTGTACAGCTTACAAGTACTGCTCAACGCTATTCTTACCAACGTCCAGTATCTGGCGAATAACGAGGCGGGACAGCGGATGAATATACAGTTGCCCTCGGCGTCTATCCGCATGGCCATTGCCGCCATCGCGGTAGTTCCCATATTGGCGATCTATCCGTTCTTCCAAAAATACTTTGTAAAAAGCATTACTATGGGCGCAATAAAGGGATAGGCGCAGATGACACATATTATGGAGGATTGTATGAATTTACGACTTGAAAAATGGCGGGCGGGTATTTTGGAATTTACTGCCGGGGGACAAGTGGATAACCCCTTTCTGGACCGGCGTATTAGTGCTGAGTTTACCGGGCCCTCGGGAAGGAAAATAACCCGAGAAGCCTATTGGGACGGGGGCAATAGTTACAAGGTTTCTTTCGCCCCCACGGAAACCGGCGGATGGACATACGTTCTTGCCGCGCCGGAAAATACCGGGCTTAACGGCAAAACGGGCATTGTGGAATGTATCGCCTATACCGGGGACCTGCCTATATACCGGCGCGGGTTTCTTAAAATCGGTGGGCAGGGGAAGTATATCGCCTACGATGACGATACGCCCTTCTTCTGGCTGGGT
The DNA here is from genome assembly GCA_031258005.1 of Treponema sp. Classification (GTDB taxonomy): domain Bacteria; phylum Spirochaetota; class Spirochaetia; order Treponematales; family Breznakiellaceae; genus JAIRLU01. Next base: position 3,977 of record JAIRNP010000183.1, read on the forward strand.
GATACCCATTGGGGGTTTATCGCCGGTGAAAAATGGAACGAGTCCAACCATCCAGACATGAAAAGTATGTTTAAGGGGATGGTGGATAAACGCCGGGAACAAGGATTCAACGTATACCAGACTAACCTCCGCTCAGAAGGCGGCTTTATGGGTTCCACCCATTTTTGGGTTGATGGAAAGGAAGGTCTTTTACCGGACGTGGATTTTTATCAAACCGAAGTTGATAAGCGGATGTCGTACCTAGCCGATGCGGGAATGGTAAACGCTCTGGGTTTTGCCTGGGGCGGATCGGTACTGGGCAAGCTGGAACTCCAGAAAAATTTAGCCCGCTATATTATCGCCCGGTACGGTGCGCTTCCGATGGTATGGACCCTGGCCGGCGAAGTGGCGGGATACAACAGCATGGAACGCCGAGCCTGCATAGACGGATGGCGGGAAGTGGCCCTACTGGTACAAGAACTGGACGGTTACAAGCACTTACGGACCGCTCATTATACCAACGAAAGGCCATTTGCGGATTATTACCAAAACGAGCCATGGTTTGACTTTACCCTCAACCAGGCAGGGCATGGCGACTATCCCATAAGCGGGAAGCACTACCGGGACCACCGGAAACAGTTTCCCGGCAAACCCTTTATCGAAGGGGAAGCACTTTATGAATTTGTGTTTACCCTGGAGGAAAACGGGGGGCGCGTCGCCGACGCCGATATGGTACGCCGGGTCGCCTATATGTCGATCCAAACCGGGGGTTGCGGTTTTACCTACGGCGCTCAAGGGATATGGGACACGGTCTGGGAAAAGCCCAAAGAAGCAGTCCTCTTCAATCCTTTTAACCCTCACGGTATAACCTGGCATGAGGCGGTCGATGGGCCGGGTGCGGCCCAGATGGGTTATATGCGGGCGTTTTATGAGGCCCTGGGTTTTGAAAAATTCCGGCCCTTTATGGGATGCCTCAATTCCAAACTGCCTTTTAGCGACGAGGCCCTGTTCGGAATGTTCAACCCCTACATCATGGCTGCTGAAGATATGAGCCTGGTGGTACTCTATTTTACCGCCCAAACCAGAACCATAGGCGCTTCTATAAAATACCTTAAAAACCGCCCCTACCAAGCGAAATGGTTTAACCCCCGGGAAAACAAATACCTGCCCATTGAGGAGCCGGTAATTCCCCGAAGAGGCGAATGGGAAATTCCTCGAACCCCGGACGCTAAAGATTGGCTTCTCGTTGTAAGTGAAGTCTCGGAAGGTTCCCATGCTTAAACGATTAACCTATGTACCGGTAACGGAAAATTCCCGGCCATTTGGCGCGGCGGTAAAGACCTGCGGCTTCAAAGAAGCGGGCTGGCTGGAAGACGAATACTTTATGAGCGGCGAAGCCCATGTTTACACCGAAAAGGACGGAGGAAAACCGGAGCCCATTTTCTCAGGCGCACCCTACACCACGCGGCTTATCGTCAGGCGGCCTGGGGACATTTCAAAATTCAGTGGAAACGTGGTAATCGAGATACTCAATTCAACGGCAAATATCGACATTGACCGTATGTGGGTAAATTCATGGCCGTTCTTTATGAGAAATGGCGACATCTACGTCGGCATTACCAGCAAGGGGCATGTGGTAGAATCGCTGCTGAGATTCGACCCCAAGCGCTACGGGCCGGTTAACTGGGCCAACCCCCTGCCGGATCGGGAAGTTCCCCCCGGCGTGCCGTCAACTGGGCTCTTCCGGTTTCTCCCCCAATTTGAAAGCGGCCTCTTTTGGGATATGCTTATTGATTTGGTGGAGCTGCTCCGTTCCGATTCATCGGAGAATCCGGTCCGGGACTACCAGAACCGGTACTTGTATCTTACCGGCTGGTCCCAATCTGGCGCTTATATTGCCCGGATGCTGAAAAGTTTTTACTCGTTAGGTTCCCCTCTTTTCGATGGATACCTCTCCGCCGGAAGCGGTGCCGGCGCCGCGCCGATTAACGCCTACGAAGGGGACCTCAATATGTTCGGCGGGGATAAAATTCCGGCAGGGAGCATGATGGGCACCCGGGAGCCAGTGATCGCTGTCAACACGGAAAGCGAAAACCGCATGGTCAACTGGTACGGAGACTTCGATGAGCCCCTGTTCAAGTTTCGGACCTATCAGATTGCTGGTTCCAGCCACGACACCAAATACAATCTGCTGGATTATTATGGCCAAGATGGCCTGGCGGAACAGGATCGGATCGGCATCAAGAATGCCTATTACGGCGTGGACGGAGATCCCCTGGATTATCCCTGCGAAGTGATCTTCAACGCGGCCTTTTATCATCTTTACAAATGGGTCCGGGACGGGATTCCTGCCCCCCGTGCGCCCAAGATTGAAACCAAAATAGTTTTCCGGGAATCTGCCGGCCCCTTCGGTAATTATGTAGAAAATTGTACCGACGCCTTTGGCAACTGTAAGGGCGGCGTCAGGACGGCGGCGCTGGATTATCCCACAGGAAAATACAGCAGCTTCAGTGTAACCGCGGAGGGCTGGGTTAATCCCATGTTCGGCAAGGTAAACCCCTTCACCCGGGAATTACTCAAACTCCTCTATGGGAATCTTGAGCATTACCGCCGCTTGATTACGGAAAGCGCCGATGAGACGGTAAGTAGGGGCTTTCTGCTGCCCGATGACCGGGACACCTTTATCGAGCGGGTAGTAAGCACTGCCAAAAAACGAGGGCTTGAGTAGTTAAAATTGACCCACAAGTTTCACACAATGAGTTGCGTTCCTGAGGCTGTGGGTCAAGTTTAGCTTGAGGTAGGAGGGGAAAAGAATACATGGCTATTAGAATACGGAGAAAAGAGCATGGATAAAATCACGCTGGGCTACGCGCCCACCAGACGGAGTATCTTTAGCGCCCCAGACGCGCTGAAGTACCGGAACCTTACGAAGAAGCGCCTTGAGGAACTGGGGGTGAGCATCGTCGATATTGACGACATTAACGGCGAAGGGCTTTTCTACGATGCTAATGATACGCCCCGGATAATCGA
>JAIRNP010000002.1 GCA_031258005.1 Treponema sp.
TTATTGTTTCAATCCACGCGCTCACATGAAACGCGACGGCGCCCTTACCGTGGGTTTAATACCCCGCCCCTTGGGGCGTAAAACCGGGGGCGCGGGGGATTTGTTCCCCCGCATACGATACGCTTTCAAGGAGAAAGCTTCAATACCCCGCCATTCATGCGGTGATTCTTTATGATAAAACAAAAAATAAAATGTATAGACTTTTTTAAAAAGCTTAGATCTGAAAAAGGTTTTGGAAAAACCGGCCGTAGGACAGGTTTTTCCCGGTAACGCTTCATTATATAGGCTGCTACCGGCGGATCCCCGGCAGGTGCTTCCGGGAAAACCCCGGGACCCCCAGGTCCGGTACAAGCATGAGCGCCCCTCCCTGATCCTGCACCGGTACGCCTGGGTTTGAGCCGTATCCTTGGATGTTACATTCCGTATATATGGATAAACTGATGGAGCAGTTCCAGGGCATTTCCCTTACAGGTACCGCAGCCAGTCCCTATCTTGGTGGCCTGTTGCAAGGCTTCCCAGGTACGAGCCCCCTTATGAAAAGCCGTTTCAATGTCCTTATCGGTGATCCCCAGGCAATGGCAAATTTCCGTGGCCGCCTCTTGCAGGAGTCCTGCCCTGCCGGTCTTGGCAAGATAGTCATCTATGGCAGAACGCAGGGCTTTATCCCCTAAGACCGAACAGTGGATCTTGTAATCCGGCAGGCCGCCGAGTTTTTCTACCAAGTCTTCCGGTCGAATGGTATAGGCATCTTTAATGTGCATACCCTTGATGGTTTCGGAAAGCATACTGGTGGATGCAATGGCGCTGGCACAGCCATAAGTTTTCCACCGCACATCGGCGATGCGGTCATCCTCGATTTTAAGGAGCATCAGCATCTGATCGCCGCATTTAATATTTCCCGTCTGCCCTCGGGCATTGGCGGGAAAACTCGCTTCATCCCCTAATAGTACATTCCGGGGATTGGTGAAATGATCCTTCACCGTATCTGAATATAACCAATCGGACATGGTCTTCTCCTCTCTCTCTATGCTGGGAAACAAATCCCCTGGATCCTGGCGCTCCCTTATTCTCTCGGTACCGTGAGTTCAACGAGCCGTTTTTCATGAAGCATCATGAAAAACGGCAGGGAAGAACTGTTTTCTACGCCTCATCTCTAAACATGCTTCATAGGTCGAAATCGAACTCATACGGCGCAGACTGCACTGCCCGAAGCTTTCTCTGCGGTGTCTGGGTACTGGAGGGTTGACATGGATCGCAGCCGCTCAATGATGGGCGGCACAGTGTCAATAATATAGGCAATATCCTCTGCAGTGATTCCCCAGCCCAAACTAAACCGTATCGAACCGTGGGCAAGCTCAGGCCCTGCACCAATAGCCATGAGCACATGGGAAGGCTCAAGGCTGCCTGAAGCGCAGGCAGAACCGGTGGATGCTTCAATACCCATAATGTCCAGGGACAGGAGGATCGATTCTCCCTCTGCGCCGGGAAAGGACACATTCAGGGTATTAGGAAGCACATCCTTTGGATGGCCATTTATGGTAATATTCGGTACCTTTGCAAGCAGTCCATCCCGAAGCTGGGCTCGAAGGGACGATAGGTCTCTACCGTAACGCTCCACGGATCCTCGGGCAAAACCGGCAGCTTTCCCCAACCCGAGGATACCGATGTTGTTGTAGGTCCCCGCCCGGATACTGTCTTCCTGATGACCTCCCCGGATCAGGGGAAAGAGGGGCGCTCCTTTTCGGGCATACAAGGCTCCTGCTCCTTTAGGACCGTAGATCTTATGAGCCGACAGGGTGAGGTAATCCACCCCCAGTTCAACCACGTTCACCGGTATCTTTCCCACCGCCTGCACTGCATCGGTGTGCATCCAGGCTCCGGCAGCTTTCACGAGCGTGGTAATGTCCCGAATATCCTGGATGGTCCCGATTTCGTTGTTGGCCATCATCACCGAAACAAACAAGGTCCGCTCGTTTAAGGCCCCTTTGAGGACATCAAGCTGCACCTTCCCATAAGGATCCACCGGAAGGAACCGTACCGTAAACCCCAAGGTTTGTAAGAAGGCCGCAGCATTAAGGACACAAGGGTGCTCAATACTGGTAGTGATGATCTCGGTCCTGCCTTCGGATAGCAAGCGGCCATCCGGGCCTGAAGCGAGTTGTCGCATGGTTTGGAAAACCGTGTTATTTGATTCGGATCCTCCCGAGGTAAAGATGATGGTCTCCGGGGAAGCTCCCAGAAGTTCCCCTACCGCCCGTCTTGCCTCTTCAACCCGGGCATGGGCCAGTCTTCCTGAGCGGTGCAGACTCGATGCATTTCCATAGATATCCAAATCTTGGATCATCGCGGCCTTGACCTCCTCTTTGAGGGGGGTAGTCGCGTTATAATCAATATAAACCTGCCGTTTCACCATAGATGCTCCTTTACATATTACTTGCCGATATGCCGATATATAGTAATATATACGTAAAATTTAATTCCAGGGACATCCTAGAATTCCTATAAATATACCCTATTATTAATTCTAATAATTATGATTTTTTTAGTCAATTACCCCGCCCCGGGTTGTCAAGCCACAATAGAAATGACCTCCCCTTATGCGGCATGGGTATCCAAGTGGCTCTTGTTTGGTAGCAATAACGCCTCAACGAGGAGAGGTTTTTTTTCCACAGGATGGTCAGAGATCCGTCCAGCCTTATTCGGACGATAACCTTGTCCCGGGGCCGGGGCAAAGACTTGTTGGTTTTGAGGTTCTGAAACAGACGGCATTCGAAGCGGACCGCATAATCGTTCGTCACCGTTCGCTCATGTTCAAAACACAGCATGTCTTTGAGGTCAACCGCTCCCAGCGGCACATGACCATCCGCACTATCCGCAGCCGGACGGGAAAACTGCTCATTCATTGCAGGAAGATACGTCTCGGCAAGAAATCGGTTCGCATCCTCAATCGTTGCTATGCCGGCAAGCCTGAGCTCTGCGGACTTTAGTCCGATACCAGCCGGTCCTGATCCAGCCCATGATTCCGTTCTACCCGCCCCTTCGCTTGGGGACTGTTGGCGGGAATGCCCTCGACCCCCAGCTTGTCACAGGCCCTCCCCAAATGGCTTTTCGGTGTGGTGATCCCTTTCAGCAACTCCGCATGGGTTGGTTCACGTACCAGCACAAAGGCATTCGCGGACTGAAAGTCCGAATGGTCGCAATACAGGGCCTGCGGTATCCCGTAGTTCTGCGGAAACGAAGTTTCCGAATCCCGTAAGACAATACCGTCATCGCACCCGCCGTGGTCTCCCCTTCAAAAAACTGAGCATACCGGATATTCGTCGCATCATCTATCATCGTGATAAGACAGCAGGTCCCCCGCCGCTTGATAGGCTGCATATATCCGCCGTCCCTGCCGATAGCTCACCTTCAGCTCTTTTGCCGCTGCCCCTATCGTCATCTGTTCTCGTTTCACCAATTCCATCACTTTTCCTCTCAATAATTCCTTCTGTCCCATCGGTAACTTCCCGGCCATCTTGTCCTCCTGCCGCTATTCTACCAAAGAGGTCATTTCTATTGTGGTTTCATGAGGACATTATCATTGTGGTTTAACATTACCCCGCCCCGGGTTTCTGCCCGGTCCCCCATTACTTCCCGCTAACCCCCGGTCAGATGGATGCCCTGGTCTCCCGACTGTAAAGATGCTGCGCCGGTGTTTCTTGAAACGGTATATTTTCTCTAGAGCCGCTTTCAAAGCTGAAGTTTCGAAAGCGGCTCCTTTAAAAAACGCAAGTTTGCAGCCCGCGAACCGGAGGTTCGCACAACCGGAGGTTCGCCAAAGTCCACCACAAAACAGCAATTTCGCAGCCCCAAGGCAAAAAATTGCAAGACCTGCAAGCTAACCTGTGGTTAGCAGATAAGCAACCGGGTTATCGCACAAGTCTAATGCCACACATACGCTTGGATTGAAGCATAGCTGTTCACCGATACTTCGGTATCTCAGATTCAAAAACAATGCATTACAAAGTGCCCAAACCATCGAGGCTGTTTCAAACCTTGAGGTTTTGAAACAGCAGCCTTGGATTTACGTGAGAAGACGGGTTTTAGACCGCTTCTTGGAAACCGGTTTCATCGGACCCTAGGGCTGCACTAACCGATTTTTGAAAGAGCCTCACTGGTTCAAGTATTTTTTCCTCAATAAATGTAAAAAGGACTAGTAATATACTTGAAAAGATAGTATTATTATAAAGAGTTCTATGATCTTTACTGTTATACTGTTTGGTTATAGACTATACAAAGAAATCTTGCAAGGAGTTTTATGTATGAAAAAATCGGCAGTCTTACTACCGGGAGATGTATTAAGGGATCTCTTGGATGAGTACCAAATCAACCCTACCCAATTGGCAGAAGACATTCAGATGAGTGTATCGGCGATCCGGCAGATAGTCAGCAACAAGGCAAAGATAAGCCTTCATATTGCCAGGCGTTTATCAAAATACTTCAATACCACCACGCAGTACTGGATTGAATTACAAAATGCCTTTGATCTGGTCCAGTTAGATCAAGATTCGGAATTAGCCGAAATCGTAAAGCAGATACCTCGGGCTAAAAAACCCTCGATCAAGGCCGTTGCAAGCAAGGCCGTTGCAGACAAACCCGCTGCTAAGCGGAATACCGCCAAAACTGCTTCCGTAGAGAAAAGTACCGAGAAAAAACCTCGGAGGCCCCGGGCAAAAAAGGTAAAAAATTCGGAACTGCAAGAAAACGCCGCATCATCATGGGAAGATGCGTAAAGTGCACCAGAGGATGCTTGGTGTCTTGAAATCGGTTTCATAGCCAGAACGAGAAGAGACGCCTCTAGGAATTTCTTTGGGTTTTTAGAGGCTTCTTCTTTAATCGGCTATCGAAGAACCGGGTGGTGGTAAAAAAGTTGAGAAAAATACGATGCTGTTTTATCCGAGGGGTCTTGATGCATCTTTATCTCTCAGAGAGTAAAAGGGGCTTTTGAGGCCTTTTCAAAATCTGACATTTTAAAAAAAGCCTCTTGGGTATGAGAAACAAGTAACCAGATGAGTTGGTAATCCATGATACATACAAAAACCGCGATCTTCCGTAAGCTTCAAAGCAAAGATCATGTCCTTTCCGGTACGGCTATTAAAGCCCTGGCCCTGGGGCTTATGGTCATAGACCATGTGCACCAGATATTCTATACCCAAGGGGTCCCGGCCTGGTTTAGTTGGCTTGGCCGTCCGGTGGCAACCCTGTTTATGTTCCTCTGCGCTGAAGGCTTTTACTATACCCAGAACAGAAAAAGGTATATGTTGCAGCTTCTCGTGGGATCTTTCTTGATGTCCGGCATATCTATGGGGCTTTCCCGTTTCATGCCCCTTGAGTCGGTGGCGCTCATCAATAATATGTTTGGCACGCTCTTTATGAGTACCTTTTATATGCTGATGATCGATCTGCTCCGTACCGGCATTACCGCCCGGACACCTGGGAAGATCCTGCTTGCCCTGGGAGGGATGATCCTCCCTTGGTTCATCGGCCTTGGGATGCTGGCAGTCATTTCAAAAGAACTCCTCTCCTGGCTCTGGGTTATGCTCCTGCTTTTCATCCCTAATCCGCTCATTGTCGAGGGCGGATTCGCGCTGGTTTTCATGGGAGTGTTGTTTTATATCCTGCGAAAATACCGGCTTGCCCAAATGGGGATCGTAGTGCTTATAGGCATCCTTTCATCTCTCACCGCCAAGAATGCCCAGTGGCTCATGGTAAGCGCCATAGTACCTATGTGGTTATATAACGGACAACGGGGACGAGGGGGCAAATACTTTTTCTATATCTTTTATCCTGTCCACCTGTATATCTTGTACATTATCGCCTTTCTTATACAGCGAGAGACTTGACAGGAATAGTAGTTTACGATAAAGCCATACTACCCTGGGGTTATTAAGAAGCCTTTTCGGGATGCGGGGATTCTTTAAAGCCTATAGAAGATTTTTTTCTAGGGCTGTAGTACCCTGGCAGCCCGTGACCCAGGTATATAAGAAAATGCAGGGGGTCTCAAAACCCCCTGCACAGTCGAATTGTTATGGGTTTAGCTGGCCGGAATAGCGGAACGGCGGCAACAGATTAGAAACCACTGGGCGCTTGGTGTATATACATAAGAGCATAGTTCCCTCTATCGCGGTTAGCACTATATCCCCGCACTTCTATTAAAATATCCGTATCCTCGGTTAGGGCAATCCGGGGAGGATTCTTAAATCCTGAGTCTACGCCGAAGTACAGTGATGTGTTAAGATCTTCCCGATATATGGTGACGAGGATATCTCCGGTTTTCGTGCCATCCCCTTCCAGGGAATCGTTCCATCGAATGAGGTAGGATTGTCCTGCTTGTGCATGGAAACGGTAATAGCGGTACTCGCTTGAGGTGATTTCATCTTCCTGCCAGATATTGTTTTGAAGATTTATGATACTTTGATTGGGTTGGGTGCTTTGGGAAACCGTGGAACCTGGGTATAATTTCAGGTATAAGAGGTTAATAAAACCTTCCACTGCACTCCGTATGGAAGCCACATCGGTATCTACCAGGGACCGGCTGTTATCAAGCACCAGATAGATGACCGATGAACGTTTTTCCACCGCTATCTTTAAGGAATCTCCCATGGTATATTCGCTGTTACGCTGCCAGGTAGTAGTTCCAGGACTGAGGATCCATTGGTGAAGCTGCCATTTCGCATCGGATACCAAAAAATCATTAAAGATATAGCTTACCTCGGTACCATTCAGGACGCCTGGTACGGGATCTTTAGAAGAAGAGGAAACCCCTTCGGAATAGGTAATATTGGTCAATTCATAGGTTAAATCCTTGATACTTACTTCACCTTCTACATACCGGGTAGACTTGGAGAAGGCCTCCAGGGTAGGTTCTGCTACATCAAAGGTCATCCGGATCTTGGTCCCCGGCTGATAAGAAGGGGTAATAATGGTGAAGGTCAGATCCCGGTTAATAATCGTGAGGTTATTCGCTATATCTTGAAATTTTTGATTCAGTTCTGAAAAATCGTTGAGTTCATAGAAATTAGTAGCACTCGTACCGGTGATACTGGCCAGGGACTCTAAGGTCGCTCTAAACGCCGCTTGATCCTCCACATCACTCCCTTGTACCCCTGCGGCAAAGGCGGTAATCGGCTTATCCGCGATACGCCGTTCCGCAATTTGTTGTTTAATATATGATGCATAGGACTCTGTGGATTTACCCCTGAAATTTTGATCTTCTATGACGGGAAGGGCCAGGCTGGTTGAATTGTTATCCAGGCCATCGGTAAAGGTAATGAGATTAATCGAACTGAGGTTATGGGGAAATGAGGGTTCCTGGGCATTGAGATTACGTAATGCCTGATGAACCGCGTAGTACAAGGCGGTTCCTGCACCAGCGGCCCGGTTGTACTTGGACAGGGACTGTAAGAGCTGGTTTCTTCCGTCATCGTTCAGATAAATCAAGGTACCGTCGGTCAGATCCTGTACATCTGCAGCAAAGGAAAGTACGCCAATATAGACCCCCCCTTGAGCCTCTTCAGTATCCCCCTCATGTGACGGCTCTGTCGTTGCCGGGGCATTCTGCGGCGCCTTAACCGCAGGAGTATCAGAACAGCTCAAAATGCCTAAGCCTACAAAAACAGGTAATAGCAGCCATAGCTTTTTCATATAAATCACTCCTTCTTGTACCCATCCTTCGGGTATGAAAGATATATCTTGAGGCTCTTTTCACATCGGACATGTTGCAAAAACCTCATGTAGTTACCAATTCTTCTAAGATGAATCTGGAAAAACCTATCGGGCCATACAGCGCGATACAGGATTCAGAACAGACTCAACCATTGTTTAAAACATAGAAATATAAATTTCCACATACGCTGGATAATATTATGATTTCTACGGATATCTTTCTAATATCAACATGCTTCATTTGTCCATGATTGACTTCTCCTCGACGCTATTATTCCATAATCCCTTTATAATAGTCAATAGGGGGGTACATAATTTTTCAAAAATTATGTACCCATCCGTCATCTCTGGCGGCCATGCCTTTCAAGCGGTAAACAGGTTACTCATCTTGGGATAACCCGGGGCGGTTCCAAAATCTCAAGTTTTGAAACCGCCTCAAAAAATTCAAAAAAACCTTTGACATATATCATAAACCCTTGTATATTTATATATGTTCATGTATTCAACTGTCAAGGAGACGTATGGAAAAAGGCCTTACGGACATTGAAAGCCTTGATTGCAATGTAATCCACGAAGAAGTGGTCGCCGCGGTCAGGGAAAAGATGCCCAAAGATGAAGTATTGTTGGATCTGGCAGATCTCTTTAAGGTGTTCAGCGATTCTACCCGGGTTAAAATCCTCTGCGCCCTGCTGCGGGCCGAAATGTGCGTCTGCGACATTGCAGCCCTTTTGGGTATGAGCAAATCCGCCATCTCCCATCAGCTTAGGACCCTCAGACAGACCAGGCTCGTGAAGTACCGCCGGGAGGGGAAGGTGGTCTACTATTCCCTGGAAGATGACCATGTGGGAACCATCTTCGATCAGGGGCTGGTCCATATCTGTGAGTAAGGATTGGCAAAGGGTGGGCGATATTTTTTTTGAGAAAATAGTTGAACAGGTTATCAATTGTTCAATATTTATACGTTTGTTACGGAGTGTTTGCTATGACAAGAAAGACTTATCTATTGGAAGGACTCTGCTGCCCTAATTGTGCGGTTAAAATTGACGAGCAGGTAAAGCGGCTGCCGGGGGTAAAACAGACCTCGGTTGATTTTCAAAGCACCCGGCTTTCCCTTGAATTCGAGGGAGACGAAAGCTCCCTGCCAGGGGCCATCGCCGGTATTGTCCGGAGCGTTGATGAAGACATCATCGTTACGGCATGTTAGGAGGCATCATGGAAGGGGTATTAAAACGGGAATATATTCTGGATAAGCTCTGCTGCCCCAAATGCGCGGCAAAAATTGAAAAGCACATCGGCGCACTGGAAGGAGTCAGCCGGGCCCTGGTCGATTTTTCCGTGCAAAAACTTACCATCGAAACGCGGGACTCAACGCGATGGGACGACATCATGGTCCGTACCAGCGGAATCATCCAACGGCTTGAACCTTCGGTGGAACTGCGGGATATGGTTATGTTCCCGAACAGCGCGGCGGTGAAAGATCCGGAGCGTCCGGTTTCAGTACAAGACTGGTTCCGATGGATACGCCTTGGCTTGGGTATGGCCCTCTTTGTCCTGGGCATGGTCTTTGATTATAGTCCGTCCATTACAGTGCCGCCCCTTATGCGGTTTGCCGTCTTTCTGGCAAGTTATCTCCTGGTGGGCGGCGAAGTGCTCATTAAGGCAGTCAGGAATATTACCAAAGGGGAAATATTCGACGAAAATTTTTTAATGGGCATCGCCACCATCGGAGCCTTTGCCATCGGCGAATACCCCGAAGGCGCGGCGGTGATGATCTTTTACCGTGTAGGCGAAGCCTTTCAGGATTATGCGGTGGGACGCTCCCGTAAATCCATATCCGCCCTCATGGACATCAGGCCCGATTACGCCAACCTGAAAACCGCGGCCGGCCTTGAACGGGTATCCCCGGAAACGATTCGCATCGGGGATCGTATCGTGGTAAAACCCGGTGAGAAAATCCCCCTGGACGGCGTGGTGGTGGAGGGATTTTCAACACTAGACACCTCCGCCCTCACCGGTGAATCCCTGCCCCGGGATGTGGAACAGGGCAGCGCCGTTCTTTCAGGCTCCATCAACAAGAGCGGACTCCTCATCATCGAAGTAAGCACGGTTTTTGGGGAATCCACGGTTTCAAAGATCCTTAACCTCGTGCAGAACGCAGGGAGCAAAAAATCCGTCACGGAAAACTTCATCACCAAATTCGCCCGGTACTATACCCCTGCGGTGGTATGCTCCGCCGCCGCGCTGGCCTTCCTCCCTCCCCTGCTTATCCCCGGAGCGACCTTCGCCGAATGGGGGAGCCGGGCGCTGGTATTCCTCGTAGTTTCCTGCCCCTGCGCCCTGGTTATCTCCATACCCTTGAGCTTCTTCGGCGGCATCGGCGGCGCTTCAAGAAACGGCATCCTCATAAAAGGGAGCAACTACCTTGAAGCCCTTACCAATGTGGACACCGTGGTATTTGACAAGACCGGAACCTTGACCAGGGGGGTGTTCAGGGTAACCAGGATTGTACCGGCAGGGAAATTCACCGAAGAAACACTGCTGTACTACGCCGCCCATGCGGAATCCGCCTCCAACCACCCCATAGCTTTCTCAATCAGGAATGCCTACAAAAAAGAGCTTGACCCCAGGATGATAGGGGGCTATGAAGAAATCGCCGGGAAAGGCGTCTCCGTCCATATCGGGGAGAACAGGGTGCTGGCGGGAAACGCCAAACTCCTTGAAAGCGCAACAATCCCGGTTCCTCTCGTAGAGGAACCGGGAACTGCTGTTTACCTGGCGGTAAACAGCGGGTATGCGGGGTATATCCTTATTTCCGACGAACTCAAGGCCGACAGCAAACGGGCGGTTGAGGAACTGCGAAGCATCGGGGTAAAACGGATCGCCATGTTCACCGGCGACAGTAAGGCCGTGGGCGAAAGCATCGCCCAACAGATCGGCCTTGATACGGTGTATGCGGAACTCCTGCCCCATCAAAAGGTTGAATACCTTGAAGAAATGGAACGGCATAAATCCGGTTCCGGGAAACTGCTTTTCGTGGGGGACGGCATCAACGATGCGCCGGTGCTGGCCCGCAGCGATGTGGGCATCGCCATGGGGGGCGTTGGCTCTGATGCGGCCATCGAAGCCGCCGATGTGGTACTGATGACCGACGAGCCCTCAAAAATTGCCGGTGCAATCCGCATCGCCCGGAGGACCCGAGCCATCGTCTGGCAGAACATCGTCTTTGCCCTGTCCGTCAAGGGCCTTATCCTTATCCTGGGCGCCTTAGGTATGGCTACCATGTGGGAAGCGGTGTTCGGCGATGTAGGCGTGGCCCTTATCGCCGTTCTTAACGCCATGCGGGCCGCCCGCCGGGTTTCATAGAGCTCCGACAGCCGTGTAAAGGGCGTGGCAAAAAACAAGGCTTTGTATGCTGCACTGAAGAGTGTCCGTATAAGCCATGGGTCGAACAATGGACGTGTTCAACAACCCGGTTGCTTGTTGAACACGTCCATTTAACTATGCCGGCGATTGACGCAGCATTTATGGCTGCTTTGGCCGGCGAAAAAACGCTATCCCGGCAACCCGGCCCTTCATCCCCCCAGCGCCTCCCGCATAAGTCTGGCGATCACTTTGGTCATCTCCGGCGTATCCATGCCGTTTTTAAGCCACTCCTGAACAAGCGTGAGCATACCAAAGCGGCTGAAAACAGGGAACTTGTCAGAGAGGCGCGGTCGATTATGTCCACCCAATACATCACATCCGACAGCGAGCGTATCATTGTAACCGGGATGGCGGACGACGGCGTTTTCGGGAACGCCGGAAGAAATCGCGGGCTTGTTACGCCGCCTCCCTGCCCCAGCGGGGCGGCCAGGTATCAAGCATGCATTCCAAGGCCCAGATCGACGGGGTAAAAGCCCTGGCCCCCATGTCCAAGATGTTCGGGTTTATGACCGCCCTCCGGTCGGTAAGCCAGGGCCGGGCAACCTTTACCATGGAATTTTCCCATTTTGAAAAAAAGGCCGAACGTTAGACCCCAGGCCCGAAAAAGGCGCCAGGCGCCATAGGTGTTAACTTATATACTTTTGAAGGATTACGGAAATTGCTGCCCGGCGGTTGGCAGGCAAATATGAAGCGTATAATACAGCGATGAAAGAGTTACCGGGGATACGGCATGTAGAGACTTCCTTACTCAGGGGAGTGTGGCGAAGGCATATTCGTCTATCAAATCAGTGATCCGCGAAAGAATGAGCTGATGAGGTTTCCCTTCTATGACGCCCTCCCTGACTTTGACCGCCTCAATCGGCATATATTGGGACAAAAGCGTTATAGGGATGGTCAGTTCCGACAAGTTGGCAATCAACTTGTCAATGGCTTTAATCACCTGGGGATACTTAAAATAATACCTTGACCGATCGGAATAACTATACTTCCGCTTCAACCGTTGTTCTTCCTCCGTGCCCTGGTAATATTTGATCCAGTCCGCGGGGTTTTCCAGCATAACCTGTTCCAGCGTTTCGGGAAAAAAGGATAGGTCCCCTTTGTCGCCGAGGAGTTCTCTTTCAATGGCGCTGAGGGCAAAAAGGGCTTCCCTTTTATAAAAGGTAAGACCCGGTCCGACTTTGAGGATACAGATACCGTCCCGCACCATATTTCTGAGGCATCCGGAACTTTGATAATCCGTAGAGTGTCCCTCAAAGACAATGTTGCCGTACTGTTTGAGGCTACTGGTCAAATTGCGGTTTTTTTCCCGATCATAAGGAAAAAGTTCGCTGTCCCCGAATTCGGCGCCGGACTGTATCACTACGCCGATAATATTGTCCCATACTGCCTGTAAGCCTGTTTCCGCAAAGACCTCTCTAAAAGTGGCGATAGTGTTTTCCAGATCTTCCGCCGTGGTAACGGTTATGCTTGTTTCGGCCTCTTGAGCGCCTCCGGGAATTGGAACATCGCTACCAATAACAAAAACCGGCAGTTCCGCGAAACGGTTCCGCTTCCGCAGTTCCTCAAAGCCGGCAAGAGCGGCGGCGGCAAGCCGGGCGGCCCGTTCCGCGATGACCCTGTCTTGCAGCGGCTTTTGCGGATCATCATCGCCCAGGCGCATACTGGTATCAATATGGATCTTACCAAAACCGGCGGCGGCATATTGTCGGACCAGATCCTCCGCCTTTCGCATCGCCACCGAGGAGGACTCTGTTTTGAAGGGGAGCGGTCCAAGATGGTCCCCACCCAGAATTATCATGCCGGGGGACATTCCGGTTTTCTCGGCGATTTCCATGACAAAAGCATAATAATCAGAGGGGCACATATCGATATAGCCGCCGAATTGATTTACCTGATTGGCGGTTGCTTCGATCAAAGCCGGAAGACCGCGTTTTTGTGCGGCGAGCAGTACCGCCTCGATACAGAAAGCACTTGCGGTACAGGCCGACATGATGCCGCAGGCTTTTCCCCGATGCCAATTATGGACCATTGTTTTAAGATAATTTACCATGACTTCTCCTCAATTAACATTAAATATTTCATATTATTTCATATTAATGTCAAAACAAAACAATAAGATACTTTTAACCCGCTACAATTAATCTCTATGAAATACTATAATTACTATAATATCAGAAAAATTAAAAAAAACAAAGAATAAAGCGCAAAAAATCAGTTGACAACTTACAAAAAGTGAAATATTATTAATTAATGCTTTAAAAGAATGACTAAAATTTTAGATATTACAAATAATATAAAGCAAAATGTAAGAAAACGAAAGATTTGTAGTAATATGGAGAAAAAAGTGGCAAAAATATATACGATGGGCGAGCTCCTGGTTGAGATTATGCGTACCGAAAAAGACAAACCCCTTGATGCGCCGGATCTCTTCAAGGGGCCTTTTCCTTCCGGTGCGCCGGCTATCTTCATATCTGCTGCCGCCCAACTGGGGAACCATGCCAAAATATGGGGAGGCGTGGCGAACGATAAATTCGGCGATCTGTTGCTGAAGCGACTGACTGGCGACGGCGTTGATGTGTCCGCCGTCCATGTCGCCTATACAGGGGCGACCGCTGTCGCCTTTGTCGCCTATGATAGTTCCGGGGACCGGGAATTTATCTTCCATTTGGATGGCACGCCTGCGGCTGATATTGCTTTTACGGAAACAGGGGATATTCCCGATTTTTTCCATGTAATGGGCTGTTCCCTCACCATAAACGATCGGGTGAAGGCCGAAATCGAACACGCTTGTTCCTACTTCAGTGCTGCCGGCGCTAAAATTTCCTTTGATCCGAATATACGGCCCAGCCTGCTTCGTGATCGGGGCATCATAAGTATTACCGGTAAGGTAATGGAATGTTGCTCGGTTTTTCTGCCGGCTCTTGATGAGCTGACCCTTTTTTCTGAAGGAAGAACCGGTCTTGAGGAAGCGGCGGCTTTCCTTTTGGAGCGTTTTTCCAACTTGGAGATCATTCATATTAAATTAGGGAAACGGGGATCCCGGATTATCACCCGGGAAACGGATATTGAGATTCCCATTTACCCCATTGAAAAGAAATATCCTATCGTTGACCCCACCGGGGCGGGAGACTCCTTTGACGCTGCCTTTGTATCAGGCATTGCGGCAGGGATGAGTCTCGTGGATGCCGGTAAACTTGCGGCCAAGGCGGGCGCTATTAATTCCACGGTTCTGGGACCCATGTCCGGTGATATTAAAAATAATATCAACAGGGAACTGGTATGATTCGGCTGTTATAGCGTATGCTATAAAAATATATTTCGTTTTCTTACGAAGGAGGAGTTTACATGAAAACTCTAAAAACGGCAATGCTTTTTGGTGTTGTATTGCTCATGGCTGCAGTTCCGGTTTTTGCCCGCGGCAATAATCAGAGTGGTGGTAAAGACACGGTCGGTTACATCGTCGGTTCCCGTGAGCATGTGTTTTACACATTGATCGAAAAAGGGATCAACGACACGGCATCGGGGCAGAATATTGACGCCAAAGTGATGGATGGCGATCTTGACGGAAATACTACGTCGAATCATATCTCTAACTTTGTCGCCCAGAACATGAAGGCGATTGCCCTTTCGGCCAATGATCCTGGCGGCACTACGCCGGCGATTCGGGACGCCAACGCCAAGGGCATTCCGGTATTCACCTTTGACTGTACCATTGATGACGCGGGCCTTATCGAGTGCTTTGTCGGTACCGATAATGTGGAAGGCGGACGTCTTGGCGGGCGGGAAACGGTGCGTCTGGCGAGCCCGGGAGCGAAGGTCGGACTTATCAACTTTGACAACCCGCAGTCCTGTCTGGACCGGCGCAAGGGCTGGGAAGAGATAGTTAAGGCTTCCGACAAGAACCTCAGAATCATTGAAGTGGGTAACTACACCGGAGACGCTTCCAAGGCCGAGCAGCTTATGACCGATGCCCTTACTCAGAATCCGGATATGGAAGTTGTGTTTTGTGTGGGAGATCCCGCCGCCGCCGGCGCTTTGGCCGCTATTAAAACCGCCGGCGCCAAAACCAAGATCATCGGCTTTGACGGTAACCCTGAAGCAAAGGCGGCTATCCTCGATTCGGTAAACGGCCAGTATTGGGTATCCGAAATTTCCCAAAATCCGCAGGAAATTGGCAAGCAGATTACCGAGCAGATCCGCAAGTATCTTGACACCGGTAAAGTTGATCAGAGCGTCATCATGATTGCCCCGTATATTATCACCAAAGAAAACGCGGCACCGTAAATTGGTATCCTTGGCCTAAGCTGTCCGAAAGTTCAGAAACTTGTGCGGACAACTTTTTGTTGTATATGGGATGGTTCCGGAAACAGCATGTTTTGGAATCATCCCGTATTACAATCGTGTGTTGTTCACCTGGCCGGGAACTAAAGGAATTGTAATGGAATCTTGTTTACAGGTAAAAGGCATAAGCAAAACTTTCCCGGGCGTTAAGGCGCTCACCGATGTTTCTATCGATTTTTATTCGGGGGAAGTTCATGCTCTCGTGGGTGAAAACGGTGCGGGTAAGTCGACGCTTATCAAGATTATTTCAGGAGTGTACATTCCTACCGAAGGTACTATGGCTTTCGAAGGTTCCCCCCTCGTGGTCCAAACCCCCCGGCAGGCACTGAATAAAGGCATCGTTGTTATTCATCAGGAATTGAGTATCGCCAATGATCTTACCGTTGCGGAAAACATCTTTTTAGGTGAAGAACCCCGGCAGCCCAATGGCTTTCTGCTTGACCGCAGAAAAATGAACGCCGAGGCGCAAAAGGTACTGGATTCAATGAAAGTGAAGATAAAAGCCACTACGATTGCCAGTCATCTTACGGCGGCGGAACAGCAAATGGTAGAAATTGCCAAGATTATCCGTAAGAATGCAAAAGTGGTTATCATGGATGAACCGACATCATCCTTGTCGGATCATGAAATAAAAGCGCTTTTTGAACAGATTTTCACGCTAAAAAAGAAAAATGTTGCCGTTATCTACATATCCCACCGTTTAAAGGAACTCTTTATAATTGGTGATAAGGTAACCGTCATGAGGGATGGATGTAAGGTAAATACCTTTATGCTCAAGGATGTGACTGAAAAGGACATTGTTGCCAGCATGGTCGGCCGTGAGATGAAGGAATACTATCTACACACCCAGCATGCCAGGGGAAAGGAGATGCTACGGGTAGAGGGCCTTAGCGTTGAAGGTGTCTTTAAAGATATTTCTTTTACCGCTTATTCCGGGGAAGTACTCGGTTTTTACGGCTTGGTCGGCGCGGGGCGTACCGAGGTAATGGAAGCCATTTTTGGGGCAAGGATGAAAAGCGCCGGCAAGGTTTTTGTTGAAGGGAAAGAGACCGCCTTTTCTTCCCCCAAAGATGCCATTATCAATAAGATTGGCTTTGTTACCGAAGATCGTCGCAGGACGGGGCTCATGTTGAACGCGATGCTCAAGGATAATACCGTGTTGCCGAGTCTGGTATTTCATCAAAAAAAGGGAGGTTTTGTGGACTTTAAGTGGGAGACGAAGGTAAGTCAGGAATACGTTTTCAAACTCAAGGTAAAGACCTGGGGGATCAACGCGATTATCAGCACGCTGTCCGGCGGCAATCAACAAAAGGTTATCCTTGCCAAGTGGCTTATCGCCAATTCGAGTATCTTGATTTTGGATGAGCCCACCCGTGGTATTGATGTAAATGCCAAAGCTGAATTTTATGCGCTTATGGACGAATACGTAAACAACGGCGGTTGCATCATCGCCGTTTCTTCCGAATTGCCGGAGGTACTCGGAATAAGCGATCGGATTCTGGTCATGCGAGAGGGGCTTCTCTCCGGTGAGTTGAGCCGGGCGGAGGCCAACGAACAAAATGTGATTGAACTCGCCAGTCTGCATGAATGAGGTGTTAAAATGAATAGATTCAAGTCTTTTATGAATAAAAACATGATCGTGGTATTTCTGATTCTGCTCTGTGTGGGTTTTGGCTTGGCGAATCGAACCTTTTTCACCTCCAGAAATATGATGAATTTGACCAGTCAGATGGCAATCAACGCACTGCTGTCGGCGGGACTCACCTATGTGATTATTTTAGGGGGGATCGACATTTCCGTCGGTTCCGTAGCGGCCCTTGCCGGTGTTATCTCCTGCATGATAGGTCTCAAGTTTCCGGAAATGAACCTTTGGGGGTCAATCGCCATCATTATCCTTACGGCGGTTGTGGTAGGCGGCCTCTGCGGTTTCTTCAACGGCATCATGATTACCCAGTTTAACGTAGTGCCGATGATCTGTACCCTGGCCACCATGACAATGTTGCGGGGGCTTACCTATATTGTAACCGGCGGTGTGGCCGTATTCGGGCTTCCTTCGGTGTTTTCGTTTCTCGGGGCAGGGCGCATCCTCAAAACCGAAGGAGAATCCATGGGCATCATTCCGGTGGTGACCTTGTTTACCATTCTGGTGGTGTTTTTGATGCATGTCTTCCTTTCCAAAACAGTATTCGGACGGCACGTGTATGCCAGCGGTTCCAATCGGCAAGTGGCCCACCTTTCCGGTATCAACGTCAAGCGGGTGAATCTTATCTCGTATATGCTCTGTTCCATCATGGCGGCCCTGGGGGGCGTCCTTGTGGCTTCCAAGCTGCAAAACGGGCAGCCTGCCGCCTGCGAAGGCTACGAGATGTTCGCCATCGCTTCCACCGTACTGGGCGGTACGAGCCTTGCGGGGGGTTCCGGTTCGGTAGGCCGGGCCATGTTCGGAGTGGCGATCATCGCCGTTATTAACAACGGCATGAATTTGATGTATATTTCCTCCTTCTGGCAGAAGGTAGTCATCGGCGCTATCATTTTGCTCGCCGTCATCCTGGATATGGCGCAAAAACAGAAGAAGAACTAGCGCATGGCCGGCGGCTATTATCTTGCCCTGGATATAGGGGGGACCAAGACATCGGCGGCGCTTTTTACGCGGGAGGGGGAAATAGCCGGCGATGTAGTCCTTGTGGTAAAGTCAGAGACGTTCCGGGGTGAAGAGGTTGTCTATCAAAACATCAAGACCCTGCTCGAAGATCTCATGCGCCGTCAGGGGGTCGCATCCGATACAATTTTGGGTATAGGTGTGGGGAGTCCCGGACCCCTGGACACGAAAAGGGGCCTTATCATTCACGCGCCGCTTATGAAGTGGAGGAATTTTCCTATCATAGAACATCTTACAGCGGATTTCCGCTTCCCGGCGCTTCTTGACAACGATGGGAATCTCGGCGCCCTAGCGGAGCAGCATCGCGGCGTGGCCCGGGGACTGCGGAATATTATCTATATGACGGTAAGCACCGGCTGCGGCGGAGGAATACTGATTAACGGCGAACTATACCGGGGCGCAAACGGCGGGGCGGGGGAAGTCGGACATATGTCCATCGATCCGGGTGGGATTGAATGTCCCTGCGGAAGCCGGGGTTGTTTTGAACTGTACGCGTCGGGTACGGCCCTGCTCAATAATATGAAGACCGACATGGCCGCCGGTAAACGGAGCGCCGTCTTCGATCTTGCCGGTAATGACGCGGAAAAGCTTTCAGGCCGTTATCTTGACGAGGCCGCCGCCCGCGGGGATGCATACGCCCTTGCATTGTACCGGAAAGAGGGCTATTATCTTGGCGTGGGGCTTGCCAATCTCTTCAACCTTTTCGATCCGGAAATGATCGTGCTGGGGGGTGGCATTACTAAGGGCCGCCGTTTTTTCCACAAAACCATGATGGAAACCCTGAAGGAGCGGAGCGAGCAGCCAATTCATGATAATTCGGTACGTTATTCAGAAATGAATGATCGCGTGGTATTACATGGGGCGTTTTTTTTGATTCGGGAATACATAGAAAAAACGCCGTCATAGGCGGCGCGTCAATGATTATCAGGAGAATACAGGTGGAACTGGTTACGTTAAAGGAGCTTTTGCCCCGGGCAAAAAAAGAACATTACGCGGTGGGCGCTTTTAATTTCAATGGTTATGAGGATGCGGTTGGTATTCAACTGGGGGCGGAACAAGTCGCCGCGCCGGTGATACTTATGGCTTCCCAAGGGGCCTGCCAGTATATCGGCCTCTACGAGACGGTAGGCATCGTCATGGGTATCGCGAAGCACTCGAAAGTGCCGGTATGCCTGCATTTGGATCATGCCACGGACTACGACTTTATCAAAGAGGCGATCAAGGCGGGGTTCAGTTCCGTAATGGTAGACGCTTCGGCCAAGGAGTACGAGATCAATATTCGTGAATCAAAGGCCGTCGCCGATTTTGCCAGGAACTATAACTGTTCGGTAGAGGCGGAACTGGGCAAGGTCGGCGGCAAGGAAGACAACATTGTGGTGGAGGATCGTACCGCGGCTTTTACCGTACCTTCCGATGTGCCCCGCTATGTGGAAGCGACCGGTATCGATGCGCTGGCAATAGCCTTTGGTTCAGTACACGGTTTTTACCAGAGCGAGCCTAAACTGGACTTTGACCGGCTGGATGCGATCCTGAAACTGACCGACTGCCCCATCGTGCTGCACGGCGGGACGGGCATTCCTATTGCCGATATTCAAAGGTGCATACGCATGGGACTTGCCAAGGTCAATGTGGGCACGGAACTCAAGGCGGCCTTTTCCAACACCCTACGTAAAATGTGCGCTGAACTTCCCGCGGGAGAATTCGATCCCCGGAAATTCCTGAAGCCCGTCAAGGGGGCGGTCGCGGCAATCGTCAAAGAAAAGCTGGAAGCCTTTGGCGCGGCGGGCAAGGCATGAATATCGCGGTTATCACCTCCGGGGGCGATTCCCCGGGGATGAATCCCTGCGTGGGCCGCATCGTAACGGAAGCGTCCGCAAAGGGGCACCGTGTTTTCGGGTACCGGCGCGGCTACTGCGGAATCCTTGAAAAGGACTTTACCACGCTCGTCCCTGCCGATGTTGAAAGCTGGTACAAGCTCGGCGGTACGATGCTTAAAACCGGCCGGCTTCCCTCACTGGTTGAAAAGACTATTCAACAGCAGATCCTCTCGAACTTGGAAGAACAAAAAATCGAGGCGCTTATCGTGATCGGCGGTGACGGGAGTTTCCGGGGGGCGTTGGACCTGAGTAGGCTCAATCCACGCCTCAATGTAACGGGTATTCCCGGTACGATTGATAATAATATCTTTGGCAGCACATATACCTTAGGTCACGATACCGCTCTTAACAAACTGGTCAACTACATCGACGATATTTCCGATACCGCTATGTCTTTGCCGGGGCGGGTGTTTTTTGTGGAAACGCTAGGTGCCTTTGAAAGTTACTTCCCCAAAGCCGCTGTGCTTATGGGCATGGCCGACTTTTGCGTGCTTTGCGAGCCGCATACCACCAACGAGGAAATTGTCGGGAAAGTCGCGGCCTTCCGCGAAAGGGCGGAGCGGAGTTATGTACTTGCCACCTTTGCCGAGGAAACGAAACAAATGTTTGAAGCGGCAGAGCTGACGCGGGAAAAACTCAAAGTAAATGTAAAATGTAATCTCCTGGGTTTTCAGCAGCGCGGGGGTTCTCCCACCGCTTGCGACCGGATGCACGCCGCCGGTTTTGCCAGGTACGCTCTGGCCGCGATAGAAGGCGGGTTATCCAGAAAATATGTAGTATATTCCAACGGAATTTATGATTACCGGGATCTTGGTGATGTCCGGCAAAAGAAAATTTTCGATAATTACGGTTTTGACTGATAAAGGATAAAGCTACGATATGCGTATGAGCAGGTGGGATCGCCACGAGATGATATTTGATCTCCTGAATTCAAATGCCGAATTATCCGTGTCCAACATAGCCACGCGCTTGAGGACCAGCGAAGTTACCATCCGTAAGGATCTGAACGCGTTAAGCCGCGATGGACTTGTAGAACGAGGCCACGGCATTGTACGGCTTGCGCCGAATATGGGGAGGCGCTATTCTCTGCAAAAGGAGATGAGTGTCAATATGCAACTAAAGGAGCAGATAGCGGTGGCAGCGGTGGATCTGGTGCAGGAAGGGGAAGCGGTTTTTCTGGGGCCAGGATCCACCTGCGGTACCATTATGAAGAAACTTGTACAAAAAAACAATATTGTGATTATTACCAACGCAGTTAATTTTGAGCCTCTCTTGGAAAGCAGATCCAATAGCAGGATCATCTTTTTGGGCGGTGAATACAGTTTCCTGCAAGGTGCGGTTATGGGTATCATTTCCCTGGACACTCTTGACTCGCTTAACATCACCAAATTTTTTCTCGGGGCCAACGCGGTCTCAGCGGAAGACGGCCTTACCAGTGAGAATTTAAACGATACCGGGTTTATCAAGATGATGATAGAACGCTCCAAAGAGGTAATCGCCGTGGTGGATCATACCAAATTCGGTAAATCCGCCGCCATAAGACTTGTCCCGATCAACAAGGTGGATAAGATTATAACTGACCGGGGCCTTGATGAACATCAGCGTGAATTGATACGGCGGCAAGGCGTGGAACTCATGCTGGTTTAAGACTAGGTAGTTCCGGCAAACAGAATAGACTTATTTAACTTCGGTTAGGAGCTGTACATAAATAAATAATCCCCGCCGCAGAGCCCGGGTATTGAAGATTTCTCCCTGAAATCTTTGCGTATGCGAGGGAACAAATCACCCCCCCCCCCAGTTTTATGTCCCAGAGGGATTAAAAAAGGATGGAGAAGGCATCCATACCGCCCGCGTTTCTGAACCTGGCGGGTTATACCCAAATGTATAAAATAGTAGAGCCTCTTGCAGTTTTTCGGCCTGCGGCCTACAAAACTGCTCTTTTTAAAGGTTGCTCTTTCAAAACTGAAGTCTTGAAAGAGCCTCAGTATACAAAAAATAAAAAAGCCCCATTCTTTCATAAATTTTAACGACAAAACGAATCAAATGCTTTACAATCTAATATTATTAGTTTATATTGAAGTATATTGGACTTGTTCAACAACCCGGTTGGTTGTTGAACAAGTCTCGTAGATTTGGCGAATTTCTTGCAGAAATCCGCCAAATCTACCGTATTTTTAGCGGAAGTTGTTCAATAACTGAAGTTATTGAACAACTCTATTAGTTATAGAGAATACATGGAACCGAAAAAGCGGGGATTGACCGGTGATGCCGTATTAGCGGCTGCGGTAAAGATAGTTGAAACAAGGGGCTTTTCACAACTAACCATACAGGAACTGGCATCTTCCCTCAATGTAAAACCCGCTTCCCTGTACAACCATATAGGCGGCATAGACGAAGCAAAACTCCGTTTGGCCTGTTACGCCCTGGAAAAGATGGAGGCGGCTCTACGTGATACGGCGGTAGGATATTCCCGGGAGGAAGCCTTAAAGAAGATCGCTTATGCCTATCGGCGTTTTGGTTCGGCGCACCCGGAATTATACCGGGCTTTTATCAACTGCGCGGACATTGAAGACAAGAAAATGGGAGAGGCAAAACAATCGGTTGTGAGAATTTTTCATCAAGTACTTGAACCGTATTCATTGGAATATGAAACAAAGGTACATTTTACCCGTTGTTTCAGAAGTAGTCTGCACGGCTTTGTCAGTTTTGAGAATGAGCGTTTTTTCAAAAATACCGTGGATGTGGAAGCGAGTTTCAATATGCTTATCGAAAGTCAGCTCGCGTTACTTAGGACTTATGCCTAAATAAGAGCGAGGAACCCTCCGATAAAAGAAATAAGGAGGGGAAAGATGAAACAGGAACATTCATGGGAAATAAGCGACGCCTTTTGGAACGCTGCCGAGCCCTT
>JAIRNP010000003.1 GCA_031258005.1 Treponema sp.
GCGCTGGAGATGGCGAAACGGCTGGAGATACATTTCACACCCAAGCATGGGAGCTGGTTGAATATGGCTGAGATAGAGTTAAGCGTATTAACCAGCCAATGCTTACGACGCCGGATAGACAATTTAGCAAAGCTCAGGGAAGAAATCCGGGCATGGCAGAAAGATCGGAACAGGAAACAAAAGACGATCAAGTGGCAGTTTACTACTCATGATGCAAGGATACTGCTCCGTACGTTATATCCGCTCATTTAGTATAATCAGTCTACTAGGCAACCTCCATCCACATTTTGTCGGCCCTGCGTTTGCTGCGCGGGAATGTTCGCCGGAGCGGTTACGGAAGGGGTCGTACAAAAGACGGGGAAGAAAAAATGACGCCCCTTATCCAGAGCAGGCTTGACGTAATGTAATCTTTAACTTCCATAATACTCCCAAGTATATTGGACTTGTATCGGACTAAAAGTCCGCGATAACCCGGTTGGTTATGGAACAACGCTATTATTGAGAGGTACAGATCATGCAGTATCGAACCTATGGAAAACTGGGGTTTCAGGTGTCTGCCTTGGGCATGGGGTGTATGCGGCTCCCCCGGATCATAGATGCACAGAAGCATGAGGCCCACGTGGATAGGGAAAAGGCTTTTGAGCTTATCCGCTACGGGGTAGCCCAGGGAATTACCTATTTTGATACCGCCTACGGCTACCATAATATGACCAGTGAGGCGATCCTCGGAGAAGCCCTGGATCAGGGCTTGCGGGAAAAGGTCAGGATCGTTACGAAACAGCCCTTTGGGGTGATGAAGACCCAGGCTGACATTCGGCGGAATCTTGAACAAACCCTCAAAAAACTTCGTACCGATTATATTGATGTGTACCTGATTCATAACATCCAAGCGCCGATCTGGGAGGAAATCAAACAACGACAGATCATCGAAGTCTATGAACAGTTCCGCAGGGAAGGGCTTATCCGGGGTATTGGCTTTTCCTATCACGGTTCGCTGCCTGCCTTCAAGGATATCCTGGCCTATTATCCTTGGGATATGTGCCAAATTCAGCAGAACTTCATGGATGTAGAACGGGAGGCCACCGCAGAGGCCATAAGGCTTGCAGGCCAAAAAGGATGCGCCCTGGTCATCATGGAGCCGCTCCGGGGAGGCAGTCTCGCGAATCCACCCCTGCAGATCCAGCGGATCTACGACGCCTACCCAGTCAAACGGAGCGCCGTGGAATGGGCATTCCGGCATCTCATCAACTACCCGGAAATCAGTACCATTCTGAGCGGCGTTACGACGCTCCAGCAGCTTAAAGAGAATATTCAGATATTTTCTCAACCTGATGCGGTACCTGGCTGCCTCAGCGAAGAAGAGCAGCGTATCCTCTCCCACGTCAAAGCCGCCTACGAATCCCTCGCCTCGATTCCCTGTACCGGTTGTGAATACTGTCTTCCCTGCCCTCATGGGGTCCAGATTCCCGGGGTCTTTCGGCAGTACAACGACGGGGTGATGTTTGGGGTCTTTGATCAGCCCAAGCGGGGGTATATGTTTATAGGGAGGCAGAACCAGGATGCGTCTCAGTGTAAAGCCTGTGGGACCTGTGAAGCCCGCTGTCCCCAGCATATTCCCATTATCCAGGAACTCCAAACGGCCCATGAGGCCCTCAAGGGCTGGATCGAGTGAGGGTCTATGAACATCACCGCATATAGAGAAGCTATTGACCGGCAGCAACTCCAGGTAGATGGGTTTGTGGTGCTGCAGCAAGGCCGCCGGATTGGAGCCTACCGGTGGACTCCTGATACACTCCGGAATGTCTATTCGGTGAGCAAGAGTTTTACCTCCATTGCCGTGGGAATGGCTATTGACGAGGGGAAACTGGCCCTCACCGACCTGCTACTTGATGCTTTTGGGGATCTGGTGCCGAATCCCGATCCCCGGCTTGCATCCCTCACCCTGGCGCATCTTTTGACCATGAGCCGGGGGTATCCCCAGTTCACCCGGCCCCGAAACGTTGCTGAAGTGCTTGCTCAGCCCCTGAGCTATGATCCGGGAAGGGTCTTTGTCTACGATAATGCCTCGACCTTCTTAGCATCTGCCATGCTTACCCAAGCCACCGGCCAAACCGTGCGGGACTTCTTGGTGGAGCGGCTTTTCTGTAAGCTGGGTATTCCTGATCCAGTGTGGGCGGAGAGTGATGACCGGTTCACCCTGGGCGCCACGGGTTTGGAGCTTTCTACGGAAAGCCTCGGGGTATTCGGTCAATTCCTGTTGCAACGGGGAAACTGGAATGGCGCCCAACTGGTAGCTGCCCAGTGGATAGACGGGGCAACCCGGACCCAGATACCCACCCGGAATCCCCAGTTTAAGGATTCTCTGGCCCCGGATTATGATCTGGGCTATGGGTATCAGTTCTGGATCTGCCGACATGGGGCCTACCGTTGCGATGGTAAAGACGGGCAATTTGTGGTGGTATTACCCAGGCAGGAGGCAGTGATAGCGATCACTGCCCATGAAACGCGCATGAAACCCATCCTGTATTTGCTGTGGGAGCATATACTGCCTCAGTTGTAATACGGAAAACCACGCGAGTTTTGGAACGACCAGTACCTATGTCCCTTGACAGGAGGAGGTTTGCTTTATATAATTTCTCTATATTTAATAGGCATTATGCTGATTATACCTCTTACTCAAGGAGCCGTATATGGCACGATTCGAGAAAATTACGGATATCATAGGGAATACCCCTATCGTTAAAATCAATAAGCTGAATGACAGCGAGGCAACGGTGTATGTGAAACTGGAAAGTTTCAATCCCTTTTCCAGTGTGAAGGATCGTATCGCCCTGGCGATGATCGAGGCAGGAGAACGGGACGGTAAAATTAAGAAAGATACCGTTATCATCGAACCCACCAGTGGGAATACGGGGATTGGCCTGGCTTTCGTGGCTGCAGTCAAGGGATACCGAATCATCCTCACCATGCCTGAAACCATGAGCATTGAACGGCGGAAACTGCTCAAGGCGCTGGGTGCGGAATTGGAGTTGACCGAAGGGGCTAAGGGTATGAAGGGGGCCATTGCCAAGGCAGAGGAACTGGCGGCCACGTATCCCAATGCCTTTATTCCTCAGCAGTTTAACAATCCGGCAAATCCCCAGATTCATGAGGCCACCACCGGACCTGAGATATGGAACGACACTGAGGGAAAAGTGGACATCCTCATCAGTGGGGTCGGAACCGGCGGAACCGTTACCGGTGCGGGAAAATACCTCAAAGCCCAGAAACCCTCGGTGAAACTGATTGCGGTCGAGCCTTCGGCTTCACCGGTCCTTTCCGGCGGACAGCCCGGTCCCCACAAGATCCAGGGTATTGGCGCGGGTTTTGTTCCGCAGGTGTATAACAAGGACCTGGTAGATGAAATCTACCAGACCGACGATATCAAGGCCGGGACCATTGCCCGGCGCTTGGCCAAAGAAGAGGGTATCCTGGTGGGGATCTCTGCGGGTGCGGCCCTGGAGGCAGCCTTAACCGTGGCCAAACGCCCGGAGAATAAGGGCAAGACCATCGTGGCGGTGCTTCCTGATACGGGAGAACGGTACCTCTCCACCTGGCTCTGGGACGAGTAAGCCTGATGCTACCCGCTTCTTTTGGACTTTGGAGCATCCTATGAGTTGGAGAATCGCCGTTGCCAGTATTGATGGGGTACTGATAACCGAACATTTCGGCCGTTCCCGCTGGTTCTATATCATTGATGTCCAAGCGGATGGAAGGGGGGTCTTGGTTGAAAGACGTTCAGTACCTCCGCTCTGCGAAGCGGGGGGCCATACCGTAACCGGGATGGAGGCGCGGATTGCGTCGCTTAAGGATTGTGCCGCCGTCCTGGTTGCCAAGATCGGCCCTACTGCCCAGCAATGCCTGGCCTTGGCAGGCATATCGGTCTTTGAAGAACCGGCTGAAGTAGAAACCGCGGTCAAACAAGTGGCGGCTTACTATCTCAGGATCCATAAGCCCGAA
This sequence comes from Treponema sp., assembly GCA_031258005.1. Classification (GTDB taxonomy): domain Bacteria; phylum Spirochaetota; class Spirochaetia; order Treponematales; family Breznakiellaceae; genus JAIRLU01. Next base: position 4,000 of record JAIRNP010000003.1, read on the forward strand.
TCAGGAGCGGGATATCCCTAAAAACCTGCTTTTTTGCTAAAACCTACAGGCCCATTTTTTTGAAGTGCGAAAATAGGAAAGTATAGAAACGGCATCGTAAACACGGTAGGATAAAGTTGCACAACCAAAACTATCGAAGGTATCGGACCAAAGGTCCGCCGATGCCCTATACACCCTATACCACAGACGAGAGGAAGCGAATCTCAGGTTCGACCCTCCAGGCAATGGAGGGTATGGGACTGCCCAAAAGCGCCGAGCCGGTGATACTGGGCAAGCATCAAAGCAGCATATAGCGGGGAGTGCAATCGCAACGGGTCAGGGGCTGTGTACACCGGCAATGAAGCTCAAGGGATGAGCGATCAGCGACGGGTGGATAACAGCCCGAGGCCCAAGATTGACGATTATGCGCTTATGCAGGAGATCCCCCGGTGTTCAAAAAAGATCTGTCGCCAGACCAGATTGAAGGCCGGTTGCGGACCAAATACCCCGACCGTCCGGAAAGACAGGCTTCGCCATGGACCAGCTACACGCATGTATACCAGGAAAGGGCAAGGGAACCGTCGCTCCAAGACCATTTCAGGCAAAACCGCGCAGGCTGAGCGGGGTACAAGACCGCCGAGGACCGATAACCGGCTGCGTTTTGCTTGACGAAGGCCCGAAAGTCGTTGAAGAGAAGTCCCGTATTGGGGAGGGGGAAACCATTGAAAGCACCGGGAAAAGGGCCGCTAGATCCACCGTGGTGAACCGGAAGACCACACTGCTCCTGGCGAAAATAATGCCGGATAAGAGGGCCGATACGCTACACAAGGCGGCTCTTCGCGGGTTCCACAGCATACCGGCGGAGGTGCGCACCACGCTTATGCGGGATACGGGTATGGAGTTCGCGGCGCATACGGGCTTGTCCCAGGCGCTCGCAATCGACCTGTATGGTGCGCATCCCTATCACTCGTGGGAGCGGGGCTTTAACGAACATACCAACGGCCTCATCAGACAGTACCTTCCCCCAAAATACCCTTTAATAGTCTTACGCAAAAACCGCTTGACACCATCGTTGATAAAATCAACACTAGGCCCCGTAAAGTTTTAGGCTACCTGAGTCCTTACGAGGTTTTTTCGCCATACAATTCGCACTTCAAAAAAATTCCGCGTGTCTTTTATTGTTTCAATCCACGCGCTCACATGAAACGCGACAGCGCCCTTACCGTGGGTTTAATACCCCGCCCCTTGGGGCGTAAAACTGGGGGTGCGGGGGATTTGTTCCCCCGCATACACAAAGATTTCAAGG
>JAIRNP010000004.1 GCA_031258005.1 Treponema sp.
AGGGGCAGCGCGCCCAGGAGGACATCTTCCTCACTGGGGAGGACCACCGCTTCACAGGCGGCTCTGCGGTCTTTCCAATAAATCCTCACCGGTTCCGTTATCTGACTGAAAACCTTTACACCACCGGTGAGAGTGGTCTCGCTGGTTTCCTCCACTTTAAGCCCCAGCTTTTCGCGGGCCGCCTCGTTGATGATCAGAGTCCACGCGCCGGTATCGACCACCGCGTTGACCGTGAGCCGCCGGACTTCGGATTCCGGGATGAACCCATCCCGCGCTTTAACCGAATCCCCCAGGTTGACCAGGGTAATCTCCGTCCTTACTTCACCCATATTGTACTCCTTCTTTACCTTATTCGCCTTTGCGGTTAAAATCTAACCCGTATAAATCAAACCGCGAAGGCGAATAAGGAGCATAAGGGGAAGAGTACGCTTGCAGTCTTTACAAGCCTCTTTCCTTCTTTGCCTGCGAACCTCCGGTTCGATGCGCCTTTGCGGTTAAAAATCCCCGGCGGTGCAGGCGCTCTGAACAGTGCGGTTTGAACCTCTCAAATAAGGCGGTTTGAACACTCTGAACAGGGCAGCGCAGGCGCGCCCGTTAAACTAGGGGCGGACAAGCCGAAAGCCGAGATGGTAGTAGCGGTCAGACGGAGTGCCGTAGCCCCGATGGGCAACCCGCGCGATCCCGGCATCATTGTACCAGCCGCCGCTGCGCGGTGTCAGACACCCTCCACGCCCTTTTCCTCACCCCCTCCGGGGGTTCGTCAACCCCGCCATCCGGCGGGGCCGGGCGCGTCGAAGCGATATCCCGGTTAAACTAGGGGCGAACAAGCCGAAAGCCGAGGCTCCCGTTGCGGCTAGACGGAGTGCCGTAGCTCCGATCGGCAACCCGCACGTACCCGGCGCCAATGACCCAGCTACCGCCACGTAAAACGCGGTAAGTCCCCGAAGACGCGCCCGAAGGATCAGTCTGCGCCCCAGAGCTATAGCCCCCATACCAGTCCCAGCACCACTCCCACACGTTCCCGCTCATGTCGTACAAGCCAAGACTGTTCCCCGCCTTTGTCTTCACCGGATGCGTCTTACTCCCGCTGTTCCCGCTATACCACGCCACCCCGTCAACACTGTTGCTCCCGCTGTACTCGTACACCATGAAGTCCTTCCCCCCACCTTTCGCAGCCCATTCCCACTCTGCCTCCGTCGGCAGACGATACCCATTCGCATTCCTGTCCCACGTTATATAATCCCCACTCCCGCTGTACACCGGCGTCAAGCCTTCCTTTTCGCTCCGCTTGTTGCAATACTCAAGCGCCTCGTACCAGCTCACACACTCCACTGGCAGGGTGTCCCCTTTGAAAGAACTCGGATTGGTCCCCATAAGCTCCACCCATTCTTTCTGCGTTACCTCGTGGTCGCTCATGTAAAAGCCCTTACTTATCGTTACTTGATGTATGGGTTTCTCATCGCTGTCGCCGTTATTGCTCCCCATGCTGAAGGTTCCGGGCGGCACCAGCACAAACCCGGACGGCGCGCTCCCAGACCCGCTCACGGCGGCAGCCACACCGTTCAGACTCGCCGCCAGCTTCGGCGCCAAATCCACCCCTTCCGTGAACGCGCTGTACCGTTCCGAATACCCGTCTATAAAACTCCCGTCTTCTATGTTCAACACGTCCGCCGTGAACCGGTTCAGCGCTCCCATCTTGATCACCGAGCCCGCAAGCACATATTGCGCGTTCACCCCTCTGCCCAAGCGCCGCACCCGCTCCTGATCCGTCTCTCCGCTCTCGCCGCCGGTACTGCTGCCCATCTGGTAGGTCCCGCCTTCAACCAGGACAAAGCCTTCCGGAGCCCGCCCCGGAGACACGCCGCTTATGGTGCTCACCGTCTGGGCCACCAAATCGTTCATCCGGTCGTAGGCATCGTCTATATCGTTCACCCGCATATCCGCCCCGCCTTTCACTTCCAGGGTCTTAATATCCAGTATTGATACCGTTACAATAATGCGGTTGTTCAGTTTTTGCAGGGTTCCCCGGACTACCCAGTCGGCGTTTAACGCACTGCCCAGGGCCGCAGTCTTGTGGTCGTCCGTCCAGTCCCCCGCCTGAAACTGATGCTCCCGCACAACCTTGTCCAGGGCTTCCCGGGTAACCACCCGTACCGACCTCGTCCCGGACAGGCGTATGCTGTAGACTTCCGTGATAACCTGGGCGTCGCCGGGGGAAATACCGGCCCTCCCCTCAAAGGGGGCCACCGCCACCACCGCCTGCTGTGCATAAACCCCCGCGGCCAGGGCCGCGAGAAACATAAAAACCGGCGCCTTTTTCATGCTCCATAACACCCCTTTTTTCAAAAAAATTTTCGACCGCCTTACGGAGGAAACAAACGCTCCGCGGCCGCAGAACTAGGGACGCACCACACGGAAACCCAAATAGTAGGACCGATGGTCGGGAGTGTTGTAGGACCGATTCGCCGAACGCAGGTCCGACGCAGAGATGAGCCACGACCCGCCGCGTAATACGCGGTAAGCGCCGGAGGCCGGCCCCCTGGGGTCGGTCTAGCTCCCGGAACTATAGCCCCCATACCAGTCCCAGCACCATTCCCACACGTTCCCGCTCATATCATAGATGCCAAGGCTGTTCGGCTGTTTCTGCCCCACAGGATGGCTCCTTCCCCCGCTGTTACCACCATACCACGCCACCGCATCCACGTTGTTGCTCCCGCTGTACTCGTATACCATGAATTCCTTCCCGCCCCCTTTCGCCGCCCATTCCCATTCCGCTTCCGTCGGCAGCCGGTATCCATTCGTCTTGAAATTACACGTTATATAGTCCCCGCTCCCGCTATACACCGGCGTCAAGCCTTCCTTTACGCTCCGCCTGTTGCAATATTCAAGCGCGTCGTACCAACTCACGTACCCCACAGGCAGAGTGTCCCCTTTGAAATTACTCGGATTGGTCCCCATAATCTCCGTCCATTCTTTCTGCGTTACCTCGTGGTCGCTCATGGAGAAGCCCTGGCTTATCGTTACTTGATGTATGGGTCTCTCATATCTATCTCCATTATTGCTCCCCACGCTGAAGGTTCCCGGCGGCACCAGCACAAACCCGGACGGCGCTCCGCCGCTCCCAGGTCTGGCCCCGCTCACGGCCACAGTTGCGCCGTTCAGACTCGCCGCCAACTTGGGCGCTAAATCCACGCCTTCCGTGAACGCGCTGTACCGTTCCGAATAACCGTCTATAAAACTGCCGTCTTCTATGTCCAATATGTCCGCGGTGAACCGGTTCAGCGCACCCATCTTGATTACAGAACCGGCAAGCACATATTGCGCGTTTGTCCCCGATCCCAGCCGCCTCACCCGCTCCTGATCCGTCTCCCCGCCCCGCTGCCGCCGGTGTTCGTCCAGCACCTTCTCCAGATTGTCCGTCCGCGGCAGCACCGCGTACTTTGTCCCGTTCGCCACGCTTATGGCCAGTATTTGCGCCAATACCTGCGCGTCCCCCTCGCTCGCCCCGCTGCCGGTCTCAAAGGGCGGCACGGACAAGCCCGGCAAGCCCCTGGCGTCCCGACGCACCGCCTCGGACAGCTTTTTCGCCATCTCTGGTATCAGCGGGTCTATGTCCTCTATGTTCTTGTACGCGCGATAGTCCCCAGCCACCAACTGCAGGCTCTCTACGTCCAATATGCTGGCCAATACCAGATTTTGCGACCCCAGTTTCGTGATGTACCCGGCTATCACGTACTGCGCATTCAGTTGTTTGCCCAGCTCGAATATGGTGTCCCGTCGGTCAGCCCTGAATCCCGCTGGAACTTCTGCTCAAAACGCATGAACGCCTGAGTCGTCCGCGTTACCAGCGTCACTTTGTTAAAAGCGTCTCGAAAAATCCGCTGCCGCGCAAGCTCCGAGACGATGTATTCGCCGTCCCCGCTCTGCCCGCCGGTAAAGGGCAGCAGCGCGATGCTCTCCTTTTTCTGCGCATACGCGCCAAACGCCATGAGCGCCAGCGCCCCTATAAGCATGATCTTCTTCATGGTTGCCTCCCGCGCTATTTCACCAGCGCTTCATTCAATTGCTTAAAAAATGCCGTGTCATCCCGGATAGCCTCTGCGATTCTTTGGATAAACCGCCTGCCGCCCATTTCGCTGACATGATGCTCTTTTGAGACGCAACGGATTGTCCCATCCTGCATAAAGGTTATGGTCGCCGCGCCCAGGGTAAGCCCGTTTTTCTCCTCATAATCCACCTCTATGACAAATACGCCGCTTCTGTCCGCGTTTTCCGCATCGCGGACCGCGGCGGGCAGCAGAAGCGGGGTCTGATTGCTCTGCAAGCCCCTTTGAAGGTTCTGTAAGATGGTCTTTTTCTCGCTTTCGGCAAGGGAAACGCCTCCCTCAAACACCAGCCCCGCGCTTACGACCGAGAACTTTTTCCATTCGTCATCGGCCCGTACGTCGGCGCTCCATTGCATAACGACTTGATTGGTCTCGACCTGCACGATTCGGATGTCCAGTCGGTAGGTCCTTCCCGCGTTATACAAGGTTCCGGCTATGACGGCGGTTGCGCCGAGCTGCTTGGTGATTGACACCGCGGTTTCATCGCTCACATTGCCTTGCAGTTGGTAGGCTATTTCGCTGTCCACTGCCGCGCCGGACAGGGAATCCCGGTTCACCACGATGAAGCGGCTGTCTCTCACGAGCCGCATAAGCAACTGGCTGGTGGTATAGTCCGCTAACTCAGGGCTTGCCGCGTTGATGCGCGGGCAGGCTATACGGGTTTGCGCGGGCAGTTTGCGCGCGGTCTCAGCAACGCACGAGTCCAGCGCCTGCGCCAGACTCACCATTTGCGCGGAAAGCGCAGCCGCGCTCAAGATCGCCATGACCAGACATACGCCTCTTTTCATTATAAAACCTCCTTAAACGACGCTCCTTGGGCGAGGGGGCTTTAGTTCCCGTTTCGGAGCGTTTAACAACGCGTTCTGTATGGTACGCCTTATGAGACTTGTTCGATAACCCGGTTGCTTATCGAACAAGTCTAATAAATCCTTAAACTAAACTCCACGGCAAGGCAATCCCCCGGTTCAAGCTGGAAGGGTCTTATGGGCATGACACAGGTGGATTGGTACATCCGGTGCAGCACCCCCTGGATACGGCAGGAAGTACGGATAGGCACGATCCAGGCATCGAAATTGAGGTCCGATCGCAGCGTAATGAACACCTCGTTCTTGAGGTCTTCCAGGGTAATACCCGCCGCATCGGTAATAGTTCCTTCCAGGGTAAAGCGGGTGGTCTCTGGTTCTTCATGGGCAGGCGCTACCCTGCTATGGGCTGCCTGAAGCTTCACCAGGCGCACAAAAGATGCTCCTTCTCCAGGAAAAGAAAGGTCCAGGCTGGGGATAAACCTGCCGGTTTCCGTGTCGGTCCCCCGGTTGATAAGCACATAGGTTACCTTGAGGGTGTCTTTCCTTATCTGATAGCGCTTCTCCAGCTCTATATTCCCATAAGGCAGCCCTGGATGTACCGGAAGCCGAAAATGAACCTGCTCATGCTCCTTATCCATGCTGACCAGTTCAAAGGGTTCACCTCCGCAATACCGATGGGTACACCGCGCCTCATGTCCCTGTAAAACCCCTGCCAAGGCATCCTGAAAGGTGCATTCCGGAGAAACCAGGTAATCCGCAAAACCGGTCCGCCTGAATCCCGGGGCAAAGGTATCCAGATAATTCCAGACCTTGGGAAGATAGTCCAACTCAAAAACCGCCGCGCCTTCAAGCTGTATATAGCAGTTGATATACCCATTCCTAAACAGATACTCCCCTTCACCGTCCAGATTAAAATCAAAATGCAATACCGAAGGGATAAAACTGCCCTGTTCCCGGCTTATCTTCTCCGCCTCCAAGAGGGCTTTGTAGGCCGCCTTCCTGATGGAGTGCCGGCATACCCCTCCATAGATCCCGGGACAAAAGGCGTCAACCCCTTGGGCCTTCCACAGTTCTTCCCGGGCAATACGTTTCCGGGATTTATCCCCCCGAAGCTGGTTGATTAATACATGGGTAAACATCATCTTGGCGTAGATATGGTTTGCCTCCGGGTAGTCGATTAAAAATTGCCGGACCGCAGGAGCCCTTCCCTCGGATAAAACCCCTGCTTCCTCGGAAACGGGGAAGTATATTTTTTTTAAGCCCCGCAGCCCCTTAAACAGTTTTCCCGGACTGGTAAACTCAATCCGGGACTCAAAGCCGGAAAGGTCTTCAAAAAAGCGGTGAAACCTCATTTCCGCTGATTCGGACGCCCCGTTTTCGGCAAAGAGCTGTTCTGGAAAAACACAGATGAGCTTCTTCCCGCCTTCTGAAACGGGGTTCTGAACAAGCCCGGTATCACCGCGGTCATGCTCAGCCACCCAGTCCTCTAACACGAGGGATGCCCTTCTTTGGGCAAAGGCTTCCTTAAACCGGTTTGAGACCGGAAAAATGGTGATGAGCTTGCCCTGATCTTCGGTGATACAGGGTTCGATTACCCCGGCTTCTACCCCTGCCAGGGTAAATTGCCGCTCCTCCAAGAAGGTATAGCTCATCCCGCAGGTACTCAAGGGCCCGACAATATGCGGCTCCCAGGCCAGGGCCGGCAGCCTGCAGCCCTGGGGCCGCTTGCCAAAATGCTTTCGCAGGTAGGTGGTCAGCATCTCAATCTGCCCTATCTTATCTGAGAGGGGTATGAGGGGCATCATGGGTTCATAGAAACCGCCTCCCAGCAATTCGATCTGTTTCCGGGAAACCAGGTCTTCGAGGAGCATGAAAAATTCCGGATGGACTTTCTCTAGCCAACACAGCAAGACACCGGAATAATGCAGGGCCGCCTGAATTTTGGGGTATTTATATAACGTGGAGACAAAAGGCTTTAAGTTCGTTTTATAGGCCGCTTCAAATTCATCATCCCCCACTCCATAGGGGATATGATAATGGGAGCCCAGGATAACTATATGATCCATTTTTTATGTAGATTTCCTATTATTTTCTATGCTACCTGTACACAGGTATTTTTGACTGCTGCTGTTTTTCAGACCAGTTCCGACTAGCCCTCTTCAGGTGTTATACTATAGGCACGTTCCCCCCGTTATACCTGCCCCGAGACGAGGCCCATGACTGCTCCTAGAATAACGCTAAGACGTTAAAGAAGATAAGCCCCAGGGCGGTAAAAAGCAAAGATAAGAGTCCTAGGGATATGAGCATCAAGGGGCGGCCTTGCATAAAGGGAGGAACCAGCTCCAGGGAAGAACGCGTACGGATTTCCTTGAGCAACAACATGGAAAGCAAGGTTCCCAAAGAAAAACCCAGGGACAGGATACAGGCTTCCATAATAGTCCCGGCGATATGAAGGCTCATCATCAGGGAACATAAGGCCAGGCCGTCGTAAGCAGTAGCAGGGTTAAACACGTGGTATTCCGGTACCAGGGAGGGGAACAAACGGGTGCATAGCCCCTCAAGGCCCATACAGACTAAAGCGCTCAGGGGAAACAACAGCGCATATTCCAGGAAGCCAAAGCCGAGAAAGACCAGGCCATAGGATCCAAGCACCCAGAGGAGGAACACCGATACAAAGAGGATCCCTAATTGAAACAGGGGAATCGGATGAGACTGCTCCTGCCCTTCCACGATGGCACCTATTCCCAAAGCGCCGTGGAGGACCAGATTTAACGTAAAACCTGAGAAAACAAGCAGGCCCAGCATATCATTGTTCCTTTTGGATGTAGGGTTTTTTCAGGTGGTTGAACAAGGCCACCCCATATCCCAACAGCAATAAGGCCCCTCCGGCGCTTGCCAGAATCCGAATCGGGAACAAAGCGGTTCCATCATCATCCTTGAATAGTTCAATCATCCCCTGACCCGCTCCCCCGGGGAGTGAGAGGGTCATAAAACCCAGGGGTTCCCGGATGAGGGCAAAGGCGATGATAAGTAAGCCCAGTATCGCCGCATCTATTAGGGTTTTAACCAGGGCTCTTTCCAGGGTTTCAGCGGCAAGATGGACAAAAATCTCAGAACCCATACAGTACACCGGACAGAGGAGAATGATAAAGGCGCTTCTCAAGGCAAGGAAGGGGCTCATCAACCAGAGTACTAACAGGAAAAGGCTTCCTATGAGGCTAGATAAAAAGAGGAAAATCACCTGGATGCCTCCTTTCGGCAGAATCGGCTTTGCCGCAAAAGCGGTAAGCACGGTTAATCCGTAGACCCACAAGAGCGCGCCACAGGCAACCAGGGCAAAGGCCAATCGGCTTGAGGCGATGATCAAAAGCCCCGCCCCTGCCAAGGTAGAAAGGAGGGTATGGGAATTCCCCCATATATAGGTTTGAAACCGTTGATTCATTGCCGTACTGCTCCTGTCTTTGGGAATGGGGGGCTTTCTATACGCCGGATATAGGTTTTGATGAGTCCCCGGGGGATTTCTTTCAGGGTCTGTTCCGGGTGGCTGGTTAAGGGAAGGATCGTATCATCCACCACCTTACCGGTACCTGCAGAAACCACCGCCATACAGGGAATGAAGATACCATTACTCATCAGGGAAAATACCAGGACCCGGTCTTCGGAACCCGCCAGGGTATACCAGTTTCCCCAGGGGAGCCGGCCCCAGGATATGTGCCGGGGGATAGGTCCCTCCAAACGCCGGGAGTCTTGCGCGGTTTCTAAGACCTGGTTTACGGTTCGCAGCAACAGGGTGGTCCGCAGAGACTGGGTAAAAAACCATATCCCCCCTCCGACGAGGAGGATCCCGGCAAGCCATCCGATGTAGATACCCCGCTCTCTAAGGGCATCCTGGGTTCTGAGCGACGGATATTCCGCCCAAGCGCCTATCGGTTCTGGGCCATCCTCATGCCTCATACATTTCTCCCCTTTCCATAAAACCTCCGGCTTTCTATATCCCGAATCAGGGGAACCAAGGCGTTGATCAGGGCTATAGCAAAAAAAGCGCCATAGCCCTCTAAGCCGTAATAGCGGAATATAAAGGTCAGACCCCCTGCTCCTGCTGCTGTAACCAAGGCTCCCCAATTCGACTTGGGTCCGGTAACGGGATCCGCCAGCAATAAGAAGGCCGCTACTATGGTGCCCCCTGAAAAGAACCCGAAGAATATATCTCCGTTCCCCAGCATACCCCCAAAAGGAAGGGCCCCAAACAGCCTAATGAGCAGGCCATACACCCCTAAGTACACCGCAGGAACCCAAGACCGGCTTACCTGGGAAGCGGTAATGATGATGGTGCCCAGGAGCAAGGCAAAAACACCCCGGTCTGCAATAATACCCATCCCTGAGGAATTAAAAAACTCGACATACCCTTCGGGTAATTCCAGGTTGAAGAGCGAAAAAACACGGCTGTTCAGAAAGGACTGGACCGTCCACTCCAAAGAACCTACGGGAGAAGAAAAATAACCGCCCCCTAGACGGAGGATCTCCAAAGGAGAACCGCCGGGATCCACGAGACCCTGCCGTATCCCTGCGGATACGATGGCCCAGGGAGACATTTCCAAGGACTTATTGAAGATTTCAGGCCAGGAACACCGGATGAAAAGCCAGCCTCCTATGGCCGGATTCATCCAATTGGATCCAAGGCCGCCAAAACTGTGCTTCACCACTGCCATAGCAAATACCCCGCCCATAACCGCGTAGAGGGGATGCAGGTTATTCGGCAGGAGGAGCACCAGGACCAGGGCAGAGGCCACAGAACTCCCGTCCCGGATCATACCGGCTTTTTCGGTTCTAAAATAGAACAGAAATTCGGTAAGTACCGCTGCAAGCACCGTACTGAGGGCGATGAACAACGAAGCAAAGGAGTCGCTTAGGGAAGACTGGAAGATCGCTAAACCCGCACATAAGCTAACCACCCACATCCGTCCTGCAGTAGGCCAGGAGAGATTTATTTGGGCCCGTCGATACCATAAGATGTCTTTTTCCGGCATTCAGTGCTCCCCTAGGGCGGCGTTTACGATGGCGGTACTCAGGGAAAACCGTGAAGGACACACCAGATCGCAGCAGCCGCAGCCGTGACATTCCACAGCGCTTCCGCTGTTTTGTTCCTGCTTTTGCTTAAAGAAAACAAGACCCTTGAATAAGGCTTCCGGATCCAACCCTACGGGACACACGGTCCTGCATGCCCCGCAGCCGATACAGTTCCGCACCGCCTTACCGCCGGTTTGTTTTGCCAAGAGGGCGCTCAGGGCATAACTAGTTTTAATCACCGGTTCATCCAGATTCTTTTCAAGGACCCTCCGGCCTGACAGGGGAGAACCCAGGATGATCCGCTGAGGCTCACCGGTAAACCCTCCGCATTCAGCGAAGAGATCCCCTATCCGGGTTCCTATCCGCACCTTCATAACCTGGGGTTTTTTGACCGCCGAACCTCCTACCGCCACATACCGATCCAGAATAGGCCGGTGTAAGACCAGGGCATCTCGAACCGCAGCCAAGGTAGCAGGCCCTTGGATGAGCAGGGACCCTAATACAGGTCCTGCAGGACGATCGCTTTTCCCACGGGTTTCATAGGTCCGTAAGGCCAGTTCCAATTCCCGGGGGTTCCGCTGGGGATACCGGGAACTGACCAGCACTAAGGATGCCGGTATAGCATAGGACTGGGCTTCTGCCAGCAGCATGGTCCCCAGATCCTTCTCTTTGGCAGAAACCGCATAGACGATACGGCTGACTCCGCAGGCCCGTCCGAGAATGATGCTTCCTTCCACCACTGCTGCGGCCCGTTCCCGGCACAGCACATAGTCCGCTACCAGCCAAGGGTCGTCAAACACGCAACGGACCACCAGGCTAATGGGTTCAGGAGTTTTATGTAAGGAAGCAAACAGATCCCCTAAGGGACGGCCCGCCCCTTCCATTTCCACAATACCATATTCTACAATGTACTGTTGTAGTTCCCCCGGTTCTAATCGTTCCCAAGAAAACCGCTCCTCCGGTTTTCCCAACTGCTCAAAACTTCCCTTAAGGCGTATGATAAGGCCCTCGTTGGTAATTCCCTCGGCCATTTCCCAGGAAACCATCCGAAGCACCTGGCCGGGAACGGTAGCATGAATATGGGCTGACCCAGGACCCTGAGCAAGGCCTATGAGCATACCCTCTCGAACAGAGGAACCCCCTGCAACCAGGGGAAGGGCCTTGGCTCCGGGATGCTGTACCAGCGGTATAACCGACAGGACCGGAAGAAACGCAACCACACTCTCCGCTGCAGGAGGAGCGGCAGGGTCTGTAAAGTGTATTCCCCCCTGAGGAAATGTATATACTTTCATGCGGCTATCCGTTTCTCATTATATACCATGCTATTTCTCTTTTTTCCAGTCTGTTTAAACCAGCTTAGAACCGTACTATACACACCCGAAGCCATAAGCAGCACGAGAAATCCTATCATATTAAGGGAAGTAACCGTAAGCATCTTCATACGGCTTGGCTGCCCTCCTCCAGTATGCCGGAAACCTTCAAGAAATGCTATGAGGTCTTCCAGGGGAAAGGGAGGAATCACCGGGTCATCATCAGGGGAAAGGACCTGCTCATACCCTCCCATACCGGCGATGAGACCATCTGCCCCTAAGCGGTACTGTCGATAGGTTGATCCCGGCGGATCACCCCGCTGAGGATGGTCCAAATCCTTACCGCTTCCCAGAGGGATTAAGGAAAAAGAAGCCTGATACCGTGCATGGTTTTCATAGACCCCGGTATCAATGAGATACCGAGAGTCGGCGATAAACCCCGGATCATGATAGGCATGGAGTCCCTCATACAACCAGGGTCCATAGAGGGCCACCAGGGCCACCAGGGCAAAGGGAAGGATGGTCCGGTTAATCGGTCCCCAGGTGGCTGCATCCATGATCCGTACCGGCATAAACCGTACATGATTCTGCGCCTTCCCCTGGTTTGCTTCAAGCCAGAGGATCACCCAGAGCATAATCCCCGAGCATACCAAGACCGCGACTCCTACCTGGACAAGGCTTTTTCCTGAGGTTCTTACCATGTTCCCGGCAGTGACGGACATACCATACAAGATACCACAGAGCCATAAAAAGAGCAGCGCCCCCGTCAGGAAGACTGCCAATACAGGGTATCCCTTACCAAGGTTCTTGGCAGGTTCCCTGCCTTCGATACCATCCTGCCCGTATCGGCGGGCGGCCCAGCGTTTTCTGAGGGGTTCAGCGGCTATACCGGTCAGCACTACGAGAACTGCACAAAGGGCAAAGCCCGGAGGCCCGGCAAATGCCAAAGAGCCCAGGATCGGCAGCAGCGCCAAGATGAGCACCGGCTCTCCAGAAAGAACCATAGTTGCCCCTGCGGCCGCTGCAAAGAGGAGGAAATAAAACAAGAAAGGCTTCTCAGAACCTAGAAAAGTGAGAGCAAAAGGAATTTCGGTAAAAACTGCGGCCAGGGATGCTTCAAAAGCCTTAATCCGTGGCTTATTAAACCAGGGATCCGAGAGGCGGGGGTCTCCTGAAAAAGGGATAAAGAAAAGCCGTTTCCCCTCGCGCACAAAAAAAGCCCGCAGCTTTTCCGCGTAGCCGTCATCCCGGGGATCAAAAGGTTCAACCCGATCCCGGTACGCATCCAGGGGGATCCGCTGCAAGGTCCCAAAATCATCCAAAAACACCCATTGATTAGACTCGGATAGAAACCCTTGGGTAAACGCTTCCGATGCAAGCAGCTCTCCAATCAGCCGGTCCGAATAGGAGGCATCCACCGTAAGCACCGCATACCCGCAGTTACTTTCCAGCGGCATAAGACCAAGGACTAAAAAAAACATAAAAGCCCCAAGGCCAAGGGAGAGCAGGGATGCTACAAGCAGGGACTTCCCAAAGGACATGTGCCGCGACCCTATAAACTCGCGTATGCCGCAGCAATGAAGATCCCCAGAAACGCCCCTACCACTACTTCCAGCGGCGCATGACCATGGATTTCTTTGACCGGATGATATTCCACGTCCAGGCGATCCGCCACATTCCGCCCGAGGAAATTGAGCACCCTGGCTTGGATTCCTGAAGAACGACGCACCCCCATGGCGTCTCGCATGACAATAAGGGCAAACCAAAAAGATACGGCAAACAAATTCGACCCGATCCCTTCTTTGAAAGCCACCGATGTAGTTAAGGATGAAACCAAAGCCGCGTGGCTTGAGGGCATTCCCCCGGTACGCCAGACCATGATCGCCAGTATTTCCCGGGTACTTTTTTTACGGCTATTAAGCAATACAATCACCATCTTGATAAGCTGTGCGAAAAACCAACTTGAAACAGAAGATAAAAAAATGAGATTTTCAAAAAAATTTTTTAACCCTACTCCTCGTATAGACATGGCTAAAGACATTATTTAACTCTCCAATAGGCAAGGGCTTTTGTCAAGACTTGGATCTCACGGGTGTCAAAAATAGCATGACCCGCCCTCCGAATAGAACGCTCCCTGGGCCTGGGAAGGCCAATTCAGCGGATAAACCTTCTGATATGAACGCTCAAGGCCAAGCCTATGCCGGTCATCGCGGAGATGATGGCGGAACCGCCGTAGGACATAAACAACAGGGGAATACCCGTGATGGGCATGATCCCCATGGTCATCCCCACGTTGATAAGAAAATGGAAACAATACATAGCCGATAAGCCCGCGGTAATATAGGTGCCAAAGAGATCCGCCGCGGTGTTCATGATCCGCACCAGCCGTAAGGAAATGAGGAGGAACAGGCCGAACACCAGAATCCCCCCCACAAGCCCCCATTCTTCAGAAAAAATGGAGAAGATAAAATCCGTGCTTTGCTGGGGCAAAAACCGGTAATGGCTATGGGTTCCCGCAAGGTAGCCCTTGCCCCGGAGCCCGCCGGAACCAATGGCGGTGATGGATTGAATGATGTTCCATCCCGCCCCCCGGGGATCCACGTCGGGGTTAAGAAACACGATGAGCCGCATGAGCTGATAATCCTTGAGCACCTTATGGGACGCATAGGATGCACCCAGGGAAAAAATAAGGATCCCCACGGCATATACTATCCAGAAAAAATATCCTTTCTTATAAAGGAGAAATCCCACCAACGCGAGGAGCCCCATAAGGAACAGGGCAATGGCGGCGATCCCGATAAACCGGAGGCTGGTAATAATCATAAGGGATGGTAAGGCATTCTTGAAAATATAATCCTGCCACAGGGGTAACACCATAAAGAGGGCGGTTAAGCTAATAAAGGCTATTAAAAAAATAATGTACTTTATGGAAATCCCCGCGATAAAGGTCATCACCAGGAGTATAGGGATGAATACGAGGGATGTCCCAAAATCCGGCTGGATGAGCACTACTGCCATGGGGGTAAATACAATGAGACAGGCCACTAAAAACCGGATAAACGAATTGGCCTTTCGTTTTGAAGCATCCAAATATCGGGCAAGAAACAGGATGGTGGTAATCTTGGCAAATTCCGAGGGCTGGATGCCGAAGCTGCCGATGCCTATCCATGCCCTGGCCCCATTCACCGTATGACCAAAAACACAGGTATATACCAAGAGTCCCAAGGTTCCCAGATACAGATAGGGGGACAGGGTATACCAACGCCGGTAATCGATCATGGTGATGATTAAGGCAAGAGACAAACCACTAGCCCCCCAAATGATCTGCCTGATATACTCAGTGGAGCCTTGGGTGCCCGAAGAACTGAGTCCTGATGAATAAATAAAGAGGATCCCGAATACGGTCAGCGTGATGGCGGCACATAACAACAAAAAATCAATCTCAAGTATATCTTGAATTTTCATTTTTTTCCTTTACTGTTTATGCAGGATCCAAGCCCTTCTCCAGCTTATTCCCGGCGGACCTGGATAGGCATGAGATACTGGAACCCCAAGGCAGCAACCGCCTCATCATAACTTTGATCTGCGAAGATACCCTGAAAAATAATGGCCGATGCGTAGGTGGCCCACCATTCCCACCTATTCGCGGCTTCAACAATCACGGAAACCACCACCTGTTCTTCAGGATTGGCGGTTTGATAGGGCGCATACGCGGCAAACCAGGAATGCCATCGATCCGGATACCCGACTTCACCGGTACCGGTCTTTCCGGCAATCTCCACGGCCTTGATATTCAAGGGGAACCGGGCGGTCCCCTCACTGATAACCTGCCGCATATCCCGGCGGACGGTCCTGAAAATATTCCGCTCAATATCGCTTTCATGGAGTACCTCGGGGCGTATGGTTTCTTCCACTGCCCCGGTAAGGGGATTCCGCACTTCCTTGAGGATATGGGGTTTGTAGATGGTCCCCTCATTCACGGTCATGGCTACCATATTGGCCATTTGGATGGGGGTAACCAGGGTATACCCTTGACCGATGGACATATTCATGGTGTCCCCTCCGAGCCACCGTTCATGAAACCGGCGGTCCTTCCACTGGGGCGTAGGAATGAAGCCCCCAATCTCCCCGGGCAGGTCAATGCCGGTGAGTTCTCCATAGCCATATTCCCGGGCATAGGAGACAATACGTTCCACCCCCAGGTAATCGCGCCCTACCACCCAGTAATAAATATCGCAGGATTGGGCCATGGCCTGTTGCAGATTAAGCCGGCCATGTCCGGGTTTTCGGATATGACAACGCCAGAGCCGGTCCCCATAGGTCAGTTCCCCCAGACAGTCCACGGTCTGTTCTGTGGAAAACACCCGTTCCCTGAGGATCCCGGTGGTCATAACGATCTTAAAGGTCGATGCAGGAGGATAACTGGACTGGATGACCCGGTTGAGGAAGGGTTTATTCGGATCGTTGATCATAGCTTGGTATAGGGCCCCGTTATCATTCTGGTTAAAAATATTCGGATCGTACCAGGGATAGGAAACCATGGCGAGAATTTCACCGGTGGTGGGACGCAAAACCACGGCCGCGCCGATTCGTTTGCCCAGGGCTTGTTCTGCCAATGATTGAATCCGCTGATCGATGGAAAGCACCAGGTTCTTGCCCGTTACCGGCGCTTCCCGGCTGGTACGCTCCGAGGCTACCCCTCTGCCCCGGACATCCACGATCCGGCTCTCTTTTCCCTCTTTACCCCGAAGGAGTTCGTCATACTGCCGTTCTATACCGGCCTTGCCGATCTTATCCCCCGACTGATACCCCTTGTTGTACAGCATGGTGAGTTCATCCCGGGTAATATCCCCTACATACCCCAGGATATGGGAGAGGCTTCCGATATCCCCATAGGTCCGCATGGGCTTGGATTGCCAGGACACTCCCGGTAGGGAATCCGCCTGTTCCGCTAAGGCCGCAACCGTACTAAAGGGGACATTCACCGCCACTTCCACGGGCTGATACAGGTAATAGTACTGGACCGGTATTCTCTTGTCGATTTGATCCCGTTCTATCCCCAGGATCTGGGCTACCTTACCAATCAGGTCCGGGATGGTTCCATCCGGCACCTCTGCGGGGGTAATACTCACCGCAAAGGAATCGGTATTAAACACCAGGGGCTGGGTGAAGTTCCGGTCAAAAATCTCCCCCCGCTGCGCGGGAATGACCGTAACCCGCCGGGCGATGCTTTCCGCCCGGAGCCGGTACACCTCGCCATGCACAATCTGCATACTGAACAGCTTGAAGGAATAAATGACAAAAATAGCGATAAAAAACAGGGAGATGATATGCACCCGGCCCTCAGGCCGGGGGTCTCCCGAAGGAAACTGTCGAGAAGTCATGAGGATTTCCTCCGGTCCACCAGGAGATTTTTAAACAATTTGAGAAAGGCAAATAACAAAGGCGCGGAAATACTGTTACCCGCAAGCTCAACCCAGAGGGTAGGTTCTTCTAAGAGATACGCAGGCACCCCCTGGGTAAAGAGCAGGTGCAGCCCCGCAAGGAGCAGGGCCTTAAACAGCGTCGCGCCCGCACATAATGCTATGGGAAGAAACAGGGAATCCAGGAAAAAGGCCCCTTTCATGAATCCTGCCGTGGCCCCGATCATGGTCCGAATTAAGGCGTTAAGCCCCAGGGGAGCTGCGGATAGAAAATCCAGGAGCAGGCCTGAAAAAAAACCGGTTAATTGTCCGGTCATGGTACCATGGATATAGGCCATGTAGACAATGATGCCCAGCACGAGATCCGGAACCGCCCGGTACACCGCGAGGCGGGCGAGGAGGGTTGACTGCAGCATGGCCGCAGCCAAGGCAAATACCGTGGCCCATACCACATGCTTAGCCATCCTCTTCCTCCCGTGCACCGGTTTTTTCTATTTCTTCTCGTGCTTCTTGCTCCAGAGCCTGTTCCCGGATCTCCGCATCAATAACAAACACATATTCAAGCCGGGAAAAATCAATAGCCGGTTCTACCGCTACCTCCATGGAAATTTCGTATTCCTGATAGAGGACCTTGCTCACCCGGCCCAGGGTGATTCCCGGAGGATACACGCCGCCCCGGCCGCTGCTTAAGCCCATACCGCTTGAGATGATCACATCCCCTTGGCTAATTTCATTCCGGGCCCGTTTCTGGATAAACCGCATGAGCAGGGGGAGTTCCGGGCTTCCTTGACCTTCCACAATGCCTTCATACCGGAGTTCCGCAAACCGAGAGGCCACAAAAGAAGTCGTTGCGTACAGGGGCATCACCAAACTTTCAAACTGCCCTGCCTGCAGGACCTGCCCCACCAGGCCCTGGGTGCCGTTTTGATAGGCAATTACCGGCATATCCTTCGCAACCCCCGCTTGTTTTCCCTTGTTGATCACAAAAGCGGAAAAAAGGTTATCCGGATCCCGGCCTGAGATCTCCGCAGGAATATGCTTATACCCCAGGGCTTCGGAAAATCCCAACTGCTCCCGCAAACGCCGGTTTTCCTGGCGGATCTCTGCGGCGCTCCGTTCAAGCTGCTCATACCGGCTCATGCGGCTGGTTAATTCCGCGTATTCCTGCCGCAAGGTAGCCAATTCCCTCACGGAAAGAACCGTCCGGGAGACAAAGGAGGTAACCTCATAGATCCCAATACGGATACCGGAAAACAAGGACAAACCTGCATCTTTAAAGTTGAGAATAAAACCGCTATTTGAGAAATACAGTAGCAGAAAAGAAACCAGGGTAAGGCCCACAAACACGTACACCTCGGCAAAAAAACGGCCTTTTTGCTTTTTACTCTCCTCCATTTCCCCGGTCCTAGTTGTTTAGGGTATCGTAAATCTGACGGCTATTATCGAAATTCTTCGCGTATTCAAAATATTTTCCCGCTCCCAAGGCAACGCAGTTCAGGGGAGACTCGGCCACAATAACCGGCACCCCCGTCTCTTTGGAAACGAGCTTAGGCAATCCTTTGAGGAGGGAACCCCCGCCGGTCATAACGATCCCCCGCTCCACAATATCCGCGGCTAATTCCGGCGGGGTCTTCCCCAGGGTGGCCTTAATTTCATCAATGATCTGGGTGATGGGATCCTTCAGGGCTTCCCGGACTTCCACTGAATCGATCTCCAGCCTGCGGGGAAGCCCGGTGATGGCATCGGTCCCCTTGATTTCCACTTTTTCAATGGTTTTATCCGGCGCCGCATTACCGATTTCGATCTTAAGCCGCTCCGCGGTCTGCTCTCCTATGATGAGGTTATGGACGCTGCGCACCTGCTTGATGATGGCCTCGTCAAATTCATCTCCCCCTAAGCGTATAGCATTGGTCACCACCATGCCTCCCAGGGAAATAACGGAAATCTCCGTGGTACCTCCCCCTATATCGCAGATCATATGCCCCATAGGTTCAAAGATGGAAATATCCGCGCCGATGGCCGCGGCGAGGCTTTCTTCAATGACAATCACCTCCCGGGCCCCTGCCTTATACGCGCATTCCTCTACAGCCCGGCGTTCCACCTCGGTAATGCAGGAAGGAATACCGATAACCATCCGGGGTTTGACAAAACGGTACCGAGGAAGCACCTTGGAGATGAAGAACCGGATCATCTTCTCGGTGGATTCTAGATCCGCAATCACCCCATCCCGCATGGGCCTGATGGCGATGATATTTCCCGGAGTCTTCCAGAGCATCCGTTTCGCATCGGTCCCGACCGCCACCACCCGTTTAGTACCCCGCTCCACTGCCACGACCGAAGGCTCGTTAAGCACAATACCTTTTCCATGTATATAGACAAGGGTATTACAGGTCCCTAAATCAATGCCGATATCTGAAGAATTATTCCCAAACATATTCCCTCCATAGGCCCAAAGACCTTTATTACATATTGAGCCGTACTCTGGTCGGCTTATGACTTGGATCGATACTATAGGCTTTCCGCCATTCTGCCCGGGCCCGGATTGGGTCTCCCCCTCCAGCATACAGTTCGCCTAATTGATAATGGGCATCCGCATTTTCACCGCCTTCGGCTAGGATGGCCATATACTGGGCTTTCGCACCCTTAACATCTCCATGTGTACCCAGAATGGAACCCAAGAGCAGCCGGGCCACCATCATGGTCCGGGAATCCTTGGATATATCCACACACCGCTGCAGATAGGCGTGGGCGGTATCTACCTCTTCCAGTGCCAGGTAGGATCGGGCAATAGAGAGGAGCAAGAGGTCTGAAGGATAGGGGATATTCCTTGTTGCTCCCCCTGCTCCTTCTTCAGCCTCCCCCTCATCCCCCGGATCCAAAGCCAGGGTAAAAGAAGCCACGCTGTTCCGGTAATCCTGTAAGGCCGCATAGGAAAGCCCCAAATACTCAGAGATATCCTGGGCCGTATAGGACGCCCGTCTCGCTTCCTCAAGAAATTTAACCGCTAAATCGGCAAAGCCGAAGCCTTTATAATAATAGGCCTTCCCTAAAACATACTGAACCCGGCCATCCCCTGCCCCTTCTTTGGATAAAAGGGCTTTCCGCAGGGACCATATACACGTATCTATATAGGTCAACGTGTCGAAAGTATTGATCTGGGCGATGGCGAGCTGATAGGATGAAAACCCATGCAGCGTTAAAAGAAAATAATCCAAGGGTTTCTCTTGCAGCATTTCACCGCTTACCCTAAAGGCTTCATCATAGGATCCGGCTTCCCACAGTTGTACCAATTCGTTTTTTTCATTTCCTACCGTATCTTTCCAGGGTATCAGAAATACCAATAAGAGTCCAATGATTATGAGCACTAAAACAGCCCCAAAAACGCGGTATAAGGTCTGTTTTCGGTGGAGATACATACCATAAGCAGACCGAGAATGTCTATTAATCATATTTTTATAAGGTATACTATATTTAACAATAGGAAGTCAACGGAAAAGAACGGGGGTCTTGAAGAGGAGGGTATGAAAATCCCCGGTAAACGGCCCTAGCCGGTTCCTGAGCGTATTGAGTATAATCCTATTAAGAGGGGTGATGGAAAACGTACTCCATACCGTACTGGTATTTTATATAGTCTGATCGTATCCTGGGGGTCTTATGAAAATCAGCAAAAAAACCTTCGGCCTTCTTTCATCGGGAAAGAAGGTCTACTTGTATACCCTGAAAGCGGGGGAGCTCTCCTTGTCCCTCTCGTCTTTTGGGGCAAGCCTCACCTCCCTCGTGGTCCCTTCCCGCAACTGCGGGAAGGCAGATGTGCTTTTGGGTTATTCCTGCCTAGAAGCCTATATCCATAATATCCCCTATTTCGGGGTTACCATCGGCCGTTTTGGCAACCGGATCGGTGGAGGACGGTTTTCTCTCCAGGGTACGGAGTATGTCTTGTACCGGAACGAGGGAGCCCATACCCTGCATGGGGGCCGCCGGGGCTTTGATAAACTGTTTTGGAAGTCCGACGCCTATGAAGATCGGGATGGGGTTTTTGTTCGCTTTGAACTCACCAGCCCTGATGGGGATGAAGGCTTTCCCGGGACCTGCAAGGCGGTGGTGAGTTATGGACTTACCAAGACTAACGAAGTGATTGCCGATTACCAGGCCCACATAGATGCCCCCTGTCCGGTGAATTTAACCAACCATGCCTATTTCAACCTTGCCGGGGAAGGAAATGGGGACATCCTTTCCCATGAAGCGGCCATTTATGCGGATGCGTATGTGCAGGTGGATGCATCCCTGATTCCCACTGGCGAATTAGTACCCGTTGCAGGGGGGGCCTATGATTTTAGGAACCCCAAACCCATCAAACAGGATTTTGATTGGGTCCCCGGAGGCTATGATCATTGCTTTGTGCTTCAAGGGGAGGCAGGGAAACTGCGGCCCTGCGCCGAGGTCTATGAACGGAGTTCCGGCAGATCCTTACGGGTGTTTACCACGCAGCCGGGGGTACAGTTCTATACCGGGAACCAGATCGGTGTTGTTCCAGGGAAAGCCGGCTCGGTGTACACGAAACACAGCGGGTTCTGCCTGGAAACACAGCACTTTCCCGACGCGCCCAACAAGCCCCAGTTTCCGTCCTCGATCTACGGCCCTGAACGGGATTACCATGAAAAAGCGCTCTTCGCCTTTACTTGGTAAGGGGGGAAGGAAAGATAATCAGTTATCGGGCTTTTTCAAAATCCGACGTGCTGAAAGAGCCTCTATGAAATGAAGAAAAAACCGCTAAAGAGCATAAAAAATACCAGGTATTACTTGTAGAAAAAACTATAATATACTATAATAATAATAAATTTAAGGTTCAATGTAACCGTCTGGGATGGACCCACGCGGGTAAGGGTATGAACCTCCCGATGGAACGCCGGATGATCAGGGGAAATAAAGGGAACTATTTGTTAAAGAGGAAATTATGGACATCCAACTTCAAGAACTTATTGATAAGATAAAAAAGGATGGAATCGAATCCGCTGTGGAAGAGGCGGCGCGGTTGAAATCTCAGGCCGAGGAACAAGCCAAACATATCGTCGAAGCTGCCCAGCGCGACGCGGCTGCCATCCTTGCGAAGGGAAAAGCGGATGCGGAACGGCTGGAAAAAGCAGGCGTTGTAGCGCTTGAGCAAGCGTCCCGGAATCTTGTCTTGGCTTTTAAGGATGAAATTCAGGCGCTTTTGGATACCATTATTGCCCAGCGGCTGAGGGAATCCTATACCGAGGATATCCTCAAAGGGGTCCTCCCTGAATTGATACGGGCGTGGGCCGCTAAAGGCGGGGATACGCTGGATCTTATCCTTAGCGAAGAGGCGCTCAAAAATCTGCAGGGCTATTTTAATGACCAGCTTGCCGCGGTATTGGCCCAGGGGCTGGAACTCAAATTCAGCCGGAATCTGGCTGCAGGTTTTCGGATTGCCCATAAGGACGGTTCTGCTTATTATGATTTCTCTGCCGAATCCGTGGGGACATTGCTTTCCGCATATCTTAACCCCCGGTTGGGGGAAATGCTGAAACACGCGGTAAAAGGAAGCTAGGCGGTGGCATATTATTATTTAGTGTCTCAGCTTCCCTATCTCATCTATGGCCAGATGGTGCCTTTATCTTCGGTTCAGTTCAAGTCTCTCTGTCAAAACGCGTTGCGTCCCCAAGATGCGGCCCTCTTGGATTGGTGTACGTTAGATCCGGATCCGGAAGCCCTGCCGCTGGGGGAAGGGAAGCGTAGTTCGTATCGAGATGTGCCGAAAGCCACCCCATCCCCCTTCATCAATGCGTGGCGGCATTGGGAGCGGGCTTTGCGGCTGAACCTTGCCCGGTACCGGGCCCAGGCTTTGGGGCAGGAAGGGGCCGCGCCGGTGGATCCTCCAGAGGATCCGCTGGAGGCAGGAGTCCTGGCTAAGACTGCCCTGGGCTTAGAATCACCGTTAGAAGCGGAACTTTTCCTTGATCAGGCCCGATGGAACGCCATCGAAGCCATGCAGGGGTTTGATTATTTTGGAGTTAATACCATCTATGCCTATCTTCTGAGACTGCTCCTCATGGAACGGCGTGCGTTATTCAGTGCAGAGGAAGGGTTTGTGGCGTATAAAGGACTTTATTCCGCTATCGTGGCGGCTGCCGGTGGACTTGCGTCAGAAGGCGGAGGAGTGTCTGAAATCAGTAGTGAATCGGGAGAACCGAAATGACTGGAACAAAAGGAACAGTAGTCGCCGTTAACGGCAATATGGTGAGCGTCCGTTTTGAAGGCGCGGTTTCCATGAACGAAGTCGGTTATGTTAAGGTGGGAGATAAACGGCTCAAGAGTGAAGTGATCCGCATTCGGGGGGATATATCCCAGCTCCAGGTGTTTGAGATCACCAAGGGGATCGCCGTAGGAGATACGGTGGAATATTCCGGGGATATGTTGGCCGTAGAAGTGGGGCCCGGCCTTTTGGGGCAGGTCTTCGACGGCCTCCAGAATCCCCTCCCTAAATTGGCTCAAGAGGCGGGTTATTTCCTGGAACGGGGTGTATACCTGGATCCCCTTCCCTTAGAGGTACCTTGGGCTTTTACCCCGGCGGTACAGGTAGGGGATCGGGTGGAACGGGCAGATACCCTGGGAACCGTGCCGGAAGGCTCCTTTACCCATCGTATCATGGTACCTTTTAATCTGTACGGTTCGTATACCGTAGCATCCATCAGGGAAGCAGGGTCCTATACCATCCGGGAGACGATTGCGGAATTAAAAGATGAGAAGGGAAACCGTTTTCCCGTGGCTATGTCTTTCCGGTGGCCGGTAAAACGTCCGGTGGATTGCTATGAAGAACGGCTCAGGCCGGAGGATCCGATGGTTACCAAGGTCCGGTTGATTGACACCTTCTTTCCCGTAGCCCGGGGGGGGACTTACTGTATCCCCGGACCCTTTGGGGCGGGTAAAACCGTACTCCAACAGATCACCAGCCGTAATGCGGAGGTGGATATTGTGGTCCTTGCGGCCTGCGGCGAACGGGCCGGGGAAGTAGTGGAGACCCTCAAAGAATTTCCAGAACTCACCGATCCCAAAACCGGCCGATCCCTTATGGAACGAACCGTAATCATCTGTAATACCTCTTCCATGCCCGTAGCGGCCCGGGAGGCTTCGGTGTATACCGCGGTAACCCTGGCGGAATACTACCGGCAGATGGGTCTTAACATCTTGCTCCTCGCGGACTCTACGAGCCGGTGGGCCCAAGCCATGCGTGAGATGTCAGGCCGTTTAGAGGAAATCCCCGGAGAAGAGGCGTTCCCTGCATACCTGGAATCTACCATTGCGAGTTTCTATGAACGGGCGGGGTTGGTACGGCTCCGGGATGGTTCCATCGGATCCGTTACCATAGGCGGAACCGTAAGCCCTGCAGGTGGTAACTTCGAGGAGCCGGTAACCCAAGCGACCCTTAAGGTAGTGGGGGCGTTTCACGGGCTTTCCCGAGAACGTTCAGATGCCCGTAAGTACCCTGCTATTCATCCCCTGGAGTCTTGGTCTAAATACACGGGGATTATCCCTGAAGATAGGGTTGCCTATGCCCACCGGTTCATGTTCCGGGGCAGTGAGGTGGAGCAGATGATGAAGGTGGTGGGCGAGGAAGGGACCAGCTTGGATGACTATGTGGTTTACCTCAAGGGGGACTTTCTTGATGCGGTGTATTTTCAGCAGGACTCCTTCAATCCGGTAGATTGTGCCGCGATTCCTGATAGGCAGAAGTATATCTTCACCCACATCCTGAAGATCTTGGCCTCCCAATTTACCTTTACGGATAAGAATGAGGCCCGGAGCTGGTTCAACCGGCTTAGACAGCGTTTCCTGGATTACAATGGTACGGAGTGGGAAAGTGAGCAGTTCAAAGCGCTGCAAAAGGAGCTGGAGGCTGCAGTGGCTGAACGGTCCCAAGGGGTGGATAAGGCCGCGGAACAATTCCTGGCGTAGGGTACAGAGGGAGAATCAGCAATGAACAAGGTATATAGTAAGATTGAATCCATCACGGGGAGCGTTATCACCGTCAAGGCCGAAGATATCCGGTATGGAGATCTGGCAGAGGTGGATACGGTGTTTGGAACCTCCCTGGCGGAGGTAAACCGCCTGGAAGGTAATTTGGTATCTCTCCAGGTATTTGCCGGAGGCCGGGGTATATCCACCGGGGATACGGTACGGTTTTTAGGGCGTCCCATGGAGGTGTCTTTTTCGGAAAATCTCATGGGCCGGGTTTTTTCCGGTTCCGGGGAGCCTCGGGACCAGGGGCCGGCGCTCCATGAAAACCTCATCCCCATTGGGGGGCCTTCGGTAAATCCTGCACAGCGGATCATTCCCCGGAGGATGATCCGGACCGGTATTCCCATGATCGATCTGTTTAATACCCTGGTGGTTTCTCAGAAGCTGCCTATTTTTTCGGTTTCCGGGGAACCCTATAACGATCTCTTGGCCCGGATTGCGATGCAGGCCGAGGTGGATGCCATTGTTTTGGGGGGCATGGGGCTTAAATACGACGACTACTTGTTCTTTAAAGATGCCCTGGAAGAGGGAGGCGCCCTTTCCCGGACCGTGATGTTCGTGCATACCGCCTCAGACCCTACGGTAGAGTGTCTTATGATTCCCGATATGTCCCTGGCAGTGGCGGAACAGTTTGCCCTGCAAGGTAAGGATGTACTGGTGCTGCTCACGGACATGACTAACTTTGCCGACGCTATGAAGGAAATCTCCATCATTCAGGAACAGGTGCCCTCTAACCGCGGGTATCCGGGAGATCTGTACAGTCAGCTGGCAAGCCGCTATGAAAAGGCGGTGGATTTCGATACCGCAGGGTCCATTACCATCTTGGGGGTTACTACCATGCCGGGAGATGACGTAACCCATCCGGTTCCGGATAATACCGGATACATCACCGAAGGGCAGTATTACCTCAAGAACGGCCGTATTGAGCCGTTTGGTTCTCTTTCGCGGCTTAAACAGATGGTCAACGGTAAAACCCGTTCGGATCACCGGGCCTTGATGGACGGTATGATCAAGCTCTACTCGGCCTATAAAGATACCCTGGAAAAAAAGGCCATGGGCTTTATTATGACTTCCTGGGATGATAAGCTGCTCAAGTACGGGGATCGGTTTGAAAAGGGGATGATGGATCTGTCGGTCAATATTCCCCTGGAACGGGCGCTGGATTTGGGGTGGGAGATACTGGCGGATTGTTTCAGTCCTGAAGAAACGGGGCTTCGTTCTGAACTGATTACGAAGTTCTGGCCCAAAAAGGATCAATAAGGACAGGACATGGCAAAGATCAAGCTGACGAAAAATGAGCTTAAGAAGCAGAAAGATGCCCTTAAGATGTATCAGCGGTATCTTCCGACCTTAATGCTTAAGAAGCAGCAGCTTCAGGCGGAAATCAGGACCACAGAGTTACGCATTAAAGCACTGTTAGCTGAAAAAGAAGGGGTAGATGAATCGTTTAAGCCCTGGATAGGGGTGTTTTGTGAAACCGGTTTTTTTACCCCTGCGCTTCTGCAGATACGGAGCATTACCACGAGTCAGGGAAATATTGCAGGGGTATCTATCCCCATCTTTCATGGGGCGGAATTTTACACGGCCCCTTATGATTTGGCTCGCAGTCCCCTGTGGCTTGATAAGGCGGTAGCGAAGATGCAGCAGGTTTTGTTGTTGGATTTGGAAGCTCAGGTTCTGGAAGAGCAGCGGAAACGGCTGGATCATGAATTACGGGTAACCACTCAGCGGGTCAATCTGTTTGAGAAGATCATGATCCCCGAAACCAAGAGTAACATCAAGAAGATCCGGGTCTACTTGGGGGATCAACAGACCTCTGCGGTGGTCCGGGGCAAAATTGCAAAACGGGGAATGGAGAGGGCTGTGCAATGATCGTACCGATGAAAAAAGTGTCCCTGGTGGTCATGGATAAGACCCGGGAAGCATCCCTGGAAAAGCTCCGGGAACTAGGGGTGGTCCACCTGGAGAAGCGGACGGTTACTTCAGACACCCTTTCTGCCTTGCTGGATCGAAAAGCCGAGGCGGAAAGGGCCTTGGGCTTGTTGCGGTCCTATCAGGAAGCGGCTCAGGGCGCGCCGAAACAGGAACCGGATGGAACGGCACCGGTGAACCAGATCCTGGTTCTGGAGGATGAGCGTAAGGCCCTCCAGGAACAGTTGCTTACTGCGACTAAAGAACGAAGCCGTATTGAAAGCTGGGGTAATTTCAACCCAGGGTCGTTGAAAGAGCTGGCTGACCAGGGGCTGGTGCTTATCCCTTATAAACTCCCCCGTAAGGTATACGCCTCCTTGGGGGAAGAGGATCTATTTATCCGGCTTGCGGAAGATAAGGTGGCGGTGTATGGCCTTAGTGTGGGTAAAAAGATTGCCGGGGAAATGCCTTTTGTCCTGCCGGAACATTCCCTTGAGGAGTTGGAGGGGATCATCCAAGGGATCCAGGGGAAGCTGCAAGCTATAGAGACCCGTTTTTCGGAGCTTGCCCGCCGGAAAGGGGATGTTGAAGCGGAGTTGGAGGAGCTTAGTCAGCGTATTGCCTTTGAGACTGCCCGGGCCGGTATGGATCGAGTAGAATCGGTTCCGGTGGAGCTTACGGTTTCATGGCTTACCGGGTATGTGCCCGATGATGCGGCGGGGACCGTAAAGCGGGCTGCAGCGGAAAACGGCTGGGCCTTGGCCTTGCGGGACCCCGATGAAAGGGATAATCCCCCGACCTTGGTGAAGAACAATGCCTTTACCCGGCTGATTCAGCCCCTGTTTAAGCTCCTGGGAACCACCCCGGGGTACCGGGAATACGATATCAGCCTATCGTATCTGCTCTTTTTCAGCTTCTTTTTTGCCATGATCTTTGGGGATGCAGGATACGGTTCTATCTTATTTCTCGGGGCGCTTATTTTTGGGATAAAATCGGTAAAGCAGACGGGGAACGTTCCCGATGGGGTACTGCTTTTAGGTTTGCTTTCCCTGGCCACGATTCTGTGGGGGACCCTTACCGGTTCGTGGTTTGCCATGCAGCATATTCCTGAGTTCTTGGCGGCATTAAAGGTGCCTTTCCTCGCCTCGGAGCAGAATATTAAACACATTTGTTTTGCGGTTGGGGCGGGGCAGCTCGTGCTGGCCCATCTCAAGAATATCAAAAAGGCCCTGCCTTCCCTTACCGCTCTCGCTCAGCTTGGCTGGCTCGGTATGATGGTGGGTATCTATTTTGTGGTATTAAATCTGGTGTTGTCCAAAACCGAATTTCCCATTCCCCCCTTTGCCCTGTATCTTATTGGAGGCGGACTGGGGGCTTTCTTTATCTTTTGTGAACAGAAGGGAGGAAATTTCTTCAAGAATATAGGGAAGGGTTTTTCAAATTTTCTGCCCACGTTCTTGAGTGCCGTATCGAGTTTTTCGGATGTTATCAGTTATATCCGCCTTTTTGCGGTGGGCCTTGCAGGAGCTGCCATAGCGAGCAGTTTTAACGGCATGGCAGGCGGGCTTCCCGCGGGTCCGGTCCGCATCATCGCGGGGGGACTCATCCTCCTGTTTGGTCATGGGCTTAACCTTGCCATGAACGCCCTTTCCGTGGTGGTTCATGGGATACGGCTCAATTTATTGGAATATGCCGGTCATCTCGGTATGGAGTGGTCCGGTTATACATATTCACCTTTTGCGCTTAAAGATAAAGCGCGGCCGGACAAGGTTTAAGGGATAAAGAGCTTATTGGGCCTATGCTAAGGGCTTAGTCCGGTTCAATAGGCACTTAAACCGGCTTCGGGAAATTTGGTCCAAAGGAGAATTGATTCGGGAAATTCAAACGAGGTTTAGGCGTTTAAAGTTTCCGGATGTTCCGATGGTTAATTTTTTGTTAAATAAACCCGTTTATTTAACAAACTAAAATTAAGGAGTATATATGAATATTGGATTGATTGGAGTTGCTGCCTGTCTTGGTCTTGCCGCCTTGGGCTCTGTCCTGGGAGCAGGCGTTGCGGGTATGTCCGCCATCGGGGCATGGAAAAAATGCTTTATCCAGAATAAACCGGTGCCTTTCATCCTGGTTGCTTTTGCAGGTGCGCCTTTGACGCAAACCATCTATGGGTTCATTTTGATGAATACCCTGGCGGGTTTAGATAACCCGAGCGCGCAATTATGTATCGGGGTATTTGCAGGACTGGCCATGGGCTTTTCGGCCTTATATCAAGGTAAATGCAGCGCCTGCGCTTCGGATGCCTATGGAGAAACGGGTCAGGGCTTTGGTAACTACATCCTGGTGGTGGGTCTTATTGAAACGGTGGCGCTCTTCGTGATGGTATTCTCCTTGGGTCTTGTAGGTAACTTGTAAAGGTGTATTGAGGTATACCCGCTATCGGGCTTTAGGGCGCTTAAAAGGATGGGTTATACTACACGGATAATCAAGATTGGCGGGTTTGGCGCAGTTAAACCGGTCATGGTGGGCGGTGCTTTTCCGGTGCTTATACAGACTATGTGGAAAGACCGCCTTTCTTTTTCAGATCTCACCGGAAGTGCAGGGGATGCGATCCTTTCCCGTATTAAGGCATTGGGGGATATGGGATGCGGTCTAGTCCGGTTTGCAGTGCCTGATAAGGAATCGGCGGAGGTCCTGGGAAACCTGGCGTCCATGACTTCCATGCCCTTGGTGGCGGATATTCATTTTGATCATACCCTTGCCTTGAGATGCCTTGATTTTCCTATTGCTAAAATTCGTATCAATCCGGGTACCATTGGCAGCCGTGAGAAGGTTAAACAGGTGCTCTCTAAAGCCGCTTCCCAGGGGGTGCCTATACGGATAGGGGTGAATGGGGGAAGCCTCCCCCGGGATCTGCGGTGTGCTGTGGCAGAGGGCCGGCTTGATCGCTCAGGGGCCTTAGTGGAGGCCGCGGAACGGGAACTGGCGTTCTTTCAGGGATATGATTTTGAGCAGGTCCTCGTGTCAATGAAAGCCTCTTCGGTGGCCGATACGATAAAAGCCAACCGGCTTCTGGCGGAGCGGACCGATGTACCTCTCCATATCGGGGTTACTGAAGCGGGGCCCCTTATCCCCGGGGTGGTTCGGAATACCTTGGCCCTGCATGCCTTGCTAGCGGAAGGGATTGGGGATACGATTCGGGTATCCCTGTCGGATACCATGGAGAAGGAGGTTATAGCGGGGAGGGAAATTCTGGGGAATGTAGGGGAGGGTATGAGCAAAAGGGGGGCCCGGAAGGGGGTAAGCTTGGTTTCTTGTCCCCGGTGCGGCAGAAACAGCTTCGACACCCACGATTTTACCGAGCGTTGGCAGAATCGCTTGTATGCCCTAGACCAGGAACTTACCATTGCGGTTATGGGTTGTGCGGTCAATGGCCCGGAAGAGGCGCGGCACGCGGATCTGGGTATTACGGGCCTCGGAGACAAGGTATTTCTATTCCGGCAAGGGAAGGTGGTGAGGACCATTGCGGCGGATGCAGCGGACGCTGCCTTTGCGGAAGAACTGGAAGGGTTGTACCCTGGGGAAGGGAAGTGACGTGAAAAAATGAAAAAAGCGCGGATTTTAGGATGGATGCTGTTTTTTCTCTGCCAGGTTTTAGGATGGGGGCAAAGACAAACGGAACGCCCTTATTGGTTTAGCTTGGAACGGGGAAAATCCTTATTTAGGAAAGGGGACTATGGGAATGCCCTTTTAGCTTTTGAGGATGCCCGGCGGGATCGGCGGGCTATGTATACGCGGATGGAACAGGATCTCATTGATCTGCTCTCTATCCCGGAAGTCCGTTTATTAGGGGATTCTCTTGCTCAAATAGAGCCGTATATTGCTGAGCGGTATCAGGTGAATGCCGGGGCTGCCCTGCGGGAAGTGTATTTTCGGGTGCCCCGGGCATCTTTGGAAGGGTCCGCTACCAAGGCCCTGGAAGCCCTGGGGCGTCTCAAAAATTACCCTGAGGCGGAATATTGGATAGGAGAAAGTTACCGGGTCGAGGGAGAATTGGCGGTGGCTTTGCGGCAGTACCAAAAGGCCCATGAACAGCGGGCCTTTTTGGAAAACCCTGGTTTTGATATAGCAATTTTATATAAAATCGTGGATATTCTCAAAATCAGACAAAATTATACGGAGATGGAAAAGCAGCTTTTGGATATCCTGGAACAGGATACCTTATGGTCCGGTGAAATAAATAAAAATACGAAAAGCGTCATGCTCAAGATGTTGGAAAATGAGGGAATCAGCCGTTTTTTGACCGTTTATCGGTATAACGACGCGCTGGTAGAGCGGGCCCATCGGCTTTTGGGCGTATATTACTACACCTCGGGGCGGCATAACCGGGCAGTGGAGCATCTGATGTTTTCTTTTTTGATTCAGAATACCATTGTGATTGAGGAAGTAATCCGTAATCAGTATGATTTTACCTTTACCAGTCTGGAAAACCTGCTGGTTGAGGCTGTGAAACGGCCGGTTTTAGCGGACTATATGGAAGAGGCGGAATACTATAAGACCCTCTATTATTTGGGAGCGGCTTTGTATGGGGATGGCAAGTTGGTTCCTGCCCGGCGTTTCTGGATCTTTTTAAACGGCTGTTCTGATGCAGGCGAATGGGGCGGCAGGGCGAACAGTCAGTTAAGCAGTCCCTTTGTGGAGCACATGGTAGAAATGCCCTGATATTTCTTGTACTTGAGCCCGTTTCAAAACCCGGCCGGTTCTGAAACAGCATTACTTGAAAGCCTATGGGTGTGAGATAACGGCGAGGAGGGACTTGTCTCTTAGAAACAATACCTGTCATGGAGGAGTAGGTAATGAAAACGATTATTCATGTGGATAATAGCATGTTCTTCAGAAAAATACTAAAAATTTTTCTTGCGGAGCATGGATTTCTGGGTGAAAGTTTTTCTCAGGGAACCGAAGCGCTTAAAGCTATTGCTCAAAAGGATGTGGCCGTGGTCATTACCGGCATGGTCCTTTCCGATATGAATGGTTGGAAATTTATTAAAAAGATTATCATTACTTCTAATGTTCCGGTTATTGTTCTTACATCCAATACCTCAGAAGCGGAGCAGTACGGTTTAAAGGCTTTGGGAATCAAAGCCCATATTCTCAAGTCAGGAGCATGGAAAGAAAAACTCTTGTCCTATCTGTACCAGTTGGTCGATTGACAACCAGCGTATCTTTATAGTATTTTTTATAAATACTTTCGCTTTTTTCAAAATCCACGATTTTGAAAAGGCCTTATTTTATTGGATTTCTTCGATAACCCGGTGGGTTATCGAAGAAGTCTCGCAAAAACGCCATATAATGGCGGGGAGATGCTTCTATGGCTCAGAGTAAGAATTCTCGTACATCCAGCGCCACTCAAAAATTCTTTTGTTCCTGCGGCGGGGAGGTTAAGATGAAGACCCTCTTTGAAAAGGGTAAGGTCAAGAATGTGGCCGAATGTGAGAAATGCAAGCGTTTGGAACGGCGGCCTTCGGATTTCAAATAAACGTATTTCAAGGGATTTTCCCATAACCCGGGTTGGTTTTTGCAGAAAAACGGGTATGAGAAAAGGAGAAAAAATTGGCAGGAGGAGGATATTCCTTTGACAGGCAAAAACAGTTCCGCGTTCAAGCGGCATCGACAGAGTGAAGAACGGCGTATCAAGAATAAGGCGGTAAAAAGTTCCGTCCGGACTATCACCAAGAAATTTGTGGTTCTCGCTCAAAAAAAGGAGCTAGATGAAGCGGGGGCGGCGCTTAAAGAGATGATCAAGAAAATTGATACCGCTGCCCGGAAGGGGATTATCAAGAAAAACACCGCAGCCCGTAAAAAATCACGGATGCAGCGGTTCTTTAATACTATTAACCAAGCTGCGGTGGCGCAGTAAGCAGGGACTCCCCAGGGGTCAGGTTTTAGCATACCTGGTGTATACCGGGGTAGTATGATTGGTTAAAGGGAAATGGAATGAGGGTTTCATGGCAGAAAAAAAGTATACCAAAGCAGATCTGATTGAGTCGGTGCATCATAAGACCGGGGTGGATCGTAAAGAGGTACAAACGGTTATTGAGAGCTTCCTGAATGCTATACAGTCTGCCCTCATGGAAGAGGCGACCCTGGAATTACGGGGGTTTGGGACCTTTGCATTTAAAATGAGAAAGGGTAGGGAAAAGGCAAGAAATCCCAGAACCGGAGCAATCTTGTCGGTTCAGGCTCACGGGGCAGTTACCTTCAGACCGGGAAGAAAATTAAAGCAGGATCTCTGGAACTTAGGTGGGGGATCTGATTCTAAGGATACCGAAGCCTATGGAGAATATCCTTACTAGGATTACATGATTGAGACTCGAGCTTGGAAGCGGATACTACCCAATGGGCTTATCCCTTTGGGGGCGGTGCTGTTGGGGGCAGTGTTATTTGCCGGTGGGTTTCCTAATCTTATATGGAAAGAGGGTTTACCCCTATTGGCATGGATTGCCTATGTGCCGGTATTTTGGTTGAGCTATCGGGGGGGGGGGGCTGGTTCCTGTTTCTGGGGCGCGCTTTATGGGTATAGTGCATACGGCCTTTTTAACTACTGGTTAAGTGTCTTTCATCCTCTTGCAGGTTTAATCGTAGGGATCATTTACCTGGTGTTTTTTATGATCCTGTTTCCCCTCCTGAAGTTGGCGGTGGTCCTTTTTCCTCAACGGGGATATCTGCTCCAGGTGTTGCTCTGGATGAGCTTTGAATACCTGCGTACCCAGGGGTTTTTAGGGTACCCCTATGGTATTACGGGATATTCCCAGTGGCGTTTGATTCCCCTTATCCAGATCGCCGATATATTCGGGGTCTGGGGAGTTTCCCTGCTGGTGGTGTTTCCCTCGGCTTGGTTAGCTGCGGCTCTAGCCCATAGAGAAAAGGCGGGAGGGGCATCATGGAAGGATTCCATTAAAGGCTTCTTCAGGCAGGAAAAGGTATGGGGGATCCTCTGGCTTGGGGCCTTAACGGGTACGTTGGTGTATGGATATACGGCTCAGATAGATTATACTGATGCTCCTGTGGTACGGATAGCCTTGATTCAGCATAATACGGATCCTTGGCGGGGAGGTATTAAAGAATACCGGAAAAACTATGAGGTCTTAAAACAGCTCTCTGATGAGGCCCTCAAGGTGGATCCCAAACCGGATCTGGTAGTATGGTCTGAGACGGCGTTTGTTCCTCGAATTTACTGGCATATCACCTATCGAGATGATCAGCCATCCTATAGTTTAGTGAAGGAACTTATAGATTACTTATCCGCCCAGGAAGTGCCTTTTGTCATTGGAAACGATGATGCCCGCAAGGATCCGGCCAAGAACCCGGAAGCAGATCACCGGGTTGATTATAATGCGGTCATGGTTTTTGATAAGGGGACCATTACCGGGGTGTATCGTAAGCTGCATCTGGTACCTTTCACCGAGCATTTCCCCTATAAAAAACAGTTTCCCCTGATCTATGAGGCCCTGGAGAAGGCAGATACCCATTTTTGGGAGCGGGGGGATGAGGCCACGGTGTTTACGGTTAATGGACTGAAGTTTTCCAGCCCCATCTGTTTTGAAGATTCCTTTGGGTATCTGTCCCGGGATTTTGTGCGGAATGGAGCGGACCTTATCGTCAACCTTTCCAATGATGCCTGGTCGAACAGTCTCCCGGCTCAGATGCAGCATCTTTCTATGGCCCTCTTTCGGGCGGTGGAAACCCGGAGATCCATGGTTCGATCCACTGCGTCGGGCCAAACCTGCGCCATCGATATCAATGGCGCCATTATAGCTATGGCGGAACCTTTCGCTGAAACTCAGTTGACGGTCCAGGTTCCGGTGATTACCCGGGATTCGTGGTACACCCGGTACGGGGATTTTTTGCCCCGGGGCTGTGTTGCTGCCGCAGGGCTCCTGTTGATCCTTGGGGTAGGAAGGGGTATACTAAAGCATATCAAAAAAGAGATACCGGTGGATTGACAATTAAATGAACATCATAGGAAAATAAACGGGATGCGGTACGGCAGGCGTGTGCAAAAGGAAGGAAGATATGAACTCCCATAAGAAGATACTCATTGTGGATGATGAAATTATAACCCTTGAGTTCTTCGAAGTCATGCTTACCAAACTTGGGTTTATTGTGGAGAAAGCGACAGATGGGGTGGAGGCGCTGGAAAAGGTAGGGCATTTTTATCCGGATCTTATCATACTGGATAATATCATGCCTCGGATGTCTGGGTGGGAATGCACTAAGACCTTAAAGGCCGATCCCCAACTCCGGGAAATTCCTATTATTATGCTTTCTGCTTTGGATAATGTGAAAGATAAGGTCGAGGCTTTTGAATTGGGGGTGGATGATTATATTAGCAAACCCTTTAATTTTTCTGAGGTTCTGGCGCGGATCCGGGCGTTGCTTCGTAATCGGGAAGGGTTTACCCGTATCAGGATGCGGGAGTCTTATTTGAGCCTGGTAGAAGAATTAAGCGCTGACATAAAAGCTGATTTAACGGATTTTATACGCACTATTGACGCCTTAGACGATGCTATTGCCCAGATTGTCCCTTGGGGAATAGCTTTCTCACCCCCGAAGGGGGGGGATCATTCCAAAACTTCTGAGCAGGACTTCTCCCAGTTGTTGCAACTCGTACGGGACAAAAGCCAAGGGATGAGAAAGCAGATTGCTGAATTAGATGCCTATATGGAGAAAACGCTCCTTGGATGGGAGGATATAAAAAAAAGTAACCCTGGGTGTATGGTAGAGGAAAATCAGATCCAAAATCCATGTGCGAGCGGATGAAGCCCCGAAGATCAGGGTATCCGGGATACAAAATGAAATATGCGGCCAACGGCATAGGGTCTTGTAAAGGTGGTAGAAAAGGTAGGATATGGTTAATACAGAAGGAAAAAGAAAAGATGCTTCCCGGATGGTTACGTTTGGAGTAGGTACTCAATTTAACGGATATTTGAAATTTAGCGAAACCCTTTGTATCCGGGGACGATTTAAGGGAACTATCGAAGCCCAGGGTACCCTGATTGTGGATAAGGGAGCGGTAGTTGAGGCGGATTCTATTTCGGTAAGTTCCCTCACGGTGTATGGAACCGTGGTGGCTCCGGTACATGCAGTGGATAAGATCGATATGTTTCCCGGAGCAAAAGTCCGGGGAGACCTTATCGCTGCCCGGTTACGGATTGCCGACGGGGTCCTGTTTGAAGGCCAATGTACGATGACCCAAGTAGAGGAGGAGGTAGAAATATTTTCACGGCCGACTCAAGAGATTAAAGCGGACTTGCAGCGAACTCATGGGTGATGCAGAAGCGGTGATTAGCCGTTTAGCTGCGGCTTCCCAGACCATAGCACTGGCAGAGTCCTGTACTGCAGGATTGGCAGCAGACCTTTTAGCCCAGGTTCCGGGAGCCTCCCAGGTACTCTGGGGATCCTATGTTTCCTATACCGAAGCCGCCAAAATCGCTATGCTGGGTTTAGATGCAGGTATCCTCCGTCGATATGGGGCGGTAAGCCGGGAAACGGCCTGCGCTATGGCTTTGGGCGCACTGCAACGGAGCCCTGCGGATATAGCCGCCGCGGTAACCGGCCTAGCAGGGCCGGAAGGGGATGGCAGCCCTGTGCCGGTGGGAACCGTATGGATAGCTACGGCTGTGCGGGGAATGGCAGTGGAGGCTCAAGTTTTTCAGTATGCCGGTTCCCGGCAAGAGGTGCGCAGCGCTGCCGCAGGGACTGTCATAAAAGAACTCCTCCGCCGGCTTTCGTTCATGTAAAAGGGTAATAGGGCATTTCGTTTATGGTAAATGGATTGACAGAAGAAGGGAGCAAAACTATAGTAAAAGCATAAGGTAATGAAATCGCGAACCGGTTTGTATTATCCTTAAAATGCGAGTTATAATCCTTCAAATGAAACACACTAATCTTACAGGAAATGAATAGTACTGAAATCTCGGGGTATTAAAAAAATAAACGCTCTTTGTTTTGTCCGCCAGGGACAAATATAAAATTAGATGAAAGAAGCTGAGGCTGTTCAGAACTGCAGGTTTTAAAACAGCCTCAGACGAAAAATCAGGTTATACAGAAAAACAATTAAGGTGGTTTACATCAATGGCACTAGTACGGAGAAGTCGGAAAGTTGAAACAACAGACCATGAAGCATTAATGGCTTTTGATCGGGAACCTTCTCTGCTCAGCAGGAATGGTACAGAAAAAGCCGAATCCCCGGCCCGGTCTTTCGAAGGGGTGGGTACGCTTGAACCAGCAGTTTCGGAAACCAAGGCTTGGGGAACCTCTCTGGTCTCTGAGGAATTACGAGACGAGGAGGTTCTGAATGAAGATACTGGGGAGCGTCCAAACGGCCGCCTCGTAGTACGGGCCAAGCCCAAGCGGGCGTACCGGACCCGTCCTGAAGGGGGGATATATCCTGAAGGGGGAATCCCGGAAGAAACCCCTGCGGCAGATCCGGCTCCCGTTAAAACCCGGGGGCGCAGCCGTAATGCTGCTACGGGAAGTCCCGGCGCTGTTATTCCTATTGCTTCTGCTGATGCTGCTCCGGCGCTGCCCCTGCAGGCCTTACCCAAGAACCTGCCTTCCATGCCGGACATTTACGGCAAGCCTGAACCTCGTTTGGATCAGGATAACGGTAAACCTCGACTCTGTATCAATGAACTTATCCGGCTTAACATGATAGACCTGCGGGAACTCGCGGGCTGTTACAATATTTCTCATGAAGATATGATGTCCCTGAAAAAGCAGGAGATCGTCTTTGCCATCCTCAAGGCCCATACGGAACGGGGAGGCATCATCTATGCCTATGGATCCCTGGAAATACTCCCGGATAGTTACGGGTTTCTGCGGAGCCCCCAGAATTCCTATTTGCCCGGGCCGGACGACATTTATATCAGTCCCAGCCAAATCCGGCTGTTTGCCCTTAAAACCGGAGATACGGTCTATGGTCAAATCCGCAGTCCCAAAGAGCAGGAGCGTTTCTTCGCCATGCTCCGGGTAGAGACGGTCAACTATGACGATCCTTCAGTAGCCCAGAACCGGATTCCCTTTGATAACCTCACCCCTTTGTATCCCAATCAAAAACTGGACCTGGAAACCATGAGTGAAGATGTTTCCACCCGGATTATCAATCTGTTTTGCCCTATTGGTAAAGGCCAGCGGGCCATTATCGTGGCGCCTCCCCGGACCGGGAAGACCATTATGATGCAGAAGATCGCCAATGCCATCACCAAGAACCATCCTGAGGTGTACCTCATTGTACTGCTCATTGATGAGCGGCCTGAGGAAGTTACCGACATGGAGCGGACCGTCCGGGCAGAGGTGATTTCCTCCACCTTTGATGAGCAGGCCTCACGGCATGTACAAGTGACGGAGATGGTCTTGGAAAAGGCCAAACGTCTGGTGGAACACAAAAAGGACGTGGTGATCCTCCTGGATTCCATCACCCGGCTTGCCCGGGCCTATAACCAGACCATTCCTACTTCGGGGAAGATCCTTTCCGGCGGGGTGGATTCCAATGCGCTGCACAAGCCCAAGCGCTTTTTTGGGGCGGCCCGGAACATTGAGGAAGGGGGGAGTCTCACCATCATTTCTACGGCCCTGGTGGAAACCGGAAGCCGTATGGACGAAGTTATCTTTGAGGAGTTCAAAGGGACGGGCAACCTGGAAATTAACCTGGACCGGCGGCTCTCAGACCGGCGGCTCTTCCCCGCGATGAACATCAAGAAGTCGGGGACCCGGAAAGAAGAACTCTTGTTGACCGACGAGGAACTCCAGAAAATCTGGATCCTGCGCAAAGTTATCAACCCTATGGAAGATATCGAGATCATCGAACTGCTGGTTGACAAGATGAAGAAAACCAAGAATAATGAAGCGTTCCTCAAATCTATGAATACCGGAACCGCCGGTATGGATTGAGATTTTCTATATTTTTCTGTTTTAAGGATAGGATATGAAAGAAAAAATTCATCCTAAATATGTACCGGCCAAGATTACCTGCGCTTGCGGGAATGTAATCGAGACCCGTTCCACTGCTAAGGACCTCAAGATCGAGATTTGTTCCGCCTGCCATCCCTTTTTTACGGGTAAACAAAAACTGGTTGATACTGCCGGCCGCATCGAACGATTCCGCAGAAAGTACAATATCAAGGACTAATCCAAAGAAGCCGATGGGATCTGGCGTATCAGGAGAACAGGAATCGTGCAGCAGGAAGAAACCATCGAGGTTGAACTATTAGACACCACCCTCAGAGACGGCGCTCAAGGACAGGGGATCAGCTTTTCCGTACAGGATAAACTCTCCCTGGTTCAGACTTTAGATGAACTGGGGATTACCTGGATTGAGGCGGGGAATCCGGGGAGCAATCCCAAGGATATGGAATTTTTCCGCCTTGCGGCGGGGCTGAAATTAAGCCATGCCCGGTTGTGCGCGTTTGGCGCAACCCGGAAAAAGGGGATTTCCCCGGAAGCGGATCCTCATCTGCAGAGCCTCTTGGATGCGGCCACTGAAACGGTGGTGATCTTTGGGAAAAGCTGGGATCTCCAGGTAACCGAGGTCCTGGGGGTGAGTCTTGAGGAAAACCGGGCCATGATTGCCGAGACCGTGGCCTTTTTCAAGGAAAAAGGCCGAACCCTGATCTACGATGCGGAACACTTCTTTGACGGCTGGGCAGCTAATCCTGAATATGCCCTTAAGACCCTGGAAGATGCCCTGGAAGCCGGGGCGGATCGGCTCGTGCTCTGCGATACCAATGGAGGGAGCTTTCCCGATTGTATTGCCCGGGGGACGGTTGCGGCCCTGGGGCTGAAGGGGGGGGCTGTTCCGCCGGTAGGTATCCATGCGCATAATGACGCGGATATGGCCAGCGCCTGTTCCCTTACGGCGGTGCAGGCGGGATGCCGGCATGTCCAGGGAACCCTCCTGGGGTTTGGGGAGCGCTGCGGCAATACGAGCCTTGCTGCGGTAATCCCCAGTATCGCCTTGAAATTGGGTCTCCCCTGTCTTCCTCCGGGAAAATTGGAACGGCTTTTTGAGTTGAGCCACCGGGTTGGGGAGATTGCCAATGTGGCGGTGCCTGACACCATGCCCTATGTGGGGGCCCATGCTTTTTCCCATAAGGCGGGGATGCATGCCGATGGAATCCTCAAGATCCGCCGTTCTTTCGAGCATATTGATCCGGGCTTAGTGGGGAATGTGCGGCATTTTCTTATGAGCGAAGTAGGAGGCAGATCCGCCATTGCTGAACGGGCCAAGAAAATAGATCCCGCTATTTCCAAGGATCATCCGGTTACCGCAGCCTTGGCCGTACGGCTCAAGACCCTGGAAGCGGAAGGCTGGCAGTTTGAGGGAGCGGACGCCAGTTTTGAGCTCCTGGTTCGCCAGGAACTGGGGAAATACAAGCCCCTTTTCAAGATCGAAGCCTATCGGGTGGTGAGCGAGCATCCCAGCGGCGGGGCCCTGGCCTGTTCTCATGCCTGGGTGAAGGTCTGGGTAGAGGGCCAGCATGAAATCGCCGCAGCCGAAGGAGACGGGCCTGTCCACGCCTTGGACGGCGCGCTCCGCCGGGGGCTGAAGCATTTTTACCCTGAACTGGAACAGGTGCGGCTTTCGGATTACAAGGTCCGGGTCATTGACGGTAAAGATGCCACTGCCGCCAAAGTCCGGGTGCTTATCGAATCCACGGACGGGGTAAACACCTGGAGTACCGTGGGGGTTTCTGAAGATATCATCGACGCCAGCCGGGCCGCGCTGGTAGATTCCATTGAGTATAAACTCATCGGCGACATTGAACGGCGTTTTCAATCCTTTTTTCCCTGGCATCTTTAGTCTGTCGGACTTCAGTCCGCCCGAACCCGGATCCTGTATAGACTCTCATAATCCCTTTTCCACAGCGGGAGTAACCACGTTTACCTACTGAAAATATATACCCCCTGCCGGCTCTGGGACAGGCGGTCAAAACCGGAGTAGACTCCATAACCGGGAATTAAAGCGTCCGCCATCTCCGAAGCGTTAGGAATATGAGAGGGGAATCCGATGGGAGGAATCACCCGGTACCCCCAGTGGGAATAGGAGGGCAGAGGATGGAATAGCAGGGTGGGCGCTTAAATTGGTTATATTAATAAGGGTATAGTATAAACGAACGGAGGAGAAGAATATGGCGGAACTAATACAACCACAGATGGGATTGAATTTCGAGCAGGTTTGGGCGGCGCTCATGGAGGACCGTCAACAAATGAAGGAGACGGACCGGCAAATGAAGGAAACGGATCGACAAATGAAGGAAACGGATCGACAAATGAAGGCACTCCAGAAAAGTATGGGGAATTTGGGTAATCGCTTCGGCGAGTTGATTGAGCATTTAGTCTCTCCCAATTTGCTGGAAAAGTTTAAGGTGCTGGGGTATGCCTTTAACCGAACCAACACCCGGGTGGAGTACAAAGACAGCCATACCGGTAAAACCCTTGCGGAAGTAGACGTACTTCTTGAGAATGGGGACTGTGTGCTGGTGGTGGAGATTAAAGCGGATCCCACAAGCGAGGATGTTCATGACCATATCAAACGCATGGAGACATTACGGGTTTATGCGGATGCGTGTAATGATACACGGGGCTATCTGGGGGCCATAGCGGGAAGGATTGTGGGCGGCGAAGTGAGGAAGTATGCGCTGAAGCAGGGGTTTTACGTACTGGAACAGGCAGGGGACACGGTGAATATAACGGCCACGCCTGAGTGGTGGAAGCCAAGGCGGTGGTGATTGAAGCAGTGGGTAAGAGGGGCAGGAGTAGAATAGGCTAAAAATACGGTTAGTTTTGGGAAAGGCCCTTATGAAACAAGCGGATAGTTTGTCGAGTCCCATTGATGGGGGTGAGGGAGAGAAATAACCAAGGAGGGGGAAGCGTATGGGGGAACCAATACAACCACAGATGGGATTGAATTTCGAGCAGGTTTGGGCGGCGCTCATGGAGAACCGTTGGCAGCCGAAGGAGACGGCCCTGTCCACGCCTTGGACGGCGCGCTCCGCCGGGGGCTGAAGCATTTTTACCCTGAACGGGAACAGGTGCGGCTTTCGGATTACAAGGTCAGGGTCATTGACGGTAAAGACACCGCCAAAGTCCGGGTGCTTATCGAATCCACCGACGGGGTAAACACCTGGAGCACCCTGGGGGTTTTTGAAGATATCATCGGCGATATTGAAGGGCGCTTTCAATGGACTTGTTCGATAACCCGGTCGGTTATCGAACAACTCTAATCTTTCCCCCCGGGCATCTTTAATTTTAATGAAACCTCACCGGGGTAATCTACGTAATAGCGGCCTGAAGTCCGGCGGACTTTTTTCTTTGCCGAACTTCCCTTGAAAAAGGCGGGAAGGGGTGGGGCAAATAAAAAAAGTGAGTTCGATGGAATCCGCGAATGGACGCTAATTTCAGCGAATGGACATTTCAGGCGGCTTTAGCCGCAACATTTCACGGCTTTAAGCCGCCACTATCAATCTACCGGCTTTAGCCGGTAGTGGTTGAATTTTCATA
Source organism: Treponema sp. (assembly GCA_031258005.1). GTDB lineage: Bacteria > Spirochaetota > Spirochaetia > Treponematales > Breznakiellaceae > JAIRLU01. The sequence continues at coordinate 42,219 of JAIRNP010000004.1, forward strand.
TATTTACCTCTTAAAACTAAATAATATTTTATGATTATTTTGTCAATTAGCGGCAAAGCCGCTTAATATAATTTTCGTAACCGTTCACCAGTTAATCATGAGAGTGAGTATAATTGTAACTATTCAGTCGTATTAGGAGTGAAAGGTAAAGAATAATCGCCTTGAAATACTTTAACAAGTTCATCCCAAATACTCAGGCGGTGTTTGTGTATTGTTTGAATGAATGATTG
>JAIRNP010000008.1 GCA_031258005.1 Treponema sp.
TCGACATTGTGGCGGGAAAAACGTACCGGCGGACGGTCAAGCAGTTCCCCTTCGAACCACGCGTAAACGCGCTCAAGGCATTTTTCCAGATCGGGCTTGAATTCCAGATCGATGGGCCACGCGCCGGCTTGTTTTAGGCATTCATTCATTTTATGTTTCCTTACTCCGGTTATGCGGCTGTTCCGGCGCCGGCTTGGGTTACCCGGTATTTGATATGCTTCGCGTATTGATCAAAGGCGACCGCGGCGATTAACACCAATCCCTGTACAACCCGTTGTACATAATCGCTCAATCCAAGGATAATCATTCCGTTTGCCAATACGCCCATGATCAATACGCCGGCGATTACTCCAGTGATCTTTCCATCGCCGCCGCTTATGCTTATCCCGCCAAGCACCACCGCGGTAATAATATCCATTTCATAGCTTGTTCCCGCTTTGGGAGTACCGCTGTTGGTGCGGGACAAAAGTACGATACCCGCTATCGCGCAGCAGATGCCGCTGTAGGCATAAACAAAATACTTTATCTTTTTTACGTCCACGCCGGAAAGCCGGGAAGCTTCTTCGTTCCCGCCGACACCGTAAATATAACGACCGATACGCATTTTATTCAGCAGTATATACGTTATGATAAACATGATTGTCATGATGATAACCGGAATCGGTACTATCCATATATACCCCTGACCGATAATCTCAAAGCCCTTGGGAAAACCGAAAACCGGTTTGCCCCCGGTTATCAAATAGGCCGCGCCACGCACGGATGTCATGGCGCCCAGAGTACCGATCATGGGAACAAGTTTCAGTTTATTGACGATAAAACCATTCGCAAGCCCCAAAAGAAGGCCGCACACTAAACCCGCCAAAAGTCCCAGGGGTATACCCAGCCCCCATCCCTTTCCCGGTGAGATAAAAAGCGCGGTGATAACCCCAACCATTCCTATTGTTGATCCCACGGAAAGGTCTATGCCTCCGGTCAGGAGAACGCAGGTCATTCCGGCGGCGGCTATGCCAACCACCGCTACCTGACGCAGAATATTAAAAATATTTTCCGGCGACAAAAAGGCTCTTGGTTTGAGTACCGCAAACAGTATGAGCAGGGCTATCAACACCAGATAAATTCCATAGGTAATCAATAGTCCCCTTATGCGCAAGTTTGTTTTCATAAATTCTATCCCTCACAAATTGGAAGCCATGGCGAGTACCGTTTCCTGGGTAGCGTCCCGTGGATTAAGTTCACCCATGACCTGTCCCTCGTGCATTACCACAATCCTGTCGCTCATACCCAGAAGCTCCGGCATTTCCGAAGAAATCATTATTATCGACTTTCCCTGTTCAGCAAGAGAACGCATCAATTTGTGTATTTCCTGTTTTGCTCCGACATCTATTCCCCGTGTCGGTTCATCGAATATCAGTACATTACATTTGGTCGCGAGCCATTTTGCCAGCACTACCTTTTGTTGGTTGCCCCCGGAAAGATTCTTTACCAATTGTGATTCCGACGGTGTTTTGATTTGCAGATTGGTGATTTGTTCTTTGACAATACAGTTCTCTTTTCCAGCTTCGATCCACTGCCGTTTTGACAGCGCCGGAAGACAGGCAAAAGTGACATTGACTTTTAAGGAAAGCCCCTGAAGTACGCCGTGACGTTTGCGATCTTCGGGGATAAGGCCAATTCCGTGCCTTATCGCTTCCTTGGGGCTTCTTATGCGGAGCGGTTTGCCGTTGAGGAAAATTTCCCCGCCGGTAAGGGGATCTGCGCCGAAAATCGCCCGCACAGTCTCGGTACGGCCGGCGCCGACCAAGCCTCCCAAACCAAGTATTTCTCCTTTTCCAAGTTCGAAAGATACATTTTTGACATAATTGCTGCATAGATCCTTTACCTTTAACACAACTTCCCCCGTCTCCGCCGTCCTTTGGGGATAGATTCCGGACAGTCCCCGGCCAACCATAAGGTGTATCAATTCGCTGCGGTTGGTTTCCGCCGTGTTAAGCGTTGAGATATAAAGCCCGTCTCTTAAAACCGTGACTCGATCCGCAATTTGGAAAATTTCTTCCATACGGTGGGATATATAAAGTATGGCTACGCCTTTTTGTTTTAAACGGCGTAGAACCGTAAACATGGATTCAATCTCAGGCGGTGTAAGGGGGGGCGGAAGGTTCATCCAAAATCAGGAATTTAACCTCCCGGGAAACTGTTTTCGCGATCTCAACCATCTGCTGATATGCGACTGTCAGATCCTTAACGCGCGTCCTGGGATCAATGCTGATTCCCAGTTCTTCAACAATCGTCTTCGCTTCCCGGTTCATGGTTTCATGATCCAGAAACAGTTTTTTTCTTTTTTCCCTTCCGTAAAAGATATTTTCCGCCGCCGACAAAAAGGGCACAAGATTAAATTCCTGATACACGGCGCCGATTCCCCTTTCGATGGCTTCAATCGGCGTCAGGCGTTTGTAGGTTTCACCCTGGAATACAATTTCACCGCCCGAAGGCTCAATGCAGCCGGTGATGCATTTTATCAGCGTGGATTTTCCGGCCCCGTTCTCACCGACTATGGCATGAATCTCTCCGGGGCGAAAACCAATGCTTACCTTGTTCAGGGCGACAACCCCGGGATAGATTTTTAAAATATCCCGCAATTCAAGGATGTTTGATTCGCTCATGAAATTCAGCGTACTCCTTTTGATACAGAAAAGGTATGCCCGGCAAAGAACACGTATATCCCCTTGCCGGGCGTGTATGTCCCCTACCGGACATACCTGTGTTTTTCAGCATCAGTAAACCGGCCGCCTAATAATTCCCGACATTGGCGCTTGTAACCGGGATCATCTTTACCACTTGGATTCCCGAAATGGGGCCACTCTGCAAAACTTTGGCGGTCAGATCGATAGTATCCCTGCCGGTCTGTACCGGGGCAATATCAACGGTGGCTCGGAGTACGGTCCCCTCCCTAATTCTGGCAATAGCTTCCTCTGTGGCATCAAGACCCACAATGCAGAAATCATCCGTGGCCTTACCGGCGGCCTGTACCGCGTTCAACGCCCCAAGTGCGCCGGAATCGTTGATACATGCGATTACCTTGATATTGGGATTGGCCTGCAGCATCGCGGCGGTAACCTGTTCACCCCGTTCCGGCGTTGCCGCGGATTGCTCGTTTACAATTTTGGCGTTGGGCGCCATCTTCAGAATTGCCTCTTTAAGCCCTTCTCCCCGGTCAATGATGGTTTCCATTTCCGGATAGGAAATGATCCCAACTTCAACTGTTTGATTTCTGGAAAAGTGATCGACGATCCACTGTCCGGCCAAAGTTCCACCGGCCAGGCCGTAGTCTTTCTCCTGGGTGCCTATCCATCCTTCATAGCCGTCCACCGCCTGGGTTACGCAGATAACCCTGATGCCTTTCTGCTTTGCCCTTGCCACATAGGGAACCAAAGCCGCGCTGTCATAAGGCGCGATGATGATGGCGTTAACCCCTTCCGTAATAAAATTTTCAATTGAATTGATCTGGGTCTGGGCATCGGATCTCCCATCCGCAATTGTGATCTGCCAGCCGAGCTTCTTGGCCTGTTCTTCCAGTCCCTTCGCGATGTCAATGAAGTACACATTACCCAGATCCTGAAGCGTAGCGCCTACGCGAATGGTTTTTGTACCACTGCTTTTCTGCCCGCCGGCAAAGACAGCGCCAACAAGCAGAAAACCCAGTAACGAAAACGCGATAAGTTTTTTCATAATTTCCTCCTGAATGGTTTTCCGATTTATCATTTCGGACATTTTTATGGTCTTATGATATACCGGCAAAAAGCGGAGAGCAAGAAAATTTTTAAAAAACAGCAATTTTTATAACGAAACAGCAAAAAACGATTCCGGCGCACATATACGGCAGACCCGGATACCCCCATGGTCAGGGTTTTATGGCCCCGTCAGGTGTTGCTGCGGTATGCTGCGGGCCATACCCCCATAAGGTTTTTAAAGGCGTTGCAGAAACTCCCCTCGCTGGAAAAGCCGCAGGCATGGGCAATTTCCTTGATGGACAGGGCGGAGCGTTTCAGAAGATGATTGGCGGTGCCTATCCGGGCCATCAATACATAGTGGTGGGGAGTATAACCTATTTTCTTTTTAAACTGCCGGGTAAAGTGGAAGCGGGACAGCGCCATCCGCTCCGCAAGGTCTTCGGATTTTAGCGGCTTCCGGATATTTTCGGATATATAGACCAGTAAATCGTCCCAGGGGGCTTCATCCTGTTCGGGAATCGGCGGGTTTCCCAGCAGAAACTCAGTCATGACGACCACAAGGTTCCTATTATTTAAAATGTCATTTACGCCCTTCTTTTTATCGAATTTCTCGTAGATATTGTACAGGTTGTTATAGACAATCTGGGAACGGCCGGGGGAAAGGGACTTAAGCACGGAACAATTAGTGCCTTTGGCGGCTGTCCTGAAATAATCGCGGACCATGGTCCCGTCAAAGTGAACCCAAACCATTTCCAGTGTTAATCCGGCCAATGTACCGTAAGTATGGGGGTGATAACAGTCCAGCAGGAAAACGTCATTTTCACAGAGCACGATTCTGCGGCCGTTTTGGTAAACATAAGCGCGGCCGCTCTTTATAAACAAAACCAGATAGCTGCCGTAATTATTCCGGATACCGTCATGAACCAGATAGCCGTCATAGTTATCACGGGTAACCCGGTACGTTTCATCGCAAAAATAATACCCGCTTGAACTCGGAGTCAGAAACATCTTGCGGTCATGCTCTTTTGGGGTATGAAAGTATATGTTGGACTGGGGCAGCACGCCTCTTTCGTGAAGCTTCATCTCCGCCGGTACACTCCCTGCCTTATACTATGACGATAAAAAACCGCTGTCAAGGGAACGCATTGCCTAATAATTTTTCTGGGCCGAAAAGGGGCGGTTGCCCAGAGTCCCGGGGCTTTCCGTGTCCAGGAAAGGGGGGGGCGGAACTTGAAAGGACGCTGGAAACAGGTAGTGATCCGCAGATGGCAGCGGCGTAACTTTAGCGGGTCTTGAAAGAACGATCTAACGGGCAAGCAGCGGTTTCACCGGTAATCCCTGATGAGTAGTTACTCATGGTTAAACAGGTTAGGGGAGCGCAGATAGGTTTCCGCATTAAAAGGCTGCAGGAGATTACTGATGGGGCTGTTACTTACAATGGCCCTGATGATCTTGGCGGATAACTCGGTAGAAGAGACTACCTCCAGGTTGGGGATCTTTTCCGGGGTTGAATAGGGACAGTACACCGTATCGGTTACGATGATACGGTGTAAGAGTCCCTGCTCTGAAAGCTGGTTCAAGCGTTGAGCAGCAGGGGGAGAGAAAATGGCATGTACCGCAATGATGTTGATCTCCGCAGGGCTTAAAGGCGCTAAAGCCCTGATGAGGCTTGCCACGGAGCCTGCGGTATCCACCATATCATCCACAATCCACAAGACTTTACCTTCAATCGGCTCCGCAGAAAGGATATTGATGGATTCAATGGTATTGGCCCGGGAATAATCCCGCTGTTTATGGGCTACCACCAATGGGGCGCCGAAGGCATTGGCAAAATCCCGGGCCAGCTTTTCCCCTCCCGCATCAACCGAACAAAAGGCCCAGTGGGGACGTATCTCTTGTTCGAGGGCCTTGCTATTCCGAATATACACATCACAGAGGTATCGTTTGAGAAGCGTCAGGGCAGGAATATCATCTACCATGCATATAGTGGGATCCACTATGGATTTGGATTTGTCCGAATGAAGTTGGTAGGTTACGATATGCCGGGTTCCCAGGCTTACCAGGGTCTTGAAATGAACCCACAAGCCTACAGAACTACGCCGGGTGGTTCTATCGGACCGTGAACAGGAGACGAAAGGTTCAAAAAGGATGATTCGGGAGGCCTGACTGCGTTTTAGGGCATCCACCGCGTGGTAGGACTCAATCTTGGCTTCTTCTACCGGGATGTTTGCCTCATTTCGGGCGCAACTGGTAAAGAGAATCACCTCTTTACCTCTTATGGAAGTATGGATCACCACTTCCATTTCCCCATCTGCAAAACGGTCGGTTTTCAAAGCATCAACCGCATTACAAGTACCGGCTCTTGATACCAAACTCGGAAATTTTGTCACCTGAGTAACAACCCGAGAAGCGTATTCTTTCATAGACCGGGTGGCCATTATGACAAATTCATTCATCATCTGTACCCCGCTTAATCAATAAGCTCTTTCACCCTTCGGTATTACCGGTAAACTTTCATCTTTAGGTGGATGACGGGGTTTGAACCCGCGACAGCCAGATCCACAATCTGGAACTCTACCACTGAGCTACATCCACCATGGTAAGTACATTGTTGAATATGCCTAAAACCACGGGGTTTGTCAAGAGACAAAACAGGGCTTCCGCATGGATACTAAAGAAAAATCCAGCGGCGAAGATAGTATGTATCCAAAACGTTCAAGCGGAAAAATCCCTATACCCCCCTTGGCATCGGTGGTATGGAGAATGCCCTTTAGGAGGTCCTGCTCCGAATAGACAAATCTGCTACCCCTGCTACCCCGTATTGCTGCATATATGCGGCGATTCCCTGAATGATTTCAGGCATAAGCAGAGGATGGGCAAAGGTCGCTGAACCGACTTGAACCGCCACAGCCCCGGCCAGGAGAAATTCCAAGGCATCTGCCGTATGCGCAATACCTCCTAAACCAACCAGGGGAACCCGAACCGCTTCCCAGAGATCCCATACCATTCGAAGCGCCAGGGGCCTTATCCCAGGGCCTGAAAGGCCTGCCTTGACATGCTGAAAGACCGGTTTTCTGCGGTAAATATCAATCGCCATCCCCTGAAACGTATTCACCAGGGAAAGAGCATCAGCTCCGGCGGCAACACAGGCCCGAGCCACGGCGTGGAGATCCGGAGCATGAGGAGAAAGTTTTACCATGAGGGGCTTATCCCACACCTTCCGTACTGCCTGTACCACTGAAGCCGCAGGCTTTGGGTCAAGACCAAAAGCCATACCTCCTGCTTTAACATTGGGGCAGGAAATATTGAGTTCGATCATATCCACCGATGATCGAGCCAAGAGCCTTGCGCCTTCCCTATATTCCTCCACCGTTGCACCCGCAAGATTGGCGATTACCACGGGTCCCAGTTCCCGAAGCGGGGGAAGTTCCTGTTCAATAAAGGCGGGAATCCCGGGATTTTCAAGGCCAATGGAATTTAAGAGCCCCCCGGGGGTTTCGTGGAGCCGAGGACCGGTATTTCCTTGCCGAGGGTGCAGGGTAAGACCCTTGGTACAGATCCCCCCCAGGCAGGCGATATCCAACAACCCCTGATATTCCCGGCCATACCCGAAAGTCCCCGATGCAGCGATCACCGGATTCCTGAACCGGATTCCCCCAATACACACCGAGAGGTCCGGTCCCGGACCGGTGTGTATTGAATGGGGCGGTTCATGTTCAAGCATCAAAGAGGACCTCCTCTGCCCTGAAAAGAGGACCGTCCACACAGCAGCGCCGATTCCCGTGGACGGTTCGGACCGTACAACCTAAACAGGCCCCTACTCCACAGGCCATACGCCGTTCCATACTGATAAAACAGGGAACCTCCTGGGTTTTACACAAGTGAGCCACCGCCTTGAGCATGGGTTCAGGACCGCAGGCGTACACTCGCCGGTATCGTGCCGGTTCCAGGAAGTCCAGGATCCGCCCTTGGCGGCCTTGACTGCCATCTTCGGTGGCGATAATACAGGAACCGGGGGGAATTTCTTCCAAACCAAAGGGAAGGGACTTAAACCCCCCATAGAAGTCGAAGGTCCCCGGAGGGAGTTCTGCAGCAAAGGCCGCACAAGGCGCTACGCCTATACCTCCTCCCACGAGGGCAATGGGACCTTGAAGGGATTCCGGGTCCAAGGCTCCCCAGTAATTACCCAGGGGGCCGGTCAGTTCCACCAGTTCACCGCACTGAAGACTGGCAAGTTCCTCAGTCCCTTTACCCCGCTTGGCGATGGAGAAACCCACTAAACCAGTACTGCCTCGGCCTGGGTCAAGAGGCTTCCAGCGTGCGACACTAATGGGCCGGCCCAAAAACACCGAGGATCGCCGGGGTTTAAGCATAAAAAACTGCCCTGCCCGAGGCGGTGGTCCTGACCAGGTAAATTCAAGCTGAAATACCTCGGCAGTACGCTCTCGATACTGAGTGAGTCTACAGAGAAGGCTCTGTTTTACCCCCCTTGGGATCAGGCCCATGAGGAAACTCCTGGTTTGTCCGGGCTTTGTAGGGCGGCCAAGAGCGCGTCCCGCATGTGGATTACCGCATTACGGGCTGCTTGTGCGGCCGCGGCGGTATCCACCGATTCCGGATCCAAGTCTGCCACCTGAGTCCAGGCTTTGAGAATGGAACGGGAAGCGTTCACCACCCCGCCGTTAGCCTTCCGGAACAGTAAAGCCGCATCCTTTGCGGCTCCCCCTTGGGCGCCATACCCGGGGATGAGGAAGAACAGGTTTTCCCATTTTGCCCGAATGGAAGCGGCTTCTTCTGGTTCGGTACAACCCACCACTGCGCCAAAGGTCCCGTAGCCATAGGTACCTAAGCGAGAATCCGCTAATTCCGCTAGTTTAGCTCCTACCGCATCGTACAAGCGGCCTCCCCTTTTCAGTTCCTGGTATTCAAAATCCCTCATTCCCGGGTTGGATGTCCGCATGAGCACAAAAGCCCCCTTTCCCTTGCGGTCCGCATAGGAAAGCCAGGGTTCAATCGAATCCATTCCCATATAAGGGGAAAGGGTAACAAAATCCGCTTCAAAGTCTCCCTCAAAATGAGCCTTGGCGTACTGTGCGGCGGTTTCTGCTATGTCCCCTCGTTTGATATCCGCGATGACCAGGCTTCCCTGTTCCCGGATATACCCCAGGGTTTGGGCATAGGCATCCAGCCCTGCCCGTCCCAGCGCCTCATAATAGGCGATCTGGACCTTGTAGCAGGCGGCAATGTCTACGGTCCGGTCCACCAGCGCCCGGTTATACGCCGCCACTGCTTCGGCAACAGCGGCCCCTTTCCGTCGTTCTTGCGGGGGAATATAGTCCGCTGCCGTATCAAGACCCACACAAACCGGGCCTTTGTATGCCACTGCTTCGTAGAGTTGATCCATAATATACATAATTTTCTATTATATACCCCTATACCTGTTCAAATCTATGGATTCTTTCAGTCATCGGTCCCATTGCCTGTAGGTAGCATCCCAGGATACGCGTGTAGAAAACTTTCAGGTGCTTTGGAGAATTTCTGTGGAATCTCGCACATGGCCCCGCTTGATGTTAGGCACCTTTTGCGTTACCAGTACCGAAAATAGCATCTAACGGGGTAAAGTCCAACCTTTGCGCTCCATTGCAGAATGGCTCCGGACGCTCTCTGCGTTGCCCAATATTGGACTTGTTCAACAACCCGGTTGGTTGTCGCGGACTTTTGGCAATTGATATTCAATCGTCAACTTCGCGCCATTCCCTTTCGGCAGCGCTTGAACAATTCTAGCACCATTTTTCATCATTGCCCGCATTGCCGAACAACACATTGGCAATGGTTCGGGTCGATCCGTAACGCCTGGTTGAAGTCCGTAATGGCCTTGTCTAGGTCCCCCAGGCTGCGATACGCATTGCTGCGGCCATAGCAGGCTTCGCTTAATGTGGCGTTGACGGTCAGGGCCCGGTCAAGCTGCCCCATGGCCCCGTCGTACTTCCCTTCTGCGTAATAGCCTTGCCTTTATTCAGATACTCCAGCGCGTCCGCCGTAACCCCCTGCGCCTTCAGGTCCTTTAGGGAGGCACTTAGGAGCTGTGAAATAACAACATGGACAATTTATGCGAAAGCCCGGTTCGGGTGATACGCGTCTGGGTGGGTCCCGGCTTTCCGCCTATGGACAGGCGGCAGGTGGTGTATGAGGAGTACGTAAAGGCCGGAAAGATCATTGAGGTGGCCCTCGTCGGACCGGTTGATTATGCCGACATGCGCGGCGGTACTCAGAATTCACGTGCAGCGATTCTTCCTCGCTATCCCGTAGGAACCGTCGACGCAATCTGGGGCGCTTACGATGAACTTGCCAAAGGAACGCTTCAGGCTTTGGAAGAAGCCGGCCGTACGGATATTCAGCTCCACAGTATTGATATTTCAAACGATGACATTGATCTTATGATTTCGCATCCCAATATCTGGAAGTCAACCGCCGCAGTTGATCCAAAGTTGATCGGCATTTCCAATATCAGGCTTTTAGCCGCCAAGTTTGCCGGCGAAAGTACGCCTGATACCTTCAATCTTGATGCTCAGGGTGTAAAAACATCCGATTTGAGACCCGGCATAAACATGTCCAACATCATTACCGTTGCATCGGATTGGAGACAGGAAAAAGGCGTATTTGACAGCTATCAATGGATGAAAGAGATAAAAGCCGCCGTCGCAAAATAGGGGGCTCAGATTTTATCTTGAGAGATTAGAGGATGGCTTTGCTGGAAATGCGTGATGTTTCTGTTGAGTTCCCCGGTGTTAAGGCGCTTTCTTCCGTGCATTTCACCGTAGAAAGCGGTAGAATTCACGCATTGGCTAGTAGACTGATTATACTAAATGAGCGGATATAACGTACGGAGCCGTATCCTTGCATCATGAGTAGTAAACTGCCACTTGATCGTCTTTTGTTTCCTGTTCCGATCTTTCTGCCAT
>JAIRNP010000048.1 GCA_031258005.1 Treponema sp.
CTCCGGGGTATTGAAGATTTCTCCTTGAAATCTTTGCGTATGTGGGGGAACAAATCCCCCACACCCCCAGTATTCCGCAGCAAGCTGCGGGGTATTAAACCAAAAGAAATTTAAATAAATCAACCAGGGGAATGTAATAAGAATGCCCCAAAGGATCATTCAATGAAAAGAGTTGTCAGTTTCGATGTTTTTCATTTCAGCATGGCGTTTTTGCTGTTTTTTAGCTGCGGCACGTCAAACAACGCGGTAGTAAGCCCTGCGGCAAATCAAGGCATTTTTGATTTTGCAAGCAGAACGGTCATGTTAAATAACGGAGTTAAAATGCCCATATTGGGTCTTGGCACATACCGGTTGACACCGGCGGAGGCCGAAGAGTCCGTATATCACGCCCTCTTGGACGGTTACCGGTTAATTGACACAGCCAACGCATATATGAACGAGCGGGCTGTCGGGCGGGGAATTCACAGATCGGGCGTACCCAGGGAAGAAATATTTATCACGACAAAATTGTGGCCGGGCGACTACGAGGATGTCGCAAGGGCAATCGACGACACGCTTGCAAGGCTGAACGTGGAGTACATCGATCTTCTGTTGCTTCACCAGCCTTATGGCAATGTTGCGGAAGGCTATAGGGGTATGGAGGCTGCGCTAAAGCAAGGCAAAGTCCGGTCGATTGGCATCTCTAACTTCTATGAGAAGAAGGTTGGCGAGATAATGAGTATAGCTACTATACCGCCGGCGGTTTTACAGGTTGAATCAAATCCATATTATCATCAGGTTGTGATGAGGGAGTATGTGAATCCTTACGGAACTGTGTTAATGGCATGGTACCCGCTTGGCGGCCGCGTCGATGAGCACAATACACAGACTCTTCTGTTTAATGAAGAAACAATCGTAGAAATTGCCGCCGCGCACAACAAGACCCCGGCGCAGGTAATTTTAAGATGGCATCTCCAGACAGGAAACATTGCCATACCGGGATCACGCAATCCGGATCACATTCAGGAAAATATCTCAATATTCGATTTTGAATTAACGGATGAAGAAATGCGGCGCTTAAGCGCTCTAGATACGGGAAGCGGGGCATTTGACTTTAGCAACGTGGACGAGGAGATGGATTTCGGTTCATTCGGAACGCGGGATTTTAATGATCAAGAATGAAGAAGAACGATGGAGGTTTGATATGAAAAATGTTTTTGTTTTACCGCTTTTCGTTTTCTGTGTAATGGCGGCAGCGCAAGCCTGAGCGCAGTCACAAACAGGAGCGGGAAAAATCCTTGTCGCCTATTTCACGCTGCCGGAGACAGGCGTAACTGACGCGGTATCAGGGGCAAGCAGGGTGATTGTTGACGGCAAAGTAACCGGCAACGTTGAGTTTGTGGCAGCCCTTATCCAAAAAACGGTTGGTGGGGATTTGTTCGCCATAAAAACGGTTCAAACCTATCCGGGTGGATATAACCAATTACTTGAAGCGACCCAAAACGAACAAAGGGTAAACGCCCGTCCCCGCCTGGCAACGCATATCTCTGATTTACAGAGCTATGACACGATTTTTTTAGGTTATCCTATCTGGTGGTATGATTTACCACAGCCGCTTTATACGTTCCTGGACGAATATAACTTTGCGGGGAAAACCATAATCCCCTTTACCGTCCATGTGGGTAGCCGGTTATTCAGCACGGTAGAAAAGATTACCCAACTGGAACCCCGGGCAAATGTCATTCAGGACGGACTTGCGATTTCCCGTAATAGTGTTGCCCGGTCAGAGCGTGATGTTATCCCATGGCTTCGCCGTATTGGAGTAACAAGATGAAAGGAATAATCCTGCCGGCCTTTTTTGCCATACTATCTTCTTGCTCTTTTGCACAAAATGCTTCCGCGCAGGAAACCGGAAATTACGCCCATCTTACCGCTGGTAATTATGTTCGGGATATTGTGAATCATCCGGTGTTTAAAGGTTTCGGGGAACTATTGCTGACTTTCGATGATAATACCCCTTACTATAATATCAGGCTTTCCGATGTCGCGTCACGTATACCGGGTCATCAGAGCGTAAATTCTTCCGTTATGTTGGACACACTCAATTACATGATTGACGAGGCAAATGGTGGCAAACCAATTTTTTACGACTTTTACACCCCGGCGCGGAAACGGCAAGACCGCGCTAAAGAAAAAACCGGGCTTTTCTTTTTCAGGGGAAAACCGGACGCGCCTTTTGCGATAATGTGTCCTGGCGGCGCTTTTATGCAAGTCAGTTCACTCCAGGAAGGATTTCCCATTGCCCGCGAAATAAGCAAAAACGGATATAACGCTTTTGTTATCAAATACCGCGTAGGCAGTGGCGAACGAACCGCCTGTGAGGATTTGGCGGCGGCCCTTGCCTATATTTTTACCAATGCCCGGACACTGGAGGTAGGCGTAAAAAATTACTCCCTCTGGGGCTTTTCGGCGGGGGCGAGGATGGCCGCCCGTCTTGCTTCCTACGGAACTGCCGCTTACGGCGTGGGGGACTGTCCAAAACCTGGTACGGCGGTTATTGCCTTTACCGGACACACAGACTTTACCAAAAACGACCCGCCCACATTAACCATTGCGGGGGAACGCGACGGCATCGCACCGCCCCGGATAATGGAACGGCGTGTCAACGCCATGAAAGTGGCAGGTATAGATACGAAATTTCATATCTATCGGGATGTAGGGCACGGATTTGGACTTGGAACCGGTACTTCCGGAGAAGGCTGGGTAGCAAACGCCGTCAGATTCTGGGAACGGCATATAATAAGCGAAATATGATGGAGGCTTGACATGAAGAACAAACATTTTCTTTCAATGAAAGCGGCAGCGTTACTATCGGTTTTTATGCTTGCCGTTATGGCAACCTTTACCGGCTGTGCCGGAAAGGTTGCGGCACAGTCGCTGGCCGAAAATCCGGCAGATGACAGCGGCGATCCGGTTGTTCCCGGACAGACCGGCAGTTCAACCGTGTATTTTACGAGCGACATCAGCCCGGCGGGGCTTATGGCGGTCTATAATGCCCTGGGGCAGAACCCAAACGGCAGAATAGCAGTAAAGATCACTACCGGCGAATCGCCTAACAGCAATCATTTGAGGCCGGAGCTCATAAAAGACCTGGTACAGTCCGTAAACGGTACGCTTGTTGAATCGAACACCGCCTATGGCGGAAGGCGGGCAAGTACGGCACTGCACAAACAGGCGGCGCGGGATCACGGTTACACGGCGATAGCCAATGTCGATATTCTGGACGAGAACGGCTCAATCAGCCTCCCGGTACGGGGCGGCACACAGTTACAGGAAAACTTTGTAGGCAGCCATTTCACCAACTACGATTACTTTATCGTCCTTTCCCATTTCAAGGGCCACGCGATGGCCGGTTTGGGCGGCGCGATAAAAAACATCTCCATCGGTATCGCTTCATCGGAAGGCAAAGGCTGGATACACTCCGGCGGGAAAAGTAAAACCAACTTCTGGGGCGGGGAGCAGGACGCTTTTCTTGACGCTATGGCGGAAGCGGGAAAATCCGTTGTTGACAGTTTGAACGGCAGAATTCTCTACATCAACGTGATGAACCGCCTGTCTGTTGACTGTGACTGTAACGGCAATCCCGCCGAGCCTGATATGCACGACATCGGCATTCTCTCGTCCCTTGACCCTGTGGCGTTGGACAAGGCTTGCGTTGACCTTGTGTATGCCGCCCCCGATGGAAGATCGTTGATACAACGCATGGAGTCCCGAAACGGCATACGAACCATCAACCACGGAGCGGAAATCGGCCTCGGCAGTCTGGAATATGACCTGGTACGGATAAATGGGTGAAATCATACAAAGGGAACTCATCTATTTCTGGTACTACTTCGACATCCAGTTCCAGCAAATCGCCGGGTACTGGGTGTTGGGTATGGCATTGGGTTCTCTCATTTCCGTATTCGGCAAGGAAAAAATACACAGCCTTTTTACTATGTTACAGGGAAAGAAATTGGGCGTTTTGGGCATTATTCCCGCCTCATTTATCGGTATCGTGTCTCCCCTGTGTATGTACGGCACAATTCCTATTGCCGCTTCTTTCTCAGAAAAGGGCATGGAGGAGGATTGGCTTGCCGCCTTTGTGATGAGTTCAATCCTGTTAAATCCCCAACTGCTTTTCTACAGCGCCGCCCTGGGACCGGCAGCCTTGATTATCCGCTTTGTCAGTTGTTTTCTTTGCGGTATCGCCGCCGGGCTTTGTGTGCGTCTTTTTTTCAGAAAACATTTTTTCTTTAACTTTTCCGGTTTTACCGCCCCTGTAGTAAGCCGGGACACCGACCCCAACCTTTTTTTGCGCTTTCTTAAAAATTTGTGGCGGAACGTCAAGGCGACCGGGCTTTACTTCTTAATCGGCGTAGTCCTCTCGGCGCTTTTCCAGCGGTATGTTCCGGCGGAAGCGATGACCTTCCTGTTTGGTAAAGAAAACCGGGGATTCGGCCTTTTGATGGCGGCTACCATCGGTGTACCGCTTTATATGTGCGGTGGTGGAACCATCCCGCTTTTAATGGGCTGGCTTCAAAACGGTATGAGCATGGGAAGCGCCACAGCCTTTATGATCACCGGCCCCGCCACAAAGATAACCAACCTGGGTGCTGTGAAAATTGTTTTGGGCTTAAAACATTTTGTGTTGTACCTTGTGTTCACCATCGTTTTTTCCTTGTTAAGCGGTTTCGTGGTTGATTTGTAAGCGGGAGAACGGCACTATGAATAAAAAATTGGCGGTGCGTCTCATTCTCGACCTTGCTTTTACCATTCTCTTATTGTGTGCCCTTATGTATCGCGTAACCGGAGACGCCGCCCATGAATTGATAGGGATTTCCGTGTTTACGCTTTTTATCGCGCATAATATTCTTAACCGGCAATGGTATAAAACTATTTTTAAGGGTACATACACTCTGCGCCGTATTATTATAACTGCGGTTAATATAGCCCTTGTATTCACCATGACGGCCCTTCTAATAACCGGTTTGTTACAGTCCAGAGCGGTACTTACGTTTCTGCATTTACCCGGTGGTATGTCTTTGCGGATGATACACACAACCGCCGCCTATTGGGGCTTGCCGTTAATCGGTATTCATCTGGGGCTTCATTGGAGAATGGTTATAAGCGGGATACACACAATGGCGGGTATGACCAAAGAAAGCCGTATCCGCACGGTTATTGCGCGTGTCATCGCCCTCCTCTTTGCCGCCTTCGGCGTATGGGCGTCATTTGACCGGGATGTGTTCTCAAAATTATTCCTTGGTTTTTCATTCGATTATTGGGACGAGGAACGTCCGGCCATTATTTTTTTCGCCGCCATGCTTTCTATTATGGCGGTTTATGTTTTTGTAACCTATTATGTGTTTAAAGTATTAGGGAAGAAACGTAAATAGGAATAGGGCGGCGATTGGTTGTCTGGCTGCAAGGTTGTCTTTTTCATCTCAAAGGATTACGGGATACATAGGAGGTAACTTTTTTGAAAAAGAAACCGGAAAAACAATACAACCCCTTTGATAATTTTTCATTTTGGCTTCAGTTGGTCAGTATGGATTTTAGTTTTGAAGAAATCACAAATACGGAATCAGACATATCCGGTTCTGAAATGCAATCAAAAGAGGCTATGTGTTCTAATCCACAACCAATCAGTTCAAAAAACGATCCCATCAAAATCATCATCAAAGGAGGGAAAAAATTGGATAAAATTGATAACCACCATTAAAAGCGGTACTTGTTAATTTTTACAGGAGTGAATAAAAAAATCCATCTCTTAAGAGTAACTATTAGACACTGTTAGGAAAGGTTGAAAGCCAATAGCCGTCCGTGGTAGGATACAGGGGGAGGGGAAAAGCATGGAAAACAAACGCTTGTATCCAATAAGCGGGGAACTCTTTAACCGGAAGGTTTTACCCGTCATTGAGGGGGATTACATCTGGAAAAGGCGGCCGCCGAAGGTATCCCAGTACAAGGTATTCAGCGCAATCCTGTATATCTTAAGGACCGGCTGTCCCCGGCGGGATTTGCCTGCCGAATACGGCTATGGGCAGGTAATATACGACCGGTTTAACCGGGGGAGCGGGAGGGGGTTATGGGTGAAAATTCTGGCAAACCTCCAGGAGGATGGGATAGTGTTTAACGAGGTGATAATCGACCGCACGACGATGAAAGTCCAGCGGCACGGGGGCGGGCAAAAAGGGGGCGGCAGACAAAAGGGAACAGCCGCGCGGGGATATGCACGAAGTTTCATGCGGTAGTAAGGGTTGACGGGAAACTTGTGGAAGGGATGTTCGGCGGGGGACAGGTACATGATGCGGCAGTGGCGGATGAATTGGTTGAAGCTATAGGAGGATGTACGGTAATAGGGGACCGGGGATATGACGGCACCGAGTTTCGGCGGACATTGGAGGGGAACAACAACACGCCGGTGATACCGGGGAGAAGGAACCGAAAGGAAGAAATAGCGTATGACCAAGAGGAGTATAAGAAACGGGGGAAGAGAGAACGGATATTTGGGAAGATAACAGAGAACCGGCGGTTAACGGTCCGGTATGAGAAATCGGACATAAACTTTTTAGGATTTATATTTATCGCGTTTATTAAGATACTCCTTTACTAACAGTGTCCAGTCAAAAAGTCAACTTTTCAGTCAAGTAATTTAAAAATCATCTAAACCTATTGACAAACTTTCTTCTATAATATTAAATTTTAGGTGGTGATCTACAAAGTATGCTGATGGATCACACATACCCATAATTGATAGGCCGATTTTTTTTTGAAGTGCGAAAATAGGAAGGTATAGAAACGGCATCGTAAACACGGTAGTATAAAGTTGCAACACCAAACTATCGGAGGTATCGGACCAAAGGTCCGCCGATGCCGTATACACACTATAACACAGACGAGAGGAACGCGCTACCGGCAATG
>JAIRNP010000059.1 GCA_031258005.1 Treponema sp.
CGACCACAAAACTCATCTCAAAAACAAGGCGTGGATCGAAAATGAAAAAGGTGTATGATGAACCCAGGAGTCCATACCAGAGACTGATGGATGCTCCCGAGCTTTCAAACGAGGTCAAGGCTGAACTGACCCGCCGGTATGAATCCTATAATCCGGTCCTCCTCCAGCAGGAGGTACACCGGGCGGTAGACGCTCTTATAGAACTGAACCGAAGAAAAGGGGATCTCAGAGGCCAGCCCCTCGCTGCTGTTGCCCTTGAGAATAACTAACTACGGTTAGAATTTTATAATGAGGCATTACGGTCTTCTTTTTATATTTTACATATTTTTAACAATAATTTTAGGTGGTATTGCGCATAACGTTCCGGCTGTTTACGACGTTGCCCGCCCCTTATAAAGCAATGCGTAGCATTGCGGGGGCGGGCAATGTGCCGGAGTGAGCCGTGCGAATGAGCGAAGCGATTGAGCTAGGCGAACGGAGGCCAAGCCGCCTACTGGCGGCGAAGCGTAAACAGTCCTGTTATGCGATGCGCGCCCTGCTACGTTAGCCGCCCGCACGGACGCGGGCGGGCTTGTCTTAAAATTTATTTCGCACATTATCATTTATAAACGCTACGCTATTCACGTTTTCGCCGCAGTCTGCGGATACGCCACCGCTTATATTCTCAAGCAACCGGCGTACCCGCGATAGAGCCGCCCCCTCCCTCATGCCCTACTTTTTAAGCGTAAAATTGATTGTCGAACGATAACGGACACCCTCAACGCCCAGATGCCCGTCGGTAAAAATATACACGTCTTTCAGCTCGCCGGCCCCCTTGGGCAGCGTCAGTTCAACAATTCCGTTTATATCCGTTACTCCGGCGTCCAGAATAGGGTCGGCTTTTTCGGAGTATTCAAGAACAGGGGACAGCCGCAGGGATTCCCTAATGTCTTTATGCCCGCTGTACACCACAACGCCGGACTGGGGTTTGCCGTTCAGCAGGGCTTCCACGCGGACTTTCTTTCCGGGCTTCGCCTTGGCGAGGTCGTCCACGGGCCTGAGCTCCAAGCCGTCAAAACCGAAATAGGAGGCTCGCGGTTTTGCGGACTCGCCGTCTTTCGTCAGGTTTACGAAGGTCTTCATCAGGCATTTTACCGTCGAATCCTTCCCGTAACTGGACATTCCGGCAAAGGTAACCGTGCCGCGTGAGGCGATCCGGTAAGAAGCAGCGTTGGCGTTAAAGACCCTTGCCCCTTCATCCTTCGCTTCAGGCCGGTTATAGCTTGACTGGTCCAATAGCCCTAAAACCAGCCCGTCAGACGTTACCGCAAGGCAGCTATGGATATTGACCCCCAGGGTCTTGTCGCTGCTATACCCTATCCCCTCGGTCTTCAGGTGGGTGTTGTAGTTGACCCCGGTGGTATCCTGAACCGCCAGAATGGTTCCGCCATAGCCGGCCATGCGCCGTATGGCTGCTTCGCGGTGCGCCCTGACGATCTCCTCCCGGTCAAAACTTTCATTCCCCAGCATCCGGTAGATTGCTTTGGCTTTGGCCCGGTTTTTGCTCGCTTCCCAGATTGATTTGTCTGGCTGCTAGTAGAATGTCTCCATAGTCCTGACAAACCGTTCCTCCAACCGGATAGAATGAAAATCCGGCCCGGCGAATTCCTCCGCCATAGCGAAATGTTTCCCTTCTGCCATATCCCCCCCTCCCGAGACTTCCTGACTTTTACGGGAGTATACCATGAATGAGAGAAAATTGTGGGTCAAGTTTAGTCTATGGACTGGGGTTTAAGCTCGATCCCGCAGCCCCCCAGGATAGCCACTTCCGGGGCGTTGGATATGGGGGTAAAACTGCTTATACCCAGACTGCCCAGGCTGGTAACCGTAAAAGTGGAGTCTGAGAGGGCCTCAGGCAGTATCCCCCTGAAGACAGGCCACAGCCAACCTTTTGCTTCAGCGGAAATCTGCCGCAAAGACCGGAGGTCCGCGTTCCGAATAACCGACACCATGAGTCCCCGGGGGTATCCACTGCTACTCCCAGATGTACCCGCTCAAAGGTTCGGATGAGGGCTTCTCCGGTCCGAGGGTCGTGGATGGTATGGGCGTTCATGTAGGAGACCCGGGAAACCGCGGTGAGGATAAGGTCATTGATACTGATCTTCGCCAGTCCCAGGCTTGCATCAGCAGCCTTCAGCCGTTCCCGGATTTCCCTGAGCCGTACCGCAGATGCGCAGCTATGCAGGGTACAGGGGTCGCTTTCCCTAAGGGAACGGAGCATCCGATCCGAGATGACTTTGCGGATCCCCTTAACCGGGGTTTCGGTAATTTTTTTTCCGCTTCTTTCAGAACCGTCTCGGGACTCACTGCTCCGGGGTTTGAAGTCCCTGTAGCGACAGACTTTACTCCCGCGGCAAGGTCCTCAAGGGTCAGCCTGCCCCCTAGGCCGGATCCTGGGGCTTGGGGCATGACCGCTCCTGTACACAGGGCTTCCCGGGCCGCAGCAGTGAAGCGGGGACGCTCCTTTAGAGCCTGTTCCACATCCCTTTCGAGGATCCGGCCCCCTGGGCCTGAGCCGCTAAGACCCGTGAGGGGCAGCCCTTCTTTTTCCGCCCTATGCCGCCCTGCCGGAAGAGGGTAATGTTCTAAAATTATTGGAACAAACATACCCTCCCCAAAAAACAGACGTTTATTGTCAGGGCCACAGCGATCTGGTGCATCCGTTCCGTTTTTAAAAAACGAAGCCTTTTCCTCACTAACCGGGCGCACCCGGTTCTCAAGCCGCACATAGTCCCCCACTATGGCCAGAGCGTCCATACGCTCATTGACGTCCCTGATGGTCGATTCAGAGATACGAGACATACCTCCATTATAGCAGAAAATGAGGCGCGTACCAATCCCTCCCTTTTTCAATAAAGGAAGTATGCAAGTCTAAAGTTTTGAAACAGCAACCTTTAAAAACGCAGTTTCGTAAGGCTTTTAGCTCGGCTTTAGCCTGAAACAGCAAAGCCTTTGGCTCAGCCTGTCAAAACTCGCTCGTATTTGGGAACAGGCTCAATTTACTATTTCTTTTCCTCGTCGCCGAATTCACGTTTTTTTACTAAAAAGGGCGAAAAAAACGCGTGGTATCTTGACAAAAAATTTTCGAATGATTATAATCCTAGTAAATACATAGATTTTATAATATAGGTTGACCGGAAAACCGGAGGCACATGACAAGTTGTGGTTTGGGGTCTTTCTTTTGGAGTTGATGATGAGTATCGCTACTGTTATTGGACTGTTATTGTTATATAGAAAAAAGATTTTAAGCAAGCTGATCTTCTACTATCGTAAGTCTGTTGCGGTAATCCTTTTTGTGGTGTTATGGGAGGTGGCGCCAAAGCTGGGTCTCGTGAACCGCACCTTTATACCGCCGCTTTCAGAGGTACTTGTCATGCTCTGGGAGATGCTCGTCACAGGCAGACTGCACATCCATCTCCTCTTGAGCCTTCAACGGGCGCTTTTAGGTTTTTCTACCGCGTCACTTGTCGGGCTGCCGCTTGGTTTTCTGCTGGGCGGCTGGTTTAAGCGGTTCGAGGAGTACCTCAATCCGCTTCTCAACATCCTCTCCCAGGTGAACCCTTTCTCGGTGTTTCCGGTATTCGTGCTCCTTTTCGGTATCGGCGAGATCGCGAAGGTGGCCATTATTTTCTGGGTCTGCGTGTGGCCGATCCTCTTGGGTACGATAAACGGCGTGAAAAATATCGACCCCATCCTCGTGAAGGCCGCGGTCGGCATGGGAACGAAAAAAATAGTGCTTTTCTGGAAGATCGTACTACCCGGCGCGGCTCCCGGTATATTCGCGGGACTCAAGCAGGGGGCGGGGATCTCGTTCTTTATGCTGATCGCCGCGGAGATGATCGGTGCTTCGGCGGGTTTGGGTTTTCTGGTACTCAACGCCCAGCATAACTTTCAGATAAAACGGCTCTTTGTCGCGGTCATCACGATCGCGTTGCTCGGCCGTTTTATCATTTGGGCGATAAATATGCTTGAGAAAAAGATTATTACATGGAAGGAAGAAACCGTGGTGAGGTAAAATGCCGTAAGGCAAAGGCGCGGCGTAGGAGCGTTTTTGTCCAACGGCTTTTAATAGACTTGTTCGATAACCAACCGGGTTATTGAACAAGTCCAATATAAACACAAGGAGTGTCAAAATGCAAAGAAAAGTGGTTTTGCGAAAGGGAAACCTATTCGCATTGTTCCTTATTGTCGTGTTTCTCATCGCTGCATGCTCTAAGAAAAAGGAGACCGCGGTTACGGTAAACGCCGAGAGACAAGAAGTGTACCAGATAAGGACTTGGTCAAAGCCCGATTGTACCGGCGCGCCATACTTTGTGGGTGAGAAAATGGGCTTCTTCAAGGAAGAAGGTGTTGAAATCATCTATACGGGTAATACCGAGGTGCCCATCCGTGTCGCGTCGATTCTCAACGGCGATAACAACGTAGGTGACGCGCATCCAAACGAAATCGCGATCGCCCGGGAAGGGGGGGCGACAATTCGCGCCGTGGCGCTCTCCATCATCGAGCCGCCTCCCGGAATTGACGATCTCCACCTGCAACATATGTGGTGGATCACGGCCAAAGACAGCCCTATCAAAAAACCGGAAGACATCAACGCCTTTCCGGGCCGGGTGAAGATACAGATGATCGTCCGTAACGCCTGCATGGATTTTAACACCGATGTGCTTCTCACGCGATACAATATCCCGCGTGAGAAGTTTGAGTACATCACGATGCCCGACATCGAAGGTATCCAGGCACTGAGTCAGGGGCTCATCGACATCGCTATTCCCCACCCGCCCTTCTTCAAGAGTGCTGAGGACTTGGGCGCGAACATCATTGCCACAAGCCGCGATCTCCGGGGGGAACACGCCGGTACCTATCTCTATTACTTTGCCGACAATTTTATCGAGAAAAACCCCGAGGCGGTGAGGCGTTTTGTCCGGTCGATAAAGAAAGCCGAACGCTGGGCGAACGACAACCCCGAACAGACCGCGAAGTGGACGGAGGAAGCCATCGGTATCCCTGTTCTGGCCAACCATTACTATGCCCGGACATCGGCGATTAACGATGAGGGGATAGAGATATGGATACAGGGGGCCAGGGATTCAGGAGCCCTGGAACCGGGAGCGAAGGTGAAGGTGCCGGATATCGTCACTCATCAATTCGACGAGGCCGGAGCAGAACTATAGCTATCATATTCCCGTGTGGGAGGTACGGAGATTTCCGTACCCTCTGCGGGAAAATGCACCAGGAGAAACCGTGAGTACCCCAATCAATTATGACGGGAATTGCAAAATTCACGCCCGGAATATAAGCCCTGTGTTCCGTTCAAAACGGGCCAGTGAAAAAAAGAAAGCGTTTAAGGCCGTCGACAACATAAACCTGCGTATAAAAGACGGCGAGTTTGTTACCATTGGGGGACCTTCCGGGTGCGGAAAGCCTACCTTTCTTGATATGCTCGCGGGTCTTTCCGATCCGACATGGGGCGAAATTTGTATCGACGGCCCAAGGATAACGGGGCCGTCCCCCAACCGGGGCATAGTGCTGCAAGGATACGCGCTTTTTCCCTGGTGCACCCTCCGGCAAAACATTGAATACGGCCTTGAGATAAAAAAAATACCCCAAAAGGAACGGCACGAGATCAGTGCCCGTTTTATAGAGCTTGTGGGCTTGCCGGGCTTTGAGAACCATTTCCCCCACGAGCTTTCGGGCGGTATGAAACAACGGGTCGCCCTTGCCTGCGCCTTGGCCTACGATCCGAAAGTCCTCCTCATGGACGAACCCTTCGCCGCCGTTGACGCGCAGACGAGGGAGATTCTTCAGGACGAACTCCTCGGTATCTGGGAAAAGACCGGAAAGACCATCGTTTTTATCACCCATAGTATCGAAGAGGTGGTCGTTCCGGTCAGACTTCCCCGGCCGCGCAGGATAAACGATGGTCGCGCTTCCATCAATTTCAACAGGATCAGCGGTGAGGTTTGGAATTTGCTCCAGGGCATCGAAATCTCCGTCGTTGAAGAAAGCCTCGTTCCGGCTTATGGAGAAGCGGCCGGTTTCGGAGTGAAAAAGCGCGGCCTTGATTCGGCCGCTTTGTAGGTTGCCAGGAGGGTCTATGTCATCTTTCATCGTGTCTTTTGATATTGGTACCGGCGCGGGAAAAGCGGCGCTCTTTGATGAAAAAGGGAAAACCATCGCCGTCTGTTATGAGGAATGGTCGTATAACCCCTGTCCTTGGGGAGCGAAAGCCGGTTTGGTTTTTGATGCCGATGATTTTTTTGCCCGCCTCGCCCGTCAATCCTGCATATTTATCGAAAAGTCCGGTATCAAGGCGGGTGATATAGCCGCCGTTTCCGTTGTCAGCCAACGGCAGGGGATGGTTTTTATCGATAAAAACGGCAAGGAACTCTACAGTGGGCCCTGCGTCGACCTCCGGGGCGAGGAAATGCTTCCTGAAATAATCCCCTATGCCGACAAAATCGGAGAGATCACCGGCATATCCCCGCATGGTATGTACGGACCGGGGCGTCTCCTCTGGTTCAAGAAACAGAGGCCGGAGATACTGGAAAAAACACAGACGATCCTCATGTTAAGCGACTGGTTTGTCTGGCGGCTTACCGGAAACACGGTAAGCGAAATTTCCGCCGCCTCGTCTTCTCAGTTTCTGTCAAACACCAGCCGCAGATGGTCGGAAGAACTGATCAGCCTCTTTGACCTTCCCCGGCGGATATTTCCGGAGTTGATACCGGCCAAGCGGGTTGCGGGCAAAGTAACCACGGAAGCCGCTCTCGCAACCGGCCTTCCCAAAGATACGCCCGTCTTCTCAGCCGGGGGGGACACCCAGGCGGCGCTTGCCGGAATGGGCGTGTTCAAGCCGGGAACAATCGCGGCGGCGGCCGGTTCGACAACGCCGGTGATGCTGGTATCGGATACGCCCCAACGTTTTCCCGGCACGGATACGGTCTGTCATGTGGACGAAGGCCTGTGGTGTGTGGAGGCAAACGTAAAGTTTACCGGCGTGTCTGTCCGCTGGACACGGGAAATTATTAAGCCGCCGGAAGACGGCGGCGGCTTTGAGCAGATCGCAAGGCTTGCCGGGACGGTCCCCATAGGCGGCGGCATCACGGCCTACCTCGGCGCGGAAATTGCGGGAGAAGATGCGGGGCAAAATTACGGCGGCTTCCTATTCCCCGTTCCATGGAATATTTACGAGATCACGGCTGCCCATCTCTACCGGGCGGCGCTTGAGTCGACACTTTTCCCCGTACGCGCCAACGTCGAATATCTTGCGGAGAAAAGCGGTACGACCGCGTCTGATTTTTGGGTCTGCGGAGGCCAGACAAAGAGCGAACTTTTTTCACAGGGTATGGCCGATCTGCTTAACCGTACCGTTTTTGTGTCCGGCTCCGAAGAAACCAGCGCATTGGGCGGCGCGGTTTCGGCGGCTGCAGGCATAGGGCTTTATCCTGATTATCAAACGGCGGCGCAAAATATGGCCGCCGATACCCGCAGGTATCACCCGGATACACAAAGGGCTGGAGAATACGAAAACGCCTACCTGCACTGGAGGAATATGCGAAAGCATCTGCGTTGTTTTTAATGAGGATTCGGTTGATTAGAGGAAATTAAAGGAGGACAAAATGTCTGAGAAGACCGAATAGGGGTATAAAACGTTCACCGATGCCGATTTGAAGGGGATATCCGAAATTACCGCCGCTATCAAATCTGGTTCTATCACGCTGGTCATTCAGGACGGCAGGATGATTCAAATTGAGAAAGAAGAGAAAAAAGAGAAAATTCGCATGGTATAGGAGAGATGCGATGAGTAATCACTACGATTCCTATTTTTTGATGGACTCAGGGGATGTTTCCGGTTATGTCAAAAGCAGGATTGATTTTTTTGGCAAAGACGAAGCGCTGACCGTTGAGGAAATCGGGGACGGGGATGTCAACTATATTTTTCGTGTTCAGGGTACGGAAAAATCGCTCGTCGTGAAGCAGGCAGGGCGCGTAACCCGTGTCGATCCGACATGGGAACTCACCACAGACCGGGGACGCATAGAGGCAGAGTACCTTGCGGTACAGAGGGACCTTACCCCCGGCTCGGTTCCCGAAATTTACCGCTATGACCCGGTGATGAGCGCGATCATTATGGAGGATATGGCCGGTTACATTCCGCTCCGCAAGGCGCTGTTGAAACGTATTAGGTTTCCCCGGTTTGCCGGTCTTTTTTCGACATTTCTGGTCAACGCGCTGATCTTTACCAGTGATATTACACGGGATCACCTCCAAAAGAAAGAAATGGTTAAACAGTTTATAAGCCCCCAGATGTGCGCTATTTTTGAAAAGCTCCGCAACACGGAGCCGTTTATTGATCTGTACAAGCGCAACCGTATTTTACCTGAGAATATCGGTTTTGTCCGCAGGGAGTTTTACGAAGACACAGAGTTGCGCCTTGAGGCGGCAAAACTCAAATTTGATTTTATGAATAAACCGCAGGCGCTTATTCACAGCGACCTTCATACCGGTTCGATTTTTGTCCGGGAGGACGGCATAAAAGTATTCGACTCAGAATTTTCTTTTTTTGGGCCCATGGGCGTGGATCCGGGGAATTTTACCGCGCATCTTTTCTTTGCCTGGGCAAATGCCGAAGCGGAACCGGAACAGACGGCGGACATTCTGGATTTCAAGCGGTGGCTCCTCGATACGGTTGAAGAATTTTTCTACCTTTTCACGAAGAAGTTCAAGGCGGCATTTACATCAAACGCGACGGACGAACTGGCGAAGACGCCGGGTTTTTGCGAATGGTATCTTGGCGATCTCCTCGCCGAGGCAGCCGGCGTCTGCGGCCTTGAACTAGCGCGGCGCACCATCGGCCTTTCCCATATCGAAGACCTGACCGGCATAAAGGACGAAACGCGCCGCGCCCGTGTAGAACGCGTCGTGCTCAGGCTCGCCAAAGGCTTAATCCTTAACCGGGACCGGGTTGTTAAAGGGGCTGACTATACTTCGATGCTGCGGCAGGCGGTCGAAGACGAAAATCACGATGAAAATTATAAGGAGTGAATATGCGGGGATGCTTAGGGTAACACTGATTACTGACCCGGCAATTGTTATAAAGACAAATTAAAACGATGGAAGACCGTAATTCTTTATAATATAATGAATTATACTATTCTAGTAGTTTTCATGTGTCAAAATAATAGTTGCCGGTTCAGTAATTTGATGCCAATCATTGCTTCCCTCTGTATTTGTTCGTTTCACTGCGCAAATAGGTCAGCGGCTGACAGTAGTCCGCTTGCTGACCTTGCATTAAAGCAGCACTGATTTATTCTCGATTGCATAAATGGACTTGTTTAACAACCCGGTTGGTTGTCGCGGGCTTTTAGTCCGACACAAGTCTCATAGATTTGGCGAATTTCTTGCAGAAATCCGCCAAATCTACCGTTTTTTAGCGGAAGTTGTTCAATAACTGAAGTTATGGAACAACGCTATTCTATGCTCTATCTTGTTCCATTGCGATGTGCCGGGAGGAAAATGGGAGATAGGTATTTCCAACCCCGTGCTATTCGCGAATTCCTGTAGTTGGTTCTTCCAGAGTTTGACGCTTGACCCCTTGCTGCCGCCATCGCAAAATACTTTCCACTGCAAATTCAGCCGTGTCATACCAGAACCCCAGATTCACAAAGCCCTCGTTCCGCAAGATAGTCCCGTGCCGCTTCCCAGGGTGCTTTTCCTTGAGGATAGCGTGATAACTTTTCGCCGCCCCCTCGTAGCGGTCTTTTAAGGCATTGCCGTGTTTCCGTTCCTCCGGGATCGACTCTCCATCCACCGTATCGCAGATGATCTCGACTCCGCGCTTTCGTGCGATCCGTTCGATGGCTTCGGGATACGATAACTTGTCGATGTTCATCACAAAATTGACAATACCGCCCCCTGTCCGCAGCCAAAACAGTGGTAAAGCTTTTTATCGGGATCGACGGTAAAAGAAACCGTTTTCTCGTGGTAAAACGGACAGGGTCCCCAGAAACGTCCGCCCGCCGCGGCTTCTACGAATACGATTCCGCTCAACGCCACCTCCATGCAACTCTTTTTTGCCCCTGATAATGGTTGTCTTCGATACACCGGTTAATTGCCGTACTGCATGAATAGCGAGCCCTTACTTTACCAGTAAACTCGCCAATGAGGGAATGGAGATGAAATTCCCCAGGGCGCCTCCTAAAGAAGAGAGAAAAAATACCAAAAGCGCCCGGGTGATGCGGTTCCGGTAGATTCCCTTGAGGGTGGTAACATCCTCCGAAAGGGTCTGGGTATCTGAAACCCGGGGTTTTCGGAGGGTAACTTGGGTAATCCCTGAAAAGAGCCCTACTCCGATGAAAGGGTTGATGGTAGCAATGGGAGCGCCAAAAAAAGACACCGCCATAGAAAGGGGATGCCCGAGGGCGAGGAGGGTCCCTAAAGCGGCCAAAGAACCGTTGAGTAGGGCCCAACGCAGGAGCATGGTCAAGCTCACCCCTACGCCGGCCCTGAGGAACCCTAGGATAATGAGGGCCACAATGAGAGCCGGTATGATCCACCCGGCAATCTTTGAGAAAACCTTCTGCTGCGGAATAGCCTCCAAGTCCGAGACATCCTCCCCTGCTTCTCCTGAAGCTATCTTTTCCAGATGGGCCTTGATTCCCTGCATGTGCCCAGCTCCCACTACGGCTACCTGTTTCCCCCCCCTGCCGCTGGTCCATATATGTGCTGCTAAGTAGCGATCCCGTTCATCAATGAGAGTCTCCTTCACCGGAGGCAGATAATCAGACAAGGCGGACATCATATCGTCCAGTTCACTGCGGTTTTTAAGATTTTCAATCTCCGCTTCACTTAATTGTTCGGTGGAAAAGGCGCTGGATAAGAGAGAAGCCAAAAGCTTACATTTGTTCCAAAGTCCGCACCGGGCCCAGGCCCGGCGGAGGGTCAACTGCACTTCCCGGTCGCATAAGGCATAGGGGATACCCAAGGTAATGGCGGTTTCCACCGCGGTCTTCATTTCCTCTCCCGGTTTAACCCCGAGTTCCGCTCCCATACGGCGCTGAAAACTGGATAACACGAGGTTGGCGATGAGGAGAAACCCCTTGCCTTCCTTAAAAACCTTGACCACATCCAATTGTTCCCAGGTTTCCTTTTCGATAAGGGATTGGTACCTTCCTTTATCCAGCTCCACACAGACCATATCAGGCCCCACTTCCTGGATTATCTGGCGTACTTCCTCAATACTGTCCCGGGAAACATGGGCGGTCCCAATAAGGATAATGACTCTATCCTGGAACGTGAGGGTCATACGGGTATCGTTCATTAGTTTTTTTTCCTTTTTCAGCTATACATCCCTAGGGCTTATCGGTGATGGTAAGGTTCCGCTGTTCAAAAGCCCATTCATTCAAGCGCCATTCAATGATCTTGATCCGGTTGAGTTTTTTCACCTGTATAAAATAGGTATCTGCCAAGGTCTTAATACCCTGGATATCATAGTACTGAGCCAGGTAGTAGCACATCTGGGCCTTGGTATCCGGGTCTTTTTCCTTGTCCAGCCGCGTGGCCACATCCACATCCCCGGAAAGATCGTGGTAAAGACGGAGCATAGACCATGCTGCAGCGTCCCGGGGGACCCCCCGCATGGCCTTTTGCAAAAATTGTTTCAACTCCGGATCCCTGAGTTTCCCTGCCCGCATCCAGTTCAGCGCTGCAAGAAGGGCATAGTTGGCTTCTTTGGGGGCCCGTTTATAGGCTTCAAGAAAAGCATCCCGGGCCGCTGCCCATTGGCCCTTTCGCATGTTGAGGATTCCCAGCCCCTCAAAGGCAAAGTAGTAATCCGGCTTGAGCCGTGTAATGGCCCTATATGCCTGTTCCGCTCCTGCATAATCCTCTAGATCCTGCTTAATACCGGCAGTATATACATAGGCAAGAAAATTGTCCGGATCCAGTTTGATGGCCCGTTCATATTCCTTAAGGGATTCGGCTTTTTTGTCCAGATCCATCAGAACCGCACCCCGGTCCACTGCTACCCAGTAATCGGCGCCATCCATACGTTTGGCTGCATCCAGATCCGCCAAGGCCCGGGCAAAAAACCGGGTATTCCGGTACAGCCGGGCCCGTTCAACCCTCGGGCTCACCCAATCGGGAAAACGGGCTATGGCCTGGTTAAGCAGGGCTTCGGCCTGTTGGAAATCCTGGGTATAGCGGAAAATCTGGGCTCTCCCAACCAGCGCATCGCCGTTCTCTGGCTCCACTTCCAAGACCCGGTCGAAATAGGAAGCCCCGGTCCGCCAGGACCGACTCTGGAGACTCATGGTTCCCAGGACTATGAGGGCTTGTACGTGGGTAGGATCGATCTTAAGGATCCTTTCCAAGAGGGTTCGTTGTTCCCGTTCCTTACCTACCGCGGCTTCAATGGTAGAAAGGACAAAAAAGGCTTCCGTATTAGAGGGCTCTGCGGCAATGACCTTTTGCACGATGACCCGGGCTTCAGCAGTCTGGCCTGCGGAATTCAAAATCGAGGCATATAAGCATTGGAACGCTGAGGATTCCCGCTGGGCTGCAGGCAGGTTCTCAAACAGGGCAATGGCCCCGGTATAATCCTGAACCTGTAAACGCTCGGTAACCTTGGTGAGGATGGATTCGATAGAGGACAGTTCACCCGTATCTGCGAAAACCTCAGTGCCGGGATTCCCCAGAATACAGAGCCCTACCCATAGGATACTAAACACCCGGGGCTTTTTCAAACGATGATATGTTACACACTCCATCTGAGCAATGAAAGAAAGGCCCTTCCTTGGGCGGGCTCTTCCCAAGCCTTTGTCATGGGACCAAAAATCCGCCTCCCTGGGGCCTTGAAAAAGGCTCATAATTTTGTTAATTTTTCTATTAACCATGAAACTCCTCCCCTACTATATAGACTTTTTAGTATATCGGCAAGTTGCTAAGCGGAGCTATTAATAGTATGATAAACTAAGAAAAAATGAAAAAGTCTATATTTCTACGGATGCTTGGCCTCCTCTTCCTCTATGGGGCGGTTTTGTTGTTACTGGGAACCTTACAGTTTGCCCAAAAAGGAACGTTTACCCGGCAGTTAGGGAATCTGATAGTAAGCGGGCGGTACCAGTCCCCGAAGCATCTCCCCGCCAATACCAATCAGTACCCCCTGGCAGGAGATCTGCTGATTTCCTTTGGGGGAATGCGATTCAGTATCACCGACCGGGATGATGGATGTAACTTGATACGGGCCGATGGAACCAAAGAGCCTATGCTTCCTGAAGCTATGACCATATCCGGGGAAACCCTCGAGGTCCAGTTGCCGGGGGAGACAGCGCTCATTTTTTCCACCTATGATACCGGGGAAAAAATCGAACTCCTGATACGGGCGGTCTTAGGGGAAGATATCCTTGGATTGGAGCTTCCCTATAAACCCCTTAAGACCTCTCGAACCTATGATAGGGGGAATGGGCAATTCGAAGTAGTCGCAGATACCGGGGTAAGCTACGGGTTCAGTAGAACCCTGCTGGATTCAGAACGCCAGGTCCTGGTACTCCACCAAGAAGCCCCCTTTATTTCCTACCAAACCATCATGGAAGGCCAGACTTTTACCCTACAAAACTTTATCCTGAGCGATGCTCTGGATAAACAGGCATATAATGAGTTCATAAGCCGCTGGCGGGATCAGCGTTTCAATCTCTGGAGTAAAAGTATTGCTGCCAGTAATAATGAAGATCTGGTGCTTGCCTATGGAGGGGAAGCGGTCAGCCGGGGAACCTATCGAGATGCCCTGGCCGCGGTTTCCTCCGCCTTTCTCAATGGAAACCGGAGAACCTACGAGTCTACGGTGTTTCTCGGTCAACTGGATCAAGGGCTCCGTTCTCTTGCCGCCTTTGAAAGGGATAAATTCGACCGTCTTTCCCGGATGCTCCAAGCGGGATCCCGGGAATTCTTAAAAGAACCCCATGTTTTTGAATATTTGGCGGTCCGTGGGTACCTTACCTTACTTGAGAATGGGGTAAAGGTCCTCGGTGATCTGAATCCGGTTACGGTTTCTCCGGATCTGCTTCCAGGAATTTTCGAAGGGTACATAGATTGGATCTCGTACCGTTCCATTATGGAAAAGACCGGGGTCCAGGAAAACCCCTTTCAACGGTTTATCGATCAGATGTATTTCATCATCTCCCAGATCCTTACCCAGTCCCCGCAAGGGGTCTTTGTATGTTATGAGGGTAAGGCGGATATAGCATTTAACCTGCGCCTTGGGAAAGCCCTGATGGTATACGCGGAAAACGCCGGGGTCCTGGATTGGGGGGCTATAGGGCGTTCTCTCATTCTATCGGCCCTCTCCCTAGAGAATGAGGGAGGAACCGTTCCTGCAGGATTGCTCATGTCAGAAACCGGAACCATAAGCGAAGATACCGCATCCCCCCGACTCAGTTCTGCCCAGCTCTATCGCATCTTGAGTCCCGGTGAAAACTATCCCCGGGCGGTAAGCATCAGCAGCGGGACCAATGCGGTCTGGGCCTGGACCGGGGCTTCTGCTATCTCGGTAAACCAAGGAAATTCGATGCTGGATATTTCCGTATCATTTCCGGTGAATGAGACCCATTATATGCTGATTCGCGGCATCTCCCGGCCCAGCCGGCTTCAGATCTACGATATGGATTATCGAACCGATCCGGACTTTGAACGGTATAATTCCTCCGGCTGGGCTTACTCCGCATCGGAGCAGACCCTGCTCATTAAGATGCGACACCGGAACCAGGTAGAGCATATCAGGATATTTTACTGATCGGGGTATGCAAGAGGATAGGACAAATACGGTGAAACCACCACCTTGGATATGCTGAACCGAATTATTTTTATTGAGAGCCCCGGTAATTCTCTTCGGAACCGGCTCCTTAGAAAGCAATATCCCGGGGACTCGTGCCCGGCGATTGGGTCTGAACCTGAGGAGGAATACCCTTCCTCAAAAGCGGGTTATTCGTCAGGGCCACCAGCACATCCTCCAAAGTCCTGAGGCTTGTCCGCACTTCCATAAGCAATCCCGGGGTCTCTCGGGGGAGGAGATCCGAGGTTTTATCCAGGTTTCCCAGAATGTTTGAAACGGACTTGAGCGAAGATTCAAGGCTTGCGTAGACCGAATCCGCATCCTGGGTATCAAGCACCCGGGAAACCAAGCCATCCGGTTCAACCACCTTATGGGAAAGGGTATCCACATTGGCGATTATCGGATGTAATTCCCCTAAGAGCTCATGTACCTCAGTCATGACCGTATTCAGGTCTTGATTGACGGTTCCGGCTAAACCCTGAACCTGGGCGATGGTGGCTTCCAACTCCCCGAAGATACGGCCCAGGCTGGTGGTATCCGTACCCTTCAAGGCATCTCCCACCGTGAGGATAAGCCTATCCACATCTTCTAAAAGGACATTGACCCGATTGACCAGGAGGGTGATACTATCATCCTGGGTCTGAATAGCCGCGAGTCCGCTTTGGATAAGCTCTTTTCCTTCAGTGGAATGGATACTGGGAACCAAGGCGCCTTCGGTAAGCCCTTCCTGCCCCAATCCGGGATGGAAAAGAAATTGGCTCCCCAACCCTATGGGACTTACGTTGATATCAACCAGAGAGCCGGTCTTGACCCGGTTCATATAGGCTTCATAGATGAAAAACACCACCTCTACCCGATCCTCCTGGGTGAGCCGGTAGGACCTTACATTCCCGATGGTAAATCCCTTGTACTGAACCGGCATATTACCGCTCAATCCTGCAGCCGTGTCAAAATAGGTTTTATACGTATAATCCTTGGTAAACCACCGTTGACTCCTACCGAGCATGAAAAGGACAAAAATCAGGGAAAAAAGCGCCGCCATAATGAGAACCCCCACTATTTGGTCGGCAAAACGGATCCTGAATTTCATGAGGCGATTCCCTTCTCGATATGCTGGGCCAGATACGCATCCGCCGCGATATCTGCACCGGTGAGGGTGAGCGAAATCTGCCCGCCTAGGATCATCATAATATCATCCGCCAGGATTTTAATAATGCTTAAATCATGACTTACAAAAATAACCGTAGCCCCTTGGTCCTTATGGGATTTCACGATATCCACAAGCCGCTGGGCAGCGTTCCCGTCCAGGGATTCGGTCCATTCATCCAAAAAGAGCATCCGGGGCCGGCAAAGCATAGCCCGGGCAAAGGCGATGAGTTTCTGTTCTCCCATGGAAAGTTGCGCCGGTCGTATCATCAGGTCCTTTTTATACCCCACTTCGGATAGGACCTGCTCCATCCGTTTTTCCCGATCCGCCTTGGAGATCTGGGGAAAATGGATCCGCAGGGGAAGTTCTAAATTCTGATACAAATTCTGGTTTGCCCAGAGGGCTGAATCCTGAAAGACCACCGCACTCTGCCGGCGAAACTCCAGGGTCTGCACCCGGTTCATAGCGGCCATATCCTGACCGCGAAAACGAACGGTCCCAGCACTGGGAATCAAGAGCCCCGCGGCGAGTTTGAGGACCGTACTCTTGCCCCCTCCAGAAGGTCCCACCAAGGCAGTGGTTTTTCCTTCTAAAAACTGATGGGATATGCTCTGAATAATCTCTTGTTGTTGCGTTGAAAAGGACACCCTTTGTAATTCAATAATGGGCTCCACCATCCTGCTCCTTACTCGTACTCCAAAATCTCAATTTCCTGATTGATATACATAAGCCCCCAGGGAAAAGATACGGAAAGAACAGGAAGCCCCCTGTATTGTTATATGATATGAAGAGATAGCCCATCATGGGATGCCCCTTCTTCACCTGAGTGCCTTGATGCTTACCGCTTTCCCGTATCTGACCAGTATCTCTTTACCCGGTACTCGTATCCTATAATGAATAATACAGTGCAGATAAGAGAATATCCATCACAATACACCCCGTAAAGGCAGAGCTTACCGCCCGTAATCCTGCCACGGGAATCTCCGTGCTTGCCCGTTCCACCGCAAATCCTTCAATGATCGCCACCGTGGATATGATCATCCCGAAACTGATGCTTTTGAGCAGAGAAATGAACAGATCCGGCACGGTTAATATCTGCAGCAGATTGTTGAAATAAACCGACACAGGCACGGGATTAAAAAGCTGGGTTACCAGGAAAGACCCTCCCAGGCCGAAAAGGGAAAAATAGCAATTGAGCAAAAGCATGGAGATGGTTACCCCCAGGAAACGGGGAACTGCCAGATGTTCAATGGGATCCACCCCCACAGAAATATAGGCTTCCACTTCGTGGGAAATGACCATACCCGCCATTTCCGTGGCAATGGCAGTAGCGGACCGGGCGGCAATAATAAAGGCCGCAAGGAGGGGCCCCAACTCCCGGGTAATGCAGGTAATGAGCAGGGAGTATATGAGCCGTTCTTGAGAAAAACCGGCTAAAAAAGGCATACCCATACCCATAACCGCCACACCGATACCCACAGCGAGAAGGCTGGTTATCCCCAGGGCCTCTACAAAGGTAAACAGGATCTGCATGATCAGGATCTTAAACGCCACTTGTCCGCGGACGATGAAATAGCCGGTACTCCGTACTATCTTGGTAAAAAAACCGAGGGTATACAAGGTATTATCTACAATACGCATCAAAAAGGGTATGTTCACCACCACGTGCTATTTCCCGCCTACCCTGCTGGATATACGTTTCAGAAGCATTTTATTATACGGCATAAAACCAGGTAAAGTAAAGCCTTTTACCGGCCAGGGCAAGGGCGTTAAAAAGGTAATTTCTTATATAGAAAAGCATTACGTTCCGATTTAAAAACAGCAAAACATGTGGATTTCATTAAGAAATCCACATGTTTTGAGAGCCTTTCCTCCCGTATTCCTAATTGAACCGGGATAAAAGGGTATGCACTTCTTCAGGGCTGTTCGCCGAGCGTAAATAAGAAAGCGCGTCTGATTGGATCAAGGACAAAATCCGGCTTAAAATCCGAACATGTTTCTCGCGGGATGTTTCGCCCATGATAATGAGAAAAATACAATGAACCGGTTTATGATCCAGGGCCTCATACTCTATGCCGGGACCCGAAATACCGATAGCGCCTGCCACAACGCCGGTTCCCGGATAATAACCATGCGGTACCGCAACGCCGGAAACTACGGAAGTGTTCATTTTACTTTCCCGGGTCTTGATCGCCGTAAACATTATCCCCCGATCTAATTCCGGGTGAACGGCTACTACCGCATCAATGAGTTCCATAAAAACCGGTTCTTTTGTCTTGTTTTTAAGATTGAGGTTTATCACCCGCGCATCAAAAACTTCACATAATAACACGATTTTCCTTCCTCTGATTTCTATCCTCCAAGTATAGTTCAAGGGGAACCACAACAAACCCAATAAGGCCGGATATTCCCACACCAGCGGCAAAGGTGTATTGTATTGTTTTGTAGACAATATCGGCGGAATGGGTAATAATACCGATTAGACAACCGGTAACGAACGATATAACCAATGCGACTCCAAAGAGACGCCAGAAAAGAAACCAAAATTTATTCATACCTATAATTCCTCTCCATAATGCGGTTTTTCACCCCGCGGAAATTAAAACGAGATTTAAACGATTAAACGAAAGAGAAGAGGTATCAAATTCTGAGTTTCAAAAGAATGGTATCCTTTATATAAGGATAGGTTATTTTTTCAATTGTTTTTAGTCTTAAGAATAAAGCGGCGGTTCCGGCTTTATGTACGCCCAATGGCATGGCCGCGTGCAACTGCCCGTAACACGAGGGGGAACGGAAATAGCCTCTGGACTTGCTTATTACCGTTGAATCTTCGGCAAGACAGTCGATAGTAAGGTTTATGGTGGTGAAAAAGCCTCCTGAGATCGGCTCTTCCATGCTCAAATCAACGGAACGGAGGGGCTCTACGGACGCAAAGATAAATGTTCCAAAAGTAGCAAGGGCAAGATACGCCGCAAAACCGAGACGAAGCCATTTTCTCCCAGGAAATAAACCCATAAGGTTATACTACCATAACCTTGTATATTATACAATAGAGCTTTATCCCGAAAACAGGGCCACGGCGTTCAAAAAGGTAAATTTTTTTGTTCATGGGCCTATAGATGATTTTTTATAGAAAAAAATAGAGAGAAGCACCCCATGTGCCTTTACATAACAAAAAGGGTCCGCTAATTCACGCTAATTTAAACACGTATTATTTCAATAATTCGCGATAATTCGTTTAATTCGCGGACCTTTTGATCCTCAACACACATAGGTGAGAACCCATAGGTTCCCACCTACCCAGTCCTAAACAGGGTTTAGAAGTACCGCTTCAAGAGGCCTTTGAATCCCGAACCATGGCGGGCTTCGTCCCGGGCCATTTCATGCACCGTGTCATGGATAGCATCGTAGCCCCGTTCTTTGGCCCGTTTTGCCAGGTCAGTTTTGCCTGCACAAGCGCCCTGTTCCGCCTCTACTCGAAGTTCCAGGTTTCGTTTGGTGCTGGTGGTGATGACTTCACCCAAGAGTTCCGCGAATTTTGCCGCATGTTCCGCTTCCTCAAAGGCATAACGCTTATAGGCTTCGGCAATTTCAGGATACCCTTCCCGATCTGCCACCCGGCTCATGGCGAGGTACATACCGACTTCAGAACATTCTCCGTTGAAATTGGCCCGCAGATCCGTGAGGATATCTTCCTCCACACCTTTTGCAACCCCTACCACATGTTCAGCGGCATAGGCGCTTCCGGCAAGCTGTTCCTTGAACTTGGATGCAGGGGCTTTACAGGTAGGGCAGAATTCAGGAGCCTTATCCCCTTCGTGAACGTAACCGCAGACAATACACACAAATTTTTTCATACTTATACTCTCCATAATAAGTAAACTTTTATATACTAACAGCATGATGCTGTAGTTTTAAGGTATGTATACACCGGGAACAGACCCCATGAAACAGCGTTTTCTGATAATTAATAAAAAATCTAGGGATACACTGTTCCCGGTTGCCCGAGAGAGGGATACTCTCCCGGGCTTCAGGATCGGGAAATTCGATTGAAACCAGTGAAAAATCACCGGGCAGATCAAACACCGCACCGCAACAGGTACAGATAAGATGCGGGTGAGGCGTAACAAAGCCGTCAAACCGTTCCTCTCCACCCACAACCCCTACCGACACTACCAAACCTTCCTCTAGGAACAGGTTGATATTACGATATACCGTACCCAGGGAAAGGCCGGGGATAGCGGGTTTTAATTGTTCATACACCCACCGGGCGCTGGGATGGGACTGAGTAGATCGGATCATTCGAAGAATTGCTTCTCGTTTCTTACTGTATTTTCTTTCTATACCCATGCTGTTCATATATTAAAACAATAATAATTATTATTACTAATATACTATATTTGAATGCCATGAGCAAGAGGAAAAATACAAAAATTGGTCCTTATGAGATACATTTCTTGGCTTATAGTGAGAGGGGCAGCGTTACCCCCTGGTGCGGGTCTACTTGCAGGGGTATCATGCTCCAGGGTATGATACAATGGTATTTTACGAGGAGTTTTATGCAAAACCTACACCACCAGCTCGCGGACTTAGGCATTGCCATCCCTGAAATTCTGCTTCCCCGGCCGGATCTGGATTTAGAAAAATGGGCGGTCATCGCCTGCGATCAGTTTACCCAAGATAGGACCTATTGGGCCCAGGTAGCAGATGCGGTTGGATCGGCTCCTTCTACGCTGCACCTGATTTTTCCGGAAATTTATATTGAAGATCCTGGACGAGCAGAGCGGATTCGGAATATACATAAGGCCATGGACGCTTACCTAGCAGGGGGTATCTTCTCACCGCCGAAAAAGGGTTTGATTTACCTGGAACGGAGTACTCCCTATCACCCATGCAGACGGGGACTCATGCTTACTGTGGATCTGGAACAGTACGACTGGAAAGCCCATGCCCGCTCCCTTATCCGGGCAACCGAAGGAACCATAGCAGAACGGCTGCCTCCCCGAATGGAGGTCCGCCGGGGAGCGGCCTTAGAGAGCCCGCATGGGATCCTCCTCATAGATGACGAAGCGGATACGCTGCTTCCCGGTTTGGGAGCACAGGCAAAAAAGATGAGCCCCCCTATATACCATACCCCGCTGCAGGGGGGGGCTATTTCCGGTTGGTTGTTGGATAAGGAAACCGCATGGGCATACCTTGCGGATGGTCTGCAGGTACTGGCCCGGAAAGCCCAAGCTGGTTACGGTAACCCAGAGGGGAATCCCTTCCTCTATGCCGTAGGGGATGGGAACCATTCCTTGGCAAGCGCCAAGGCAATATGGGAAGAATACAAGATCGCCCATGCCGGGGAACCAGGACTCATGGCGCACCCCGCACGGTGGGCCCTGGTAGAGGTAGAAAACCTCTATGATCCAGGTATAGGGTTTGAGCCTATTCATCGTCTCATGTTTGGCGCGGATCTGGGGGCAGTGCTCCACCTTCTTTCCGGGATTCCGGGCTTTACGAGCCGTCCGGTAGCACAACGGGAGGAACTGTCCGCCTTAGTAGGAGATGAAGGGGCCTTGCAAAGCCGGCTTGGCCTCATTGCCGGTACCGAGTTCGTCCTGGTAGAAGTCGAGGCATCAGGGCTTGTTACCGATTACCTCCAGCCTTTGGTGGATGCTTTTATTACGGATACCGCGGGGACTTCCATTGATTATATCCATGGGGAAGCGGATCTATTCAAAAGCGCCCTCCACTCAGGCAGCGCTTCGGTCGGAATCCTCCTGCCCCCGGTTAAAAAAAGCGGCCTTTTCAAAACCGTGAATCGCCGGGGGCCCCTTCCGCGGAAGAGTTTTTCTATGGGAAAAGCTATGGAAAAACGCTTTTATTTTGAATGCCGGAGGCTTTTTTGACTTGCATCAGGCAGCCTTTTTTGATATATTAAAGGACATCCTGAGTATGGATTTTTCAAAAAAGTCTAGGATATACTTCATATATTGCCGGCGTGGTGAAATGGCAGACACGGTAGACTCAAAATCTACTGAGGGCAACCTCGTGAGAGTTCAAGTCTCTCCGCCGGCATCAGGTAATTCCTTAGATTATGAGGAATTACGAAACGACTTCTCTTTAACTTATCTCAAATTGCCTGGCATCGTGTATTTATTTTTTGTGGAGGTGCTCCACAAAGTATGATGAGTATTAAACAACACCATAATTGATGTAAAAAACGCCCTGTCAAAAGCTTTGAAGTGGTTGAATAACTTCTCCGAGAAACAACCGGTCCCACCCATCTGTGGCTATCCAATCATAGCTTATCCCCAGCCGTTTTATCCTCTTCATCAGCTTTTCAGCCGTCTTTATGTCCCCTTTCCCCCTCACACAGCAAACCTTAGGTTCGACGCTACAATTTCCCCGCTTTCCCGGTGATACCCATAGATAAGCCATATTTTGCGCTTCTTTTCGTAACTATTCAGCCATAAGCTAATTCCCCACATTATAAGGAATTACGAGAGCCTCAAATTCACGAAATTTGGCTGGTTTTTTAAAATTTGGCTCTAAATGGCTTCTAATATGCCTTAAAATGAGGTTTTTTGCATATTTTTGGCTGAATAGTTACAAAATTTTCTTGCATTCCGCGTTCCGGTATGCTATAATACTTGCACGTTTATGCTATTTTGTTGGTGGGAGGTGAACGCCACGGCAAACAAAATTATGCCTGAGTCCATTGGGCTTTCGTCAAAGCGGAATTTGACGAAAGCCGGCGAGGTCAACAAGGGCGCGCTTGACGCGCTCAGGGAAAAGCTGATTCTCAAGGGGTATAGCAGAAACACGCAACGGACGTACTACTACGAGTTTGCACAGCTTCTGTATCTTTTGGGCGAACATGACGTAAATGAAATGGACGAGGGTAAAATCAGAAGCTACTTTCTCTACTGCGCTGAAACGCTCAACATGACGGAGAGTCAAATAAACAGCCGTTACAACGTTGTCAAATTTTATTTTGAGCAGGTTCTGGGAAGGAACAAGTTTTTTATTGACCTGCCCCGCCCCAGAATGCGGTCGCGGCTGCCAAAGCACATCAGCGCGGGTGATATAAAAAAACTGTTTGCCGCCGTTACCAATTCAAAGCACGCGCTTATGCTAAAATTGTGCTATGGGATGGGGTTGCGCGTATCAGAGATTGCAAACCTCAAATTATCCGACATCGACATAGGAAATATGCAGGCGCTGATTGAGTGCGGTAAAGGGAAAAAAGACCGCTACGTGAACCTGCCGGAGAGCATAGTGGATGATTTGTACGCCTACTGCAAGAAATACAGTCCCGGTAAATATTTGTTTGAGGGGCAGGGAGGCGGCAAGTACAGCATACGCAGCGTACAGCATGTTTTCAAATCCGCGATGCAAAAAGCGGACATCAATAAGAAAGTCGGCATACACGGGCTTAGGCACAGTTTTGCCACGCACCTGCTTGAAAACGGCACAGATATCAGCTACATACAGCACCTGCTCGGTCACAACAGCATCAAGACAACGATGACATACACGA
>JAIRNP010000071.1 GCA_031258005.1 Treponema sp.
TATTCATAGTGGGGATTTTTTTATTATTTAGCAATAAAATTCTTATTTTTCGTGCAAATTTTGACCGGTGAATTCTTATTTTTCGTGCAAAAAATTCTTATTTTTCGTGCCAGGTTACAATGGGCAACTGGCCGCGGAGGAAAAGCGCAATGAGATAACGGCTGAGCCGAAACTGCTGGACATGGTGTTTCGGGAAGCCCGAGTGTCGGGTACGGACGGGGAATGGGGCGCTGAATCTGAATATACTGAACGTGAGTTCGACAGAGAGACTAAAGTCCGCCGGACTTTAGTCCGCTATTACGCGAATTCATTCGAATAATTCGCTGAAATGAGCGTTCATTGGACTTGTTCGATAACCCGGTTGGTTATCGAACAAGTCTCGCAGATTTGGCGAATTCTTGCAGAAATCCACCCAATCTGCCCGTTTTTTAGCGGAAGTTGTTCAATAACCGAAGGTATGGAACAACTCTATTCTCGGATTCCATCGAACTCACGTTAAATAGGGTGGTGATACGAGTATGTACCCCCTTGATTTTTCATGCATATATGGTATAGTCATCTTGAGGCTGTTACGGCCTACCTAAACCAGCTACAGGGGAAAGACCGATGAAAGAAGTATACGATTTTTTGAAGAAAAGCGGGATCTATTATCTTGCGACTGTTGAGGGCACTAAGCCCCGGGTTCGTCCTTTTGGAACGGTGGATATATTTGAAGATAAATTGTATATCCAGACCGGAAAAGTTAAAAATGTGTCAAAACAAATAAAGGCAAATCCCCATATCGAGATCTGCGCCATGGTTGAAGACAAATGGATTCGTATAGAAGCGGTGGCCGTAGAAGATGACCGGATCGAAGCAAGGCAGCACATGCTGGACGCATATCCTCAGTTGAAATCCCGGTATGCCGCTGACGATCATAATACCCAGGTTCTGTATCTCAAGGACGCGCGGGCGACTATCGAGTCTTTTACCGACGAGCCGAAAGTAATTCAATTCTAAAGCGCGGACCGGTATGAAACGAGGCCTTCCGGGTAGCCGGTAGGCCCCCTTTTTAGCGGATGAGCATGGCGTCCCCATAACTATAGAACCGATACCCCTCCTGTACCGCTGCCTGATACACCGCAAGGAGGCGTTCCCGGCCTGCAAACGCGGAAACCAGCATGAGCAAGGTTGATTCAGGGGTGTGGAAGTTGGTAAACAGGGCGTCCACCACGTTGAAGGTATACCCGGGATAGATAAAAAGCGCGGTGGCCCCGGTTCCCGGTTCAATGCCTCCCTGCTTCCAGGCTGATTCGAGGGTACGGACGCTGGTAGTCCCCACGGCAATGATCTTACGGCCCTCGGCCTTAGCCTGGAGGATCTTCTGGGCGCTTGGGCTATCAATACTGAACACTTCCTCGTGCATGGGGTGATCCTCAATGTACTCAGTCCGTACCGGAAGGAAGGTCCCCAATCCCACATGGAGGGTGATAAAGACGCACTCAATCCCCCGCCGGGAAAGCTCCTTAAGGAGTTCCTGGGTAAAATGGAGGCCCGCCGTGGGCGCAGCAGTGGACCCGGTAGGTTTCGCATACACCGTCTGATACCGTTCCTCGTCCAGGGGGGTAGCTTGCCGCTTGATGTACGGCGGCAGCGGAATAGCGCCGTACTTGTCAAGCCAGGGATCATCCACAGGATGGTCAAACCGCAGCACCCGATATGCTCCCGATTCCCCGGTAATTTCCCCTTCGCTTTCATCCCCAAAGACGTAACGGCTTCCCAAACCGCGACGCTTGGCC
Organism: Treponema sp.; assembly: GCA_031258005.1. Taxonomy (GTDB): domain Bacteria; phylum Spirochaetota; class Spirochaetia; order Treponematales; family Breznakiellaceae; genus JAIRLU01. Next base: position 1,779 of record JAIRNP010000071.1, read on the forward strand.
CGTTGGGTCATGGTCAGCCAGGTACACGCATCCTGTTGTTTTACGGGGTTCAAAAGGAGGAATTCCACCGGCGTACCCCTTTCCTTGGAGACTCCCCCAATCCGGGCCTTGCGGACCTTAGAATTATTAAACACCAAGAGCGAACCCGGTTCCAGAAGCACGGGTAAATCCGCCACAGCGTGATGCATAGGGTTGCCGGTACGCCGGTCCAACACCATGAGCCGGCTGCTTCCCCGGGCTGCAGGCGGAAACTGAGCGATCAGGTGTTCGGGTAATTCAAAAGAGAAATCCGTTCGTTTCATCTTTATCCTGAGTCATGGGCTTTGCCACCATGAGGTGTTCATAGGCCCGATCCGTTACCATCCGGCCCCGGGGGGTCCGCTGGAGAAGCCCCGATTGGATGAGATAGGGTTCATAGTAATCCTCGAGGGTATCCACTGCCTCACCTACGGATATGGCCAGGGTTTCTGCGCCTACGGGCCCTCCTTTGTACCGTTCGATGATGATACGGAGAATCTCCCGATCGTACTGTTCAAGGCCTAAAGGGTCTATCTCAAGACGGGTGAGCCCTTCCTGCACCACCTCTGGGGTAATGGAAGCCAGGGAAGGGCCTCCCAGAATCTGGGCAAAATCACGCATACGCCGAAGCAGCCGGTTTGCCACCCGGGGGGTCCCCCTGGAGGATTTTGCGAGGAGCGAAGCAGCCGCATCGTCAATGGAAATATTGAGAATACCTGCGGAACGCCGGATGATCGCTTCCATATCCTCCTGTTCATAGAAGGAAAACCGGCAGCTTATGCCAAAGCGGCTTACCAAGGGACTTGAGACATTCCCGGCCTTGGTGGTGGCTCCCACCAGGGTAAACGAAGGGATAGGGATCCGGATAGTCCGGGCGCTGGGGCCTTGTCCGATGATCCAGTCCAGTTCATAATCCTCCATAGCGATGTACAGCATTTCTTCCATAACCGGTTTGAGCCGGTGTATCTCATCAATGAAGAATACCGTCTTATCGGTTATCGTGGTGAGGATCCCTGCGAGGTCTTTCGGCTTATCCAGGGCAGGAGCAGAGGTAACCTTAAAATCCGCACCCAGCTCATGGGCTACCACCTGGGCCAGGGTAGTTTTTCCCAGTCCTGGAGGGCCGATTAAAAAAAGATGATCCAAACTTTCCCTTCGTGCTTTAGCTGCGGCAATGAATATCTCCAGGTTTTCTTTAAGCGCGGCTTGACCAAGAAATTCCTTGAGATTCTGGGGACGCAGGGAAAGATCCCGCTCATCTTCAGGAAGGGATTTTTCGGCGTGTACCACTCCCAGATCATAGTCCCTTCTGGAAGACACCCCCGAACCCCGGCTTTTCCCTTCACGGCCTTTAGGTTTTACGTTTTCCATGCTGCCCCAGCGCCCTTTACTGGGTAACGAATTCCTGCCCTCGGGTTTCCAATACCTTCAAAGAAGATAAATTGATACAGAGATAGGGGTATCCCTCTTCTTCATAGGACCCAAGGATGCCGATGGCCTCGACCCAGTCGTTCTCTGCGGGATAGACGGCATCCTCCTGCTCCCACATCACCTCAAAGCCCGCATTTCCGTCATTGCCGCAACAGCCGGGACCATACCGAATCACAAAGTAATAGGGCTCGGTACCGAAATAGGATTGGGTCTGGAAGAGGCCTTCTAAGGTAATGGTTTTACCGAGATACTCCTCAGGATTGAGATAGACATCGTTTGTCTGGGCTATAAACATCTTTTCTTTAATTTCTACGAGTCCCTGATTGGCTTGATATTTGGGGTCCACCGTAATCAACCGTTTATTGGGGTCTTGAGCAGCCCCCTGCACAACCGAAACTGCCGGTTCATCGGATAGAACCGTCGGAGATTCAGGTACGAGAAGCCCACTAGAGCCCACTATACTGGAGGATCCTGACCCAGGAAGGACAATCCCGGCAGTGCCGTTTTTATTGGTCCGCCCTGATAAGGCGAACCCCTGCCTGTTACTGCATCCATTTACCCAAAGCATACCCAGGGTACAAAGGAGACACAGGCCTAGTGCCCAGGGTAATCTTCGTATATGTTTCATCGTTATTATGCTCCTTACTCTAGTAAAAATACCATAAAAAAGGCTTTTTCAAAAGCTTACCTTTGAAACCGGTGCGCCTGCTTTGGGCGGTGTGAACGCATCCCCTGGATACCCCAAAACACCAGGAAGGCTGCCATGTTTATAATAACCACACTGGCTCCGGTGGGGGTAGCGTAAACATAGGAAATCACCACGCCGGTGAGGAAGCATACCACGGAAACCAGCCCTGAACAGAGGGTAACGGTCCTGAAGCGCTTGCAAAGGCGCATACTGGTGAGCGCGGGAAAGATAATAAGCGCTGAAATCAGGAGGGCCCCCATCATCCGCATGCCTAAGACAATCGTAACCGCAGTCAAAAAGGCAATAAGCATGTTGTATGTCCCGGTCTTGGTACCCGTAGCCTTTGCAAAGGTTTCATCAAAGGTTACCGCAAAGATTTTATGGTAGAAAAGGATAAACAAGGTTAATACCACCGCCGACAAGACGATACTGAGATACACATCGCTTTTACTCATCGCGAGGATACTTCCGAACAGGTAATTGCAGACATCCGTATTCATGCCGGTGGTCATGGAAATCACTACCACCCCGATGGCCAGAGCCCCGGTTGAAATCAGGGCAATAGCAGCATCCCCCTTGATCCGTGCATGCTCGCTCAATCGTAATAGAAAAAAAGCCGCCAGAACCACAATGGGGATAGAAACCGTGAGGGGCGCCAGGTTTACTGCACTGGCAATGGCAAGGGCGCCGAATCCCACATGGGACAAGCCATCGCCGATCATGGAATACCGTTTCAAGACCAGGCTTACCCCCAGCAGGCTGGCGCAGAGGGAGACCAGAAACCCTACCAGCACCGCCCGGACAATAAAGGTGTAAGAAAACATATCCTGCAAAATCACCAAAAACGCAAGTTTATCCATTCGGTTCCTCCTGATAGTTTCCGAGAAATTGTTTGCCAATAAGAGATTGGGCATAGGCATCGGTGTTTCCTAGGAAGAGCGGTCTTCCCTGTAAATGGAGTATACGCTTTGCATAGATAAGGGCCCGTGTAATATCGTGAGAAATCATAACCACCGCAATCCCGGTCTCCCGGTTTATCCGTTCGATTAACCGGTACAGATCCGCAGCAGCCAAAGGGTCAAGCCCTGCTGCAGGCTCATCCAAGAGCAGCAGCTTCTGGGCTGCACAAAGCGCCCGGGCGAGGAGGACCCGCTGCTGCTGACCGCCGGACAGTTCCCGGTAACAGTGGTTCCGCAGTTCCCGGATCCCCAGGCGGCTTAGATTTTCTTCTGCTGCGGCTCTATCCTGTTTGGAATAAAAAGGCCGGATGCCCCGTCTCCCCTGTCGCCCGGATAATACCACTTCGTAAACCCCAGCGGGAAAATCCCGCTGGGCTGCGGTATGCTGGGGGAGGTAGCCGATTTCATTGGTTCTAAGCCCCTCTCCCAAGATAATACGTCCCTGCTGAGGCGGTAACAATCCAAGCATACCTTTCATCAGGGTACTCTTACCGGAACCGTTCTCTCCGGCTATGCAAAGATAATCCCCGGTATACACTTCCAGGTTGATTCCTTGAACCACAAGAGCACCATCATAAGCAAGGGCCACATTCCGGCAGATGATAAGCGCCATTACCGCCCCGTCATCCCAGGGGATACACATAAACAGGTCACGGTCTCAGTATAGGTATTCTGAACGTGAAATACAAGCATCCGCTGATGGGTTTCATGCGGAGCGGTTCAGGATACCCATATATAGACACCGGGGGAGGATGGAGGTACGTAGTTTCTTCTATAAAGTCATTTACCACCGGCATAGCCGGTGGCTTGAGGAAGCCCCCTTAAAGGGGGCATTTTAGTTTATTTCTGGTCCATCCAGATTCAGCAGACCTTGTTGACCCTTATCAATATCTTCCTGATTCTTGATATAGTCCCGTATTTGTTGTTCGTTCAATCCTACCGTACTCACACAATACCCTCGGGTCCAGAAATTCTTGTTCGTAAACCC
>JAIRNP010000079.1 GCA_031258005.1 Treponema sp.
TCGCCATGTCGGAGCTGCGGGCCGGCTCGGGCCCGGCCCCGCTCCCCTCCGGAAGGGAGGTTTCCGCCCGGGACTACACTGACCCGAACAGTTCGGCCGCCGCCTCCGGCTCCGGCGGCGCGCCGGCCGCCGCACCAAGGCAAAGCCGCCCGCGGGGCGCCGCGGCCCCCGGCTCCGCGCCCGCGGCGGCCCCCAAGGGCCGCGAGCTGAAAACCCCCGTCGCGGCCCCGGCCAAAAAGCCCCCGCCCAGATCCGACGGCCTCGCCCAGGTCTACGCCTACACCCTCACGGACATAGCTTGGGCAACATTTTCTATATGAGGCATCCATAGTTTTCGACAACATTTCAAAATGAGGCATTTCGGCCCCTCAACATCAGGGGGATGGTAAGAGGCTGATTTATTACAAAAATGGTCATATTTATCCCTAAACCCTTGACCTTATGGAGAAATTTGGGTAACTTAAAAGTACTGATGATACGGTATTATGTGCCTTTTCATCACCGACATACAAAGTGTTTTGCTGTTAGCATCTTACGTTAAATAATAACCGTATTATCAGTTTGCCTCCCGGGTTTCCTCACCTCCTTTTCCCGGGGGGTTTTATTTTTTATAACCGGAGTCTCTTTCAAAACCAGCATCGAACCGAAGATTCGGGTTTTGCAGGAAGCTCGCAAGGTACAGGTATCTTGCTCGTTATGATTGACTTGGGGCAGTATTAATAAGAAGAAGGATTGAAAAACTATGCATATAAAGCCGGTGGATGAAACCGAAGAAGGAGCTGCGTTTGCTTTCTCAGCCCTTATTCGGGGCCGGGTGCAAGGAGTCGGATTTCGGTATTCCACCATTCATGAGGCCCGTCGCCTGGGCCTTTCAGGATGGGTACGGAACAGAAGCGATGGGGCGGTGGAGGTCTGGTCCGAAGGACCACCGGAAAAACAGACCCCTTTTCTTAAATGGCTTCACCGAGGACCTCCAGGCGCCCGGGTGGATTCGCTCCGTTATGAATCTCGCAGGCCTACCGGGAGATATTCGAATTTCTCAATCCAATGCTAAGCCGCTCAAAACGAAACAGAGCGGGGGTTATGCCGCGGGGGGAAGGATCGGGATTTCACCCCGTTTCATGGTTTGCCAGTAAGTCCAGGGCAGACCGCTGGTATCCATCGGTTGTCCCAGAAAGAATAGACTTGTTCGGAAACTTCAATTTCCGAACAAGTCCAATAAAACCAGATGAGGGTACTTTTATCCTACCGGGCTGGTATCTCCCAAAGTCCCTATCTCCGACCATGTTCTATGGCATATCCGGTACAGGCATGTCATCTTGCCGTTTCCATGTCCCCTATAGAAACTCCCGCATTGTACCGATAAACATAAAGGAGAATGGTTAAGAAAAATGGGATTTGTAAAACCACTGAGTGTGATTTTATTCTTGCATAGTTATTTTATTTTTCCCCTTTCTGGTTATAGAGACAGGGCTCTCACAGGCGAGGCCGATACGTGAATTGTTAAGATTCTGGGAAAGTAGTTCGATGGATGTATTTTTTGATGCAGGTCATATAGCAAGTATTATGCTTATTATGCCGCTCCAGGTTAAATCGGCCGGAGAATTTCCCGAAGAAGCCCAGGGAGCGTTCAAAGGGGCCATCCCGGGAGGCTTGGATTTTTTTATCCTCCCCCTGTTGGAATATCAGGGTATGACCGAGGGGTCTCTCCAAAGACCTCAATGGATTTCTCTCAAACTTTTTAGCACTAAGCTCTATCGCTGTGTGGGGGAACAGCAATACCCAAAGATCATAAGCCTATCTCCGGCGGAGGAACTCCGGGAACTCAAAAAAGCAGCCCGGACCTTCCTCGTTCACCTAGGAAGATGACCAGAGCGTATCCTGGGTGTATCTTTTTGAAAGCCGGGCTGGGCGTTCCATGCATCATTAAGGAAAAATACCTTGTAAGGATGGGTATACGTATGAAAGATATGAGAAAAAAGCAGTGTCTAGGATGTATTGTAACCGCGTGTATCCTATTACTCAATGCATCCGAATGGGAAGGAAGTATCTGGGAAGGAAATGCGGTGGTTGCTGCTCATGGGGACCTTCCTGTAGAAGGACTCTACGTGGCTACCAATGTATTCCCCCGGAATACGGTGGTGTATATTACCAATCTTGAAACAGAAAAAACCATTCCGGTTACCGTTGCCGCCAGCTTAGACAATCCAGGGCTTTTGATCACCCTTACGAGGGAAGCGGCTGAGGCTATAGGCATGCCCATAGGATCCTTGGGCAGAATCAAGATGATACAGCCTGCAGACCCGGAAGCCTTTTCGCAATATCTTGCTCAGGTTGCTCAAAATAAAGAGAGTGTACCTTCTAATGAAGGCCTTCAAAGGAGGGAGCGAGGAGAAGGGACTGCTGAGAACGCGCTTCCTGAAAAGCCTTCTCCGGCTCCTGAGAGTCCAGCTCTCATCGGATCTGGACATCCGGTTTCAGAAGATACCTCCAGCAAGGATGCTATAGATATCCCTGATGCCTATAAACCTGGTACCCCTTCAGGATTAAGGGTGGATGAGAACATCCATTCAGACCCGGAGTTGCTGGTGCTCCAGGCAGCAGAACCAGGAGCCCCGGGAACGAATCACCCTGATGTTACCCTCTTCCCTGAAACCATGGAAGAGCCCAGGCTTACCATCAATGAGAAACCAGAAGAACGACTAGAACAGCCGGAAACCTATTGGTCAGGAACCGTACGTACCAAGGAGCCTGAACCACGGACCGGTATAGAGAGAGCATCAGGTAACGACAGAGGAGATGGAATGGCAGTAACCCTTCTCCCACAAGAAGGGGGGGATCTTGCCGAGAAAACCGGAGTATCCCGTAAAGAAACGGAAATGCCCGATGTTAATCCTCCGGAAGCCTTCCCCCTCAGCAGTTCCGACCATGACTCCCTCACGATACAGGAAAAACCCATCTTGGAAGATGGCCTCGTAACTCCAGAAACCCATTTGCCCCTACAAATTCCCTCCATTGCCAAGGAGGATACGGTCCTTACTATACATGAGAAGCCGAGTACCGAAGAGGTAGCAAATCCAGCAGGGACTGAGGTTGCTGAAGGGCCCCGATATACTGGGGATGCATACAGCCTTAGGCTGACTCCCGCAGAAGAGCGGCCTCCTGCGGAACGGGAAATTGCGGGGCTTCCGACAGAAGCGGAAATAGCCCCTATTGCCCACCCCGTTGAGAATGACCGAAGTATCGACCCAAGTTTCATCATTGATTCAATTACGTATCCTGTGGCAGATTCCCAAGCCGGCCAGGAATTAGCACCTATTATACCACCTATCCCGGCGTCCTCTAGAAACGCTGAGTTTCCGCTGACGTTTTCGGTTCCCGTGATCAGCCGCTTGGAAAAGGGTAAGTATTATCTCCAATTAGGAGCGTACCAAAAAGCCGAACTGGTAGAGCCAGAATTATCTAAGATAGGAGCCTCGTATCCCTTAAGCATTCAAAATTCCGGGAGCCCTGACCAGCCCCTCTATCGGATTTTACTGGGGCCCATGAATCTGGGGGAGAGCGGCGCCCTTTTGCAGCGTTTCAGGAGTTTTGGATACCGCGATGCCTTTTTGAGATTGGGGACTTAAGGAAGCCCTGAGGGATAAGGGAGGATACAACCGCTTTTCCTTAAACCTTAGCGGGCAAGCCAGCCTCCATTTACCGCAAGGGTAAAACCGTTCACGTAATCTGACGCAGGGGATGCGAGGAACATCGTTGCTCCTGCCAGATCCCGGGGATTGCCCCTGCGGCCCACGGGGATCCCTTCCAGTATGGTCACGCGCCGTTCCGGATCAGCTCTGAGCGCTTGGGTATTATCTGTAGCCATATACCCAGGGCTAATCGCATTAGCATTAGTACGGTACTTGGCCCATTCGTTAGCCATAAGTATGGTGAGGGTTCGGATTCTCCCTTTGGATGCCGTATAGGAGGGTATCTGTATGCCCCCTTGAGTAAGAAAGCAGGGAAGCGATGTTGATGATCTTGCCGTCGCTGTACTGGTCTATATACTGGCGAGCCGCAGCCTGGATCATGAAAAACACGGTTTTTAGGTTGTAACCGTTCCCGGCAAATTTGTATTTAGTGTCGGTTTTTCGCAACCAACGCTATATATTGGACTTGTTCGATAACCCGGTTGGTTATTGAAAAAATAGCATTGCTCCCACGCTTCCCCGCCGTCCATGTTAAACTTAACCCACAAAAATTGTTAGCCGCATGAGGACCTGTAATGCGTGTCTCAGGAAATTGACCTTTTTGAACAACCCACTAACGTAAAACGGCTTGTCAAGCCCTTATATGCTCCATGAGACCATTACGTATACTCAAACAAGGGGTGTGGTACGAAATCCATACCCGTATCA
>JAIRNP010000085.1 GCA_031258005.1 Treponema sp.
TACGGCATCGGCGGACCTTTGGTCCGATACCTCCGATAGGTTGGTGTTGCAACTTTATACTACCGTGTTTACGATGCCGTTTCTATACCTTCCTATTTTCGCACTTCAAAAAAAAATCGACCATACATACGTGACGTGATTGACAGGATTTGCCGGAATGGGATAAGCTATGAAGACTGAAGTTTCCCGCTGCCATGAAGGAAGCGATCCTCACTGAACGAGGTGAAGGAGCTTTGGTTGAGCGACGAAGGATTTAGTGCCGGCGGCCAGAGCATGGCCGCTATAACGCCATGAAAGCGCAACCGGGATTGAGGTTGCGCCTTTTTTGTGTCCAATCTTAAGGAGGAACGGTATGAATCAAGGAAAGTGGGAAAACCTGCGGGGTTTTCGAAGCGTCCGGAAGGACGAAATGCTGCCTTGCGCGGGCGCCCATCGGATTGCAGGGAGGGCGGCGCGGGGGATCCTAGCGGGGCTCTAGGGGATCATCCTTTTGGCCGGGGCCGGTTGTTCCCGGAAGGAGGGGGCCGAAAGAGCCTCCCCGGCCCCCGTGGGGGTAAAAACCATCACCGATGTGGCGGGGCGGCAGGTGACGATGCCCGATCCGCTCCGGTCTATTGTATGTGTGAATGTGGGAACCCTCCGGTTTACCACCTATATGCAGGCCCTTGATTTGGTCATCGGGGTGGAACAAAACGAGCTTCAGCCGAATATCTCCAAGTTATTTAATTATGTAAACAACGCCCGGCTCTCCAAGCTCCCTGTGATGGGGGATAACGGAACGGTTTATGAAGAGGAAGTCATTGCCCTGTCCCCGGATCTTATTATGGCCGCGCTGGATGCGGAGAGCGCCGACGCCTTCCGGGAAAAAACGGGGATTCCGGTGTTTACGATTCCCCTCATCGACAATATGTTTGACGCCGCCTGTTACCGTCCGCATCTGCGTCGCGGGGCTTCCCCCGTCCACGTTAAACGTAACTATGCAGCGGCTCAGTAATACTTCAAGGCTGAGCTGCTGCGCCGTATCAAGGTCAACGGTGTCTGACACCAAATCGATCCAAATCGCTGGCAACGCTGTCGGGTGTCTGACACCAAATCCCCGCGGTTGTCGAGGCCCAGCAGGGAGAACGGACGGCACATACCGTCATACAGATCCCAGATGACCCTAAGGACTTTCACAAACCCGTCGTGGGGCATCCCTCCGCCTTTCCCCGCAAGCCCCTTTTTCCGGCCCCCTGTTCCCGCCATGAGCTTTACCGGCTTGCCCTCCACCCGCGTGGCTTTCCCCTTACCGCCGCGCCCGGCCGTTTGCGCACCCTGAACCCGCAGGGTTCCCCCGCAATTCCGAAGGCCCACGCCGGACAATATCTTCCAGCTCCCTCTATTTCCTGTTCAGTATTTCAATCATGGCCCGCCGTTTTTTGTATTGGACAAGGTATTGCCTTTTCATGTTCTCCACCGCCGCATCGCCGCCGGGTATTTTTTTCATTTTTTTGAACACATTGATGATGTGTTCGTAGTGATCGCGCCCGGTGTGTTCCTCCGCGTAACGGTCAACAGCCGTCCGGAAAAGGGCAAGGGTCTTTTCTGGAAAGGCGGTGACAAAGCATGTGTAGTGCTTTTCCATTTTTTCCAGGGATATATTTTTTTCGATATGTTCTATCAGCCTTTCCGCCATCCCCTCGGCAGCCAAAAGATCCGCGGCGGAATCGCTCCAAAAATTATTTCGGCTATTGTAATGCCGGAGCAGGCTTTCAAACCGCTCAGGCCATTCACCGGCGCTAAAAGCCGATTTGTATATCCGGTAATACTGATCCTTAAAAGAGTCCTTGATAAACGAATAGGCAATGCTCTGTATGGCGGGAACATCTTTTTCCCCCCGGGCTATTTGCAAAAGGTAATCATCCCAGATATCGGTACGATATTTACCCTGTTTGGCATCACGATAATCATGAATGAGTTTCTTCGCATCGGAAAACTTCTTTTGTTTGATTCTCTTTTCCACAACCATCCGGCGGAAACTGTCTATCTGTATATTATCTTCCACATATTGCCACGCTGTTTTTGACTCGCGACAATTGGTGTAAAAATCGACTATGCGCCTGATAATTTTTTCCGCCTCGTAGGAACTTCTGTCCCCAACCCCGTCTAGCAACTTCCGCTGCATATCAATAAAGGCTTCGGGATTCACCTCCGCCGCCAGCTTCATAAGCACATCGCTGAAACAATCGGTCATATACAGGCCTGAATATCTTTCCTTCGGAGCTTCGGCCATGCAGTAGTCGTACAGTTTCCTGGCGTCAACCTGCGGATCCGCGGCGGCCTTTTCCAGAATTCCAAAGGGGCGGGACTGGTAATCATCAGAAATCCAGTCGATAAGATCGCGGTCGACAGTTTCTTGCAGCCAGTCGGCAAATTCTTCGATGTACGCTTGGGCAATCAGCACCGCTTCGCTGCTTTTTTTCTCTTGAAGGTACTGTTCGGCTTTTTCCACCCACTCGTCTAACACATCAATAGTGATATAATCTTCGTCATAATAATCGTCTGCATCGATCTGAAGGTTCTCCAGTTCCCTGCGTATAAGGGGAGCGTATTTGTTGCCGTCTTTATTTTCGATTTTTTCAGAAAACTCAAGGAAAACGGCGCTGGTCAAGTCAGGATTGTTCCGTATCAGCCCGGCTGTAAAATCATACAGCTCTTTATGGGTGAGTTTCCCAAGTAGTTCTTCCGCGCTTATATCAGAGCCGGTTCCGCTTTTCCGGATCCCGTCGCTTTTCGCTATCCGTTCGGCAATGGCCTTCTCAATAATGGGGATATGCTTGCAGGGGTAATAATCGCTGGGGCAGGAACAGGAAAAATTACCCCGGCGCTTTCCGTCGGTGTTTATCCTGATGGTATACACCCCGTAATTGCCCTGATACTTTGCCTGCCAGTGATTGGGCGATGTTTCCCGCAGATCGATGATAGTGCTCACGAGTGCGTCCTCCTACAACGTTTCCTGTTTAACCAGGAATTCTTCCACAAGCCGGTTATAGGCATCACACGTTTCAACATGGACAAGATGAGTCCCCGGCAAAAGAGGCCACTCGGCATTCGGTCGTACTCCTCTTTCACCAGCAGCGGAATTTCCCCCGCTTCACCCGCCCCCACCGGCCTGAACCATGTCTGATACCCCTTGAACACAATAGTCCCTTCCGTTATTTTTGCCATAAAAGTACCCCCCTATACTGTTTTATGAGATAGGGTACCACGATTTACCGGTATAAGTCGAGTATTCGCAAGGCCTCATAATTTTTCTGAGTGAAGGGGGGACGAAACCGGGCTTCCACTGGGGATGGAGGTGGTTTTTCCCTCATCAATACGGCCAGGTTTTGCCGTCTTCGGGTTCCGTGCCCCCGGATTCGCCTGTATCGTTGTGGCCCGTCGGACAGCCGGTAAAGAAAAGGGCTGCCGCTGTCAACGCCACGAAAATTGCCTGAATATATCTTTTCTTCATCGGACTTGTTCGATAACCTGGTTGGTTATCGAACAAGTCTCTCAAAAAACGTGGATTTCTTAACGAAATCCACGTTTTTGCTGTTTTTAAGCGGAAGTTGGCGAACCTTTGGTTCGACAGAAACTGAAGTTTCTGAACAACGCTATTAATCGGAAGTATCAGCGGTTTCTCGCTGCTTCTTTAACCGTTTAAGATAGGCGCCCACCTTCATAAAACGCCGTGTCCGGGGATCCTGTTGGAAGCTCGTCAGGGTATCCCGGTAAATGCTTTGCAGTTTTACTGCCAAGGTATCAATACTCCACTCCTGGGCGTAGCTTTTTGCTTCCGCTGCCTTCCGCTCATATAAGGCCCGATCTTCGAGCAAATCAAAGACCCGCTGGGTAAATTCTTTTGGGTCGTTTTTCACCATAAAACCGCCCTTATCGCCGTTCATCACCATGAGCGTCCCCATAGCCCCAATGGCCACCACGGGAATACCGGAAAACATAGCCTCGATAGTTACCAGGCCCTGGGTTTCGGTCAGTGAAGGAAATACAAATATATCCGACACCCGGTAAGTCAAGGCTAAATCTTCGCGGTCCAGATAACCGGTAAAAATACAATGAGCCCCAATCCCCAATCGTTCACATTCTTCTTGATAGTAATACAGATCCGGTCCATTACCGACCAATAAAAAGACCGCCTCAGGATGTTTGGCAATAATCACCGGCGCAATGACCAGCAAGAAATCAATGTTTTTTTCCTTGGCAATACGACCCGCAAATAAGAGGATACGCTTATGAGCAAGTTGCGGGTACTTTTGGATGAGCAGTTCCCTAAAGGAAGCGACTTCCTTGGTATCCCGGTTAAATACCTGCGGTTCGATACCCGTAGGCAAGAGGTAGCTGGTATTTTTTATCCGGTATTTCTTAAGCACCTCCTGAATTTGCAAGGTGGGAACAATGATGGTCTGAGGCCGCTTTAATATGCTTTTACTTATCCCCCGTGCAATGAACCGTAATAAAAACGTCGGCACTAAGGGAATATAATTCGTGACATAATCTTCCCAGAGGGTATGATAGGTATACACCGTGGGGAGGGTATACAGCCAGGCATATTGAAACCCAAATTCGGCAATCACGAATTCCGTATTAATGTGAATGATATCAGGCTTAAACTGTTCAATCTGTTTGGAGACCCAAAACCATTTATGAAATTTCGCTATCCGGTCTTCTTTGGAAATGATAAAGGGCATAGAGGGCACTCGAATCACTTGAGGTTCCTGCTTATCCTGAAAAAGCCCGCTCCGATCAGCGGATATACGACTTACCACCGATGATTCCGGATAAAAAGGACAAATAATCATCACCTCGTTCCCGAGTCGTATGAGGGCACGGGAAAAGGATTCCACCGAAACCGTTACGCCGTTCACCCGGGGCCAGTACGCGTCGGTAAACATCACTATTTTCATTTTTTTACCCTTTTTTCTTACGCCTACTATACCATAGACCTCAGGATACAGTAAAGAGGGCTCCCCTTTTTGCAGAACCCCTTCCTCTGGAACAGTCTGCGGGGGATAATACAAACGGGATACTGGTATACACCATACTTCGAACACGGTATGGTGCTCGAAGTATGGAGAGAAACCTTAGAATAATGAAGCCTGTACCAGGTGGGCGGCGCTGAGGCCGTAGTGATCCATGAGGTATTCCTGGGGGCCTACGGAGCCGAATTCGTCCTTAACCCCCAGTTTCCGCATCTTCACCGGGACCCCGCTTTCCCACAGGGCTGCCCCCACCGCGTCTCCCAGACCGCCGATGATGTTGTGGTTCTCCGCGGTGAGGATACGACCGGTTTCACGGGCGCAGCGGATGACCAATTCCGTGTCCAGGGGTTTAACCGTAAACATATCCACCACCCGGGCGCTGGTCCCCTGGTCCTGCAGGAAGTTTGCGGCTTTCAGGGCCTCCCCCACCATAAGCCCGCAGGCGATAATGGTGAGGTCTGCCCCTTCCCGCAGCACTTCCCCTTTGCCGATGCTCAAGGGGTGATCCGGGCTGTACACCTTGGGATAGGCTTTCCGGGTTGTCCTGAAATAGGTAAGCCCCGGTTGATCCTTGGTAAGGCGCATCAGCGTTTCCAGCATGACCCCATCGCTGATTTCGATGACCCTACTCTGAGGTACCGCCCGCATCAGGGCCAGGTCTTCAAAGGGCATGTGGGTGCCTCCATTAAAGGCCGCGGTTACCCCGGGGTCAGAGCCGAACACCCGGACACTGTTTCCCGCATATCCTACGGAGAGAAAGGTCTGATCATAGCAGCGCCGGGACGCAAAAGGGCCGAAGGTATGGACATAGGGCTTCTTCCCCCCCGCGGAAAGACCTGCGGCAATGCCTATCATATTGGCCTCGCTCACGCCGCAGTTAATGGCCTGCCGCTTATTCCGCTGCCACAAGCCGTAGGTGCCGAAGGAATTCATCAGATCCGCATCCAGATACACCACATCCGGATCTTCGTTGCATAAGTCTTCCATCACCCGGCCAAAGACGTTTTTGTATACTTCCGTATCCATGCTGCCGTCGTATACTATCATGTAGTTGCTCCTTCCAGGGCCGCGATTTCCGCTTCCATCGCGGCTATAGCCTTTGCCCGCAGGTCTCCCTCAAAGACGATATGATGATTCAGCGTTATGGAGGCTACCCCGGGAACCCCCGCGCCTTTGACCGTGTTCAGCACGATACAGAAAGGCTTACGGGTTTCTTGCCGGGCCGCTTCCAGGGCCTTGACCACTTCCGCCAGGTCGTTCCCGTTTACCGACGCCGTAGCCCAGCCAAAAGCCCCAAACTTCGCTTCCAGGTCTCCCAGGTCGAGAATGTCTTTCGTTTCACCGTCAAGCTGCTTGCGGTTGTAATCCACGAGCCAGGTCAGGTTGATAAGCCGGTGCTGGGGGGCAAACAGGGCGCCCTCCCAGGTCTGGCCCTCGTTAAGCTCTCCGTCGCCGGTAATGAGGTAGGTCCGGCGGTCTTTACCGTCCATGCGTTGGGCCAAGGCAAGGCCGATAGCCGTGGAAACCCCCTGCCCCAGGGACCCGGTGGTCATATCAATGCCGGGGGTCAGCTTCCGGTCGCAGTGGCTGGGAAGCCGGGTCCCCGGCTGATTTAAGGTGGAAAGCCAGTCCAGGGGAAAGTAGCCCTTGAGGGCCAAGGCCGCATAAAGGGCAGGCCCCGCGTGGCCTTTGGACATCACCAGCTTGTCCCGATCCGGCCACTGGGGATTAAGGGGATCGATCCGCATAATCCCGCCGTATAAGGCCGCCAGGGCCTCTATGATACTCAACGCTCCCCCCAGATGGCCAAAGCCCCGGGCACCCACACACTTGAGGGTTTCCAAGCGGATCCGCGCGGCAAAGCAGGTCATCTCTTTGAGGCTGAGCAGGTTGGATGCACTCATTTCCATTTACCTAAGCCCAGGTACTTATTGGTTTCCGCGGTACCTGAGGCTGCATCCGGCTGCATCCGCAGGGTCGCCCGAATCCCATCCATGGTTTCTGGGATGGTAACCGACTCCTGGGGAATGTTGATGGCGTACATGATCTGATCTCCGCTTTCCACGATGCTGTCTTCCCAGAGCCCAATTTCATACATATCCCCCCGGGGGTTTCCCAGGTCCCGGGCATACCGGAAAAAAGAAGCGTTCCCTAAAAACCCGTCTTCCATCCGCACCACCCGGATACGGTCATGGCGCTTAAAGGCACTCAGGGCCATGTCCCGGCTTATCTTCTTGCCCCCCTTCCCCTGGGCCACCACGGTGATGATATGGCCGTGGGTAACCGGGGTGTGTACCAAGATTCCCGTAGCCTCCACGTGGGGCATGATGGTCATGAGATCCAGGGCCTGATGGGAGGGGGCCTTCTCCATCTGCAGGGCATTGGTCAATCCCCGGTGATAGTCCCCAGGGTCCGCCACCCGCCGGATGATGGTGATGGCCACCCGATCCACCCCGTAGTTCCGGTCCAGGCAGTCCACCGAACGGATAAGTCCTGTGGTATTACAACTGGTAAGCTTCAAATACTTGGCCCCCAGGCCTTTCTCGTAGTTGGCATACCCATGAAAGAACACATCGGCCACGGAGTTCTTTTCACCTCCCTGGAAGATCGCCGGAACCCCGGCTTTTTCATAACGTTCCTTGTTTTTGGCTCCCACCCCTCCGGGGGAAGAATCGAGCATGATGTCCACCAGGCCGATAAGGTCCGCAAAACTGCCCTTCACCGGAATGCCTGCGGCATCAAAGGCCGCGGTATCGGCCCCTTCCACGAGATACAGATCATAGGGCATGCCCCGCTCTTTGAGCGCCCGGATGGAAAGGGTGGGAACCAGGTCCGCAATACCCACCAGTTCCATGTCCTTCTGTAAGGCCACACCGTCAGCCAAGCGCTGACCGATGACCCCGTAGCCTGCTACGCCTACCTTAACCATGGTTTTCTCCTTAATTTCCATATATAGCAAAAGGTTCTGGAAAAAACAGCCTCCAGACTGGTTTTTCCTTTACCGCTAACATTGCTTTTTGGTCAATGTCGAACCGTACCGGAGGGCTTTTACCACCGGCAGTTCTTCGCCGGTGAGGAAGCGGATAAGGGCCCCTCCGCCGGTACAGATGTAGTTGATATCCTCGGTCTTACCGTACTTCTTGGTGGCGGTGATGCTGTCCCCGCCGCCGATAACCGTATAGGCCGCCGTATCCCCCAAGGCGTCCCACACCATCCGGGTCCCCTGTTCCGTGGGGGCATCCTCGAAGACCCCCATGGGGCCGTTGACGAAGACCGTCTTGGCCGTCCGGATACGGGCCTGGTAGCAGGCCCCGGTCTCGGTCCCGATATCCAGGATCAGGGTATCTCCAGGGATCTTCCCTAGGGGGTATTCTACCCGCTGCCCCCCCTGAACCGCGGCGAAGTCTTCGGGCATGAGGATCCGGTCCCGGTATTGTGCAAGCAGCTCCCGGGCAGTCCCCACCAGGGATTCGTAGCCCGCTTTCCTGATAACCCCCCGGGCCCCTTCCCCAATATCCTTACCATCTGCCCACAAGAGCACCTCCCCCACGAGGCCTCCGGTAAGGACCTGGTCGGCGACGCCCCCTCCCAGGACGGTACTCATCATGAGGAAGGCGTCGCTGATCTTCGCCCCTCCCAGAACAAAGACGCAGGGCCGTTCGGGCTTCTCCATGAGCCCCGAGATCACGCAGAATTCCTCCTCAAAGAGCCGGCCCATAGCGCTGGGGAGAATCTGCTCAAACCCGCAGAGGCTGGGCTGATCCCGGTGGGCCGCAGCAAAGGCGTCGCAGACGTAGAGATCCCCCAGAGGGGCCAGCTTCCGCACCAGGAGGGTCTTTGCCTGGGCAGCATGGGAAAGCTGGAGTTTCATTTCAAAGAGGGTTTGCTCTTCCGCCACGAAACGGACATTATCCAAAAGTAACAGTTCCCCGGGTTTCAGGGCCTGGATAGCCGCTCGGGCAGCAGGACCACAGACATCGTCGATGAAGCGGACCTCCCTGCCTAGGAGTTTTGACAGCACCTGGACGTGGGGTTCGGTGGTATAGAAGTTCTTGTATTCAATGTCGCTCCCCTGGTGGGCCAACAGGACCACCTTGGCCCCTTTATCACTCAATTCCTTAAGGGTTGGCGTACATGCCGCTATCCTGGTGGTATCCTTGAGGGTCCCCGTGGCCTGGTCTATAGGCTGGTTAATATCCACCCGGCATAGTACGGTCTTACCCTGCACCTCCATATCGTCTAAGGTGTTAATCCCAAATCGCATAAACCCTCCTTACTCCAAACCTACCGGCTCGCCGTAAACGGCTAGATACCGGCTTTTTCCTTAATATAGCTTCGCGCTTTGATCGCATATTCGAGGGGGTTTGCCTTGGCGGGGTCCTGTTCGGCCTCCACTACCCACCAGCCTTTATACGCGGCTTCTTTAAGGGCATGGAAAACCGGGACAAAATCCACGCAGCCGTCCCCTGGTACGGTAAAGACCCCGGCCTTCACCGCCTGGAGAAAGGACCATTTCTCAGAGATCCCTTGGTTCCGCAGGTCAGGACGCATATCCTTGAGGTGTACATGGCGGATCCGGTGGATCCACTTGGTAAGGACCGCCAGGGGATCCTGCCCGGAGAACACCAGATGCCCCGTATCGTAGAGGAGCCCCACCAAGCGGGGATCCGTGTTTTCCATGAGCCGGTCGATTTCACCTGCGGTCTGCACCCCGGTTCCCATGTGGTGATGATAGGTGAGGTGCATCCCCTTTTCCGCCGCCTTTTTTCCTAAGCGGTTAAGGCCCTCGCAGAGACGGCGCCATTCCTCATTGGTAAAAACCGGTTTAGCCTCAAAGATGGGTTTAGCCTGGCCCTGAATGGAATGACCCTGTTCTGCTGCCCCGATGATCCCGGCGCCGAGGGCATAGAGAAAATCCCGGTGAACGATGAAGGCGGCTTCCACCTCCTCATAGGGTTTGGTGGTTAAAAATGAACTGAACCAGGCATTACAAATGGTCAGTCCCCGGAGTTTGAGCGCCTTATTGAGGACCGCGGGATCTTTAGGGTACTTATTCCCCACTTCAGTCCCTTCAAATCCGGCCAAGGCCATTTCACTGAGGCACTGTTCAAAAGGAATCTCCCCGCCGAGTTCAGGCAGGTCGTCGTTGGTCCAGCCGATAGGGGCTATCCCCAGGTGAATTGATTGCATAGTCTATCCTTACGTTATGAAACCTGCTGAGGGATGCAAGAAAAAATCCGCCCACCCTCCGGGTTAAAAGGGTCTCGCTTTGGCAAGTTCCGCTGCCATCTGTTTTGCGGCGTTTACTACCTCGGGATTAGCGGACACTTGAGCCGTCCCAACCCGCCACCAGCTTTCATAGCCCTGGGTCATGGACTTAGGGCTGACCTTCACATCGATCACCACCGGCCCTGAAGCTGCCAGGGCCTGCTGCACCCCTGCCCGGAGTTCTTCCAGGGTTCGCACCCGGATACCCAAGGCCCCCCAGCTTTCGGCGTTTTTGGCGTAGTCCACCTGCACCGAAGCCCCTTCCAAGCGCCCGCTGTGGGCATCCCGGGTCTTCCATTCATTGCCAAAATGGACGATCCCCTGGCTGTGCTGCAGGTTATCAATGCAATGAAACCCTGCATTATCCAGGACTACCACGATGATCTTCTTCTGCTCCTGGACTGCGGTTAAGAGTTCAGTATGGAGCATGGTATACGCCCCGTCCCCTACCAAGGCGACCACTTCCGTATCCGGCCGGGCGATTTTAACCCCCAAGGCAGCGGCGATTTCATAGCCCATACAGGAAAAGGCGTATTCCATATGGTAGGTGCCTTTGGTTCTTACCCGCCATACCCGCTGCATATCCGAGGGAATAGAACCTGAACCGGACACGGCTATCACATCCGGGGGCAGGAGCCGGTCATTGAGCTCTCCTAAGACCCGTACTTGAGAAAGGGCCAGGGGGTCTTCTTCCTGGTAGAGCCGGTCTACCTCTGCCTTCCATTCGGAGCGGACCTCCTGGATCCGTCCGCCCCACGCTGACCGGTACGGGGATGCGCCGGCATGCAAGGCTTCCAGGGTCAGTTTCGCGTCCGCGATGATAGGTTCGCCGTTCATCTTGTAGGCGTCAAAGGGGGCGATGTTGATCCCCAGGATCCGGCACAAAGGATTCTGGAAAAGCCACTTGGAACAGGTGGTAAAGTCCCCTAACCGGGTACCCACTGCTATGATCAGGTCCGCTTCTTTGGCTAAACGGTTTGCCGCCAAGCTCCCGGTAGTCCCGATACCGGAAAGGTTATAGGGATGATCCCAGAGGATGTTGCCCTTCCCTGCCTGGGTTTCTCCAAAGGGGATGTGATAGGCGGTACAGAACTGTTCCAGCGCGGGACCTGCCCCGGAAAAGCCCACGCCCCCGCCGCAGATCACCAGGGGCTTCTTCGCGGCCTTGAGCATTCCCAAGGCCCGCTGGATTTGGCCCTGCGTCGGAGGCCGGCGTTCTAGGTGATGTACCCGTTTGGCCAAGAAGTCCTCCGGGTAATCCCAGGCTTCACCTTGCACATCCTGGGGAAGGGACAGGGTAACCGCCCCGGTTTCCGCAGGATCCGTCAAAACCCTGAAGGCATGGATCAGCGCGGTCATGAGCTGTTCCGGCCGGTTTATTCGATCCCAGTAACGGCTCACCGCCCGGAATGCGTCGCTCGCGCTTACGGTGTAGTCCCCGGGGCTTTCAATCTGCTGCAATACCGGATCCGGCTGGCGGCAGGCAAACACGTCCCCGGGCAGGAACAGGACCGGGATATGGTTTGCCGAAGCGGTTCCCGCGGCAGTTACCATATTGAGAGCCCCGGGGCCTATGGAACTGCATACCGCCATGATCTGCCGGCGCTGGTGCTGCTTGGCGAATCCCATAGCCGCATGGGCTCCGCCCTGCTCGTTTTTCGCCTGATAAAACCGCAGACCCTGATTAGCTGCGGCTAAAGCCTCCCCAAGGCCAACCACCACGCCATGCCCGAATATACCGAAGACCCCGGCCACAAATTTTATTTCTTCCCCGTCTACTTCGATATATTGATTATCTAAAAAACGCAGCAATGCTTGGGCCATTGTAAGTCGTACTGTTTTCATCTCCGCTCCTTCTCTCCTGCTCTTTTCTTCCATAGACTTCCCTAGACTTTTTAAAAAATACCGCCCCCCTCCAGGGGCAGTACCCGATTCCCCTACTGTTTTGGCTGCCAGATGTTCTCTTCTGGTCCGCTTACCCACCGATGGGCTTCGGTAACGTACTGGGGGCCATACCGGTTATGCTCCAGATGCCGGATCACCCAGAGGTACCACATAGCATAACCCGGAGCAGTTACCTGGGGATGATCTTGTCCATCTCGGATGAGGATGGTATCCCGATCCCGGATGATGTAGGGAGTGTCCCCAATCGCGGTAAGCCCAAAACCCTGGGATGGAAGGAACCGGTAGTGATAGATCTCCGGCTGGGGGTGATGATGGGGAGGATAGCTCGACCATTTCCCCGGCACGCCGATGACCTCCCCTATCACGAGGTTTGATTCAGGCCGGTTGGTATCGTCAAAGATGGTCCGCACGATCCGGGTGGAGGTTTCCCGCATGGTCCCGGCCCCCCGGAATTCGCTCTTGGCTGCTTCAGGAGGGTAGCATGTTACCTTGAATTCCCGGGGGTTGTCTGTGGCCGCGTAGTAAAACTCCGCGGCCTGGTCCAACGCGCCTATGGTTACCCGCTGTTTGGCCGGAACCGAAAGGCACCAGGGGGAATGGTCAAAGAGATTGGGCCGGGAAACGTCAAAACGTCCTGCCTTTCCCGCGTCCAGGAACCCCGTGCCCTGGGCTAAAAGCCATAGCCGTTCATCGGTTTCAGAATAACTCTCATAGGTTTCACCGGGCAAAAGACGCAAGACCCCGAAATCCATGAGCATATCCGCCGTGGGCCCACTCCTTTGCACGAGGGGGGTGTATCCTCGGCTAAAGGGTGGTTTATGATGCAGTTGCATGTTTCCTCCTTACTTCTTCGCTTACTCAGCCCGGACTTCATCAATGAACACAGGCCGCTTTTCTTTGAGGGATTTTCCTGCGGCCAAAGCCGCGTACATATTCTCTAAACCATCTTGTCCGCTTACTTTCGCAGGGGTATGATGCAAGACCGCATCCACAAAGGATGCAAGCTCGGCAATATACGCCTCCCTGTATCGTTCAAGGAAAAAGTACAGGGGCTTTTCACCGGTAACTCCCGCGGCAGTAGACACCTGTACCCGGTTGGGGAGGTCGTTTTCCGCTATGGCCACCCCTTTAGAACCAAAGACCTCAAGGCGCTGATCGTATCCATAAACCGCTTTCCGGGAATTATCAATTACCCCCAAGGCGCCATTGGCGAAGGTAAGGGTTACGACGGCGGTATCCACATCTCCGGCCCTGCCAATTTCCGGGTCAATGAGCACCGCCCCGGCAGCATAGACCTGGGTGATCTCGCTCCCTGCCTGGAACCGGGCCATATCAAAGTCATGGATCATCATGTCCATGAAGATCCCGCCGGAACCGGCCACATACTCAGGCGGGGGCGGGGCGGGATCCCGGGAGGTGATCTTGATAAGCTGCACGGTTCCCAGGTCCCCTGCCTGAATGAGTTCTCGAATCCGCGTAAAGTTATGATCAAAGCGACGGTTAAAGCCTATTTGGAGGGTAAGCCCTGCTTCTTTCACCGCGGCCAAGGCTGCCTTCACCCGGGAAACGGACCGGTCTATGGGTTTTTCACAGAAGATATGCTTTCCTGCAGATGCGGCGGCGATGATGAGATCCGCATGGGTATCGGTAGCGCTGCAAATCACCACGCCGTCAATCGCCGGGTCCCGCAGGATATCCTGGGGATCCCTTGAAAGGAGCCGTACTCCCAGGGCTTTGGCCCAGGATTCCTGTTCCTGTTGCAATACAATATCTGCAATTCCTTCGAGCCTGGCGCCGGGAACACGCCGAGCGCTATTTTCAGCATGGATCTTCCCGATTCGGCCAATACCGATAAGCCCTAACCTTACTTCATCCGCCATGGTTCCTCCGATCCTGTTATGCATTTCCTGTTTCCCTTCCATACATGATGCGTGCATGAAAACGTTTTTACTTATTTCATAATATTATATGAAATATCTCCTATTGTAAAGCATGTTTTTTATTTTTTGTTTGTGTCCCAAAAAATTTTGTATTTTTTATATACAACTCATTATCCTATAAACAATTATATAGCTAAAATTTTTGTTGACAATTCTTGAAAGCGGGTGGATACTTTATTTGTAAACGTTTTCATTTAGCACGTCTTCGGTTTTGGCGTGGTAGGAAAACGGATCCTATTTTCTTAAGGAGATTGGCATGAAAAAGACCGTATGGGTGTGTCTGGCGGCGCTGATGGCGCTGGCAGGATTTCTGGGTTGTTCCCGGCAAAAAGCGGCCAGCAGTGGCGGTAAAACGAGGATCGGGTACATCTGTAACAACTTCAATGATACCTTCCAGGGGTACATCATGAACGAAACCAGGGCGTTCTTCGCGGATAAGCCTGACTATGAGCTTATCTTTCAGGATGCCCAGGAAGATGTGATCAAGCAGCAGGATCTGGCCAACACCTTGATTGCCCAGGGAGTTAAGGCCCTGATCGTGGTACCGGTGAATACCAATGCTACTGAACCGATTACCAATGCGGCTCAAGAAGCTAATATTCCCTTGGTATACGTCAACCGGAATCCCTTTGGCAATGGCTCCCTGCCTTCCAAGGTGTTCTATGTGGGGTCTCAGGAAGTAATCGCCGGGCAAATGCAGATGGAAGCCATGGGCGATCTCTTGGGCGGGACCGGAGGCGTGGCCATTCTGGTGGGGAAACTGGATAACGAAGGGGCTCTCCTGCGTACCGAAGGGAACAAGGATACGATTAAACGCAAATTCTCCGGTATCACCGTGCTCGCGGAGGAAACCGGAAATTGGCAGCGGGATCAGGGCCTGAGCCTCACGGAAAACTGGCTTACCGCCTACGGAGGGGATCTCAAGGGCATTTTGGCTAATAACGATGAAATGGCCCTGGGCGCAGTGGAAGCCCTCAAGGCCGCAGGCCGCACGGATGTGCTGGTCATGGGGGTGGATGCCATTCCTGATGCCAAGGCCGCAGTGGCCGACGGCAGCCTCGCGGCCACGGTCCTTCAAGATGCGGCAGGCCAAGGCAGGGGAGCTGCGGAAACGGCTTACCGGGTTCTCCAGGGAGAATTCCCCGAATCCATCACCTGGGTACCCTTTGTACTCATTACTAAAGAAAATCTGGCTCAATATCCATAGTTTTTTAGTTTTCCATCTTGCTTTAGTCCATTTTTGCTATAAGGGGATGACACATGGCAGCATATCTGCTTGAAATGAAAAATATTGTAAAAACCTTTCCCGGCGTCAAGGCGCTGCGGGGGGTTGAACTCAAGGTCCGCCCCGGAGAGATCCATGCCCTCATGGGAGAAAACGGGGCTGGTAAATCGACCTTGATGAAGTGCATCATTGGGATGCAGCATCCAACCAGTGGGGAAATTATCTTCGATGGGAAGCTTCAGGGAGCCTATAGCCCTGCTCAGGCCCTGGGGATGGGGATATCCATGATCCATCAGGAATTGAGCCCCGTGCTCCACCGGCCTATCATGGAAAACATCTGGCTTGGCCGGGAACCCCTTACCCCCCTTGGGTTGGTCGATCATCGGAAGATGTATGAGATGACCCAGGAGGTCCTCAAAGAGATTGATCTGGGGGAGGATCCCCGGACCCTCATGGCCTCTCTGACGGTAGCGAAAATGCAGATGATCGAAATCGCCCGGGCGGTTTCCTACAATTCAAAGCTCATCATCATGGATGAACCTACCTCGGCCTTAGCGGAAAAAGAGATCCGCCAGCTTTTCGTGATTATGAGAAAGCTCAAGTCTCAAGGGAAGAGCATCATCTTTATTTCCCATAAACTTGATGAGGTCTATGCGATCACCGACCGGATCACCGTGTACCGGGACGGGGAGTACATCGGCGCGGAAGATACGGCCACGCTCAAGGTGGATAAGCTCATCACCATGATGGTGGGCCGGAATGTAGAGGAACTGTTCCCCAAGGTGAAGTGTCCCATAGGGGAGGTCAAATTTGAAGTCAGGAATCTCTCTAACCGGAAGTATTTCCAGGATGTTTCCTTTACGGTGCACCGGGGAGAGATCCTGGGTATTGCGGGGCTCGTAGGTTCAGGCCGTAGTGAGGTGGTGGAAACCATCTTCGGGGTGCGGCCCAAAAGCGGGGGCGAAATCTTCATTGACGGGGAAAAGGTGGAAATCAGAAACGCAGAGGAGGCCATCAACGCCAAGATGGCCTGGCTCACCGAAGACCGCCGGAGTTCCGGAATATTCCCTATGCTGGGAGTGCAGCTCAACATGGTCATCGCCAACATTCCGCGGTTTCTCAACAAGGCCCAGCTCATTCGGGAAACCTACATGCGGGCGGAATGTGAGGAATACATCAAGAAGATCCAGGTCAAAACCGTAGGGCAGGAACAGCATATTGGGGAATTAAGCGGGGGCAATCAACAGAAGGTACTGGTTGCCCGTTGGCTTATGACGGATCCTGAGATTCTCTTCGTAGACGAGCCTACTCGGGGTATTGATGTGCTTACTAAATCGGAGATCCACCGGCTCTTGAGCAGGCTTGCCGGGGAGGGAAAGTCCATCGTGATGATTTCTTCGGAACTCCCGGAGGTTATGGGGATGAGCGACCGGATCATGGTCATGCATCAGGGAAAGGTAACGGGAATCCTCGAAAATTCCCCGGACCTGACCCAGGAAGAATTAATGGCCTATGCCACTAATACCATAGATGAGTACTATGAAGCCCAAAAAGAAAAAAAAGTAAAGGAGATGAACTAGATGAAATCTATGGTCTTACCTAAAGGTACTATGGAACATATCAATATCGGGCAGACTGCCAAGAAGTATGGCATTGTTATCGTTCTGGTGATAATGATCATCTTACTGAGTATTGTACAGCCCGCATTTCTTAGTGCCACCAACATCTTCAACGTGTTAACCCAGAGCGCCATCTTCGGCATCATGGCTTTGGGGATGACCTTTGTCATCATATCCAAGGGCATCGACCTCTCGGTAGGTTCGGTTTTGGCTTTTTCCGGGGTGATCGCCGCAAGTCTTGGGCAAACCGCCACGGCTACAGAAAAATACTTTCCCTCCCTGCCGGTGATGCCCGTCATTGTACCCATTCTGACGGCCCTCATTATCGGCGGAATATGTGGGGGTATCAGCGGCCTGTTAATCGCTAAGACCCGGATCCCCGCGTTCATCGCCACCTTGGGCATGATGACCGTGGCCCGGGGGTTTGCCCTGATCTACACCGGGGGGCGGCCGGTGAGTAATATGATCCCCTCCCTCACGGCTTTAAGCGGAAAGGTTTTTAACGTTATCCCTATACCGGTGATCATTTACTTTATCATGATTGTGATAAGTTACATCTTGTTAAATAAAACCCGGTTCGGTAAAAACACCTATGCTATCGGCGGGAACATCACCGCCGCGGAAGTATCCGGGGTGAATGTACCCAAGAATCTGGTCATGATCTACACCTACTGCGGTCTTTTGGCAGGCCTTGCCGCGGTGGTCTTTGCAGGCCGGGTGGGCAGCGTACACCCCGGGGCTGCGGACGGCTATGAATTGACCGCCATTGCCGCGACGACCATCGGAGGTACCTCTCATTCCGGAGGCATTGGTACCATCGGAGGGGCTTTTGTGGGGGCCTTGGTTCTTTCGGTGATGCGGAACGGTCTTACCCTCCTGGGGGTAAACGCCTATTGGCAGAAGGTCGTCGAGGGGCTCATTATCGTTGGGGCGGTGATCATCGACATGAGAAAAAACGCCAAACGGGATTAAGAGGAGCCATTACTTCATGGAGGGGACCTCGGTTCCCTCCATGTTTTATGTTAGGGAGAAAAAATATGCAAAAAGTTCGTATCGGTTCCGTGGGGCTTGGCCGTTTGGGGCTAGCCCATGCCGAAAATATTGCCCTTAAAATCCGCCACGCTGAACTGGTGGCCCTGTGTGATGTGGATACGGCTAAATTACACCAAACCGCAGATAAACTCAATGTGCCTCATCGGTTTACCCTGTTTGAGGATATGCTTTCCTTACCAGAATTAGACGGGGTGGTCCTGGTTTCTCCTTCGGGACTCCACACCACCCAGATTGCGGCGGCTCTAGCCGCAGGGAAACATGTATTTTCCGAAAAGCCCCTGGGAGTTACCGTGGCGGAGTGTAAAGCCACGGAAAAGGCCGTAGAGGCCCATCCCGATTTGGTGTTCATGCTGGGTTTTATGCGCCGTTTCGATGGCTCCTACCAATATGCCCAGCAAAAAGTTGCGGCTGGGGAAATCGGCAAGCCCGTGTTGTTCCGGTCCTACAGCCAGGACCCGGAGAAGTTTATTGCAGGAGCGATTGCCTTTGCCCCTCATTCTGGAGGCCAATTTCTCGACATGGCGGTCCATGATATTGATCTCGCCCGGTGGTTTACCGGCAGTGAGCCGGAAACGGTGTATGCCATTGGGGGCTGTTACGCTCATCCTGAATTTGCCCACTATCAAGACGGGGACAATGTGTCCTGCCTTATGCGCTTTAAGAACGGCTGCATGGTGTTTCTCTTTGCAGGTCGTACCGCTCCTCACGGGTATAACGTAGAAACGGAGATCATCGGTACCCAGGGGATCCTCCGTATCGCCTCGGTACCGCAGAAAAACCTCGTGGAAATCCTAGACTGTCATGGGGTACGGCGGGAATGCAGCGAAAATTTCCTGGAACGCTTCGGCGATGCTTACTGTAAGGAGATCCAGGAATTTGTTGATTGTATCGTGAGCGGGCAAAAGCCCCGGGTTTCGGTATACGACGGAACCCGGGTCTCAGAAATCGCCTACACGTGTAAGCGGGCCTTTGAGACCGGGGAACTGGTCCGGTTTTAGGATGGGCGAGGGGTTTATGCCGGCGGCCTTTGCAAAGATCGTCAGCATAAACACTAGCAGGCTTGCAGAAAGGCCAACGAATTAAAGGAATTTTTTTATACCAAACCCCTTAGGGGTTCATGAAAGGGGTGAACCATTTTTTCAATGCGGTGATCCCGACTTGTACTTATGCGGTAATGTATGTACCATAGAGCAAGAAACGTAAAGGGAAGCGTATGGTCAGCATCAAAGATATTGCGAAACAGGTGGGGATGTCCCCTGCTACAGTTTCCCGGGTGATTAATGGAAAGAACAACGTAAATCCGGACAAGCGGGATCAGATTCTTAAAATAATAGAAGAAACCGGATATGTGCCGAATAAAGCGGCCCGGAGCATGGTGTTACAGCGGAGTTTTACGGTGGGGATCATCATCAATGATACCTTCAACATGTTTCAGCGGCAGCTTTTCTCCGTTATTGAACGGCAGCTTGAATTTTTTGGGTATCATACCCTCTTTTTCTTTGTGCAATTTGATGGGGCCAGTGAAGAAGCCTGTCTTGCCCGTTTAAAGGCAGAGGTCCTCGACGGCATTATCATGATCCATGAGATGAAAGACCCTCAGTTTTATGCATACGCTTTTGAAATGAAGATTCCCCTGGTGGCGTCTACCTTCAGTACCCGAGGGGTTCTCTCGATTCATGTGAATGAAGAACAGGCTGCCTTTGATGCGGTGAGCCATCTTATCAGCCTGGGACACCGGAAGATATGCATGATAAGCGGCGGGGGCTTTTCCTTTGGCAGGCAGCGGGCTGAAGGATTCTTCCAAGCCCACGAAGTCGCAGGGCTTGAGCGAAATGAAAACCGGTTGATCCAGGTCCCCTATTATACCGTCGAATTCGGTATGTACGGTATGCGGGAATTCTTACTTCGGGATCGGGATTTTTCCGCGCTCTTTGCCGCCACGGATGAACTGGCTATCGGGGCCGTACGGGTTTTAAAGGACGAGGGCCTGCGGGTACCGGAGGATATTTCCGTGGTCGGATTCGATGACATCGAAATCGCGGATTATCTCATACCCCGGCTCACTACCATACGGCAGCCTTTGGATGAAATCGGGGGACAAACCGCCCTTACCCTGCATAAGCTTATCAACGGCAGCCGGGGAACAGGGACGGATATGATCCTTCCGTATAAACTTATTATCCGGGAATCTACAGCCCGGAAAACATGAATCCTGGAAAGAACTACCGGAGACTTGTTCAAAAAAATGAGTTGTTGGGAAAGCTGCCTTGGATTTATACGAAAAAGCGCCCCCTGCATCCTGCCGGTAGGCTTCTGTTCAGCCTCAGGTATACTCTTCCAAAGGAAGTATATCCCTCTGGGAAGGCTTTGGTAAAGCCCGCCGAATATTCAAACCGGATTCCCTCTGGGGAGCGGTAAGTTCCATGATAAGGTCCGAACAGGTTTTTTCCACTTCCGCGGTGAATTTATCTACAATATGGGTAAAGAGTGAATGAGCCACCATGGTGATCAGAGCGATAATAAGGCCAAACACGGTGGTGATCAATGCCTCATAGATACCGTTTGCCACAATCTGGGCGTTCACGTCGGTGGCTTCTGCGATGGATTTGAAGGCGCCGATCATCCCGGAAACGGTTCCCAGGAACCCGGTGAGGGGCGAAAGGGAACCCAGAGCAGTAAGAAAATTGAAGCCGTTTTCCAAGGAGTTGATACAACTCATGGCTTCCGCTTCAATGGCTTTTTCTATCTGATGTTCCGGCAGGTCTGCCCGGTTTACCAGGGTAAGCAGGATCCTCGCTCCTATCCGGCGTTTAGTCAGACCCGCCAAATACCGTTGAGCTTCAGGGAGCCTATCCCTTTGCAGGTATTCCTGCACCTGGGCTTTGAGATCATCCAGCCGTAAGTTGTGGTACACCAGATACACCGCCCGCTCCAAGGCGATTGCGATGGTCGCAATTGAAAAGAAAAGCAGCGGCCACATGAAGAGACCGCCCATTTGAAAAAGCGTCAATAACGAAAATGAAGTACTCCCACTTTCCATAATGGCTATATAATACCGGTGTTCAAAAAGTACTTCAAGAGGGCGCATTGCCTCATCAAAAATGTTGTCGAAAAGAGGTCATGCCTCAAATTGAAACGTCAACTTGTTGACGCTGTTGCCCAAATTATAATGGGGATACCGAATGGAGGGTGTCTCAATGGGGT